>NZ_JBIFFY010000009.1:0-133491 GCF_043558125.1 Sulfitobacter sp. 1A12056 | reverse complement strand
ATGACCCCCGCCCAGAAATTGAGAATGGCTGCGTAAGTTCTACGATCGAGCCCCCATAAAAATGGGGGGATTACCCGGCGACATCGAAGAACTCGGGGCCTTTCGCCTGGTCCGTCACGGACCCAAGTGTAAGGGAGCTCGTATTGATCACCGTCTTAACAGTGCCTGTTCGGGTTACTTCATCATATTCGATCTCGGCCTGCCAATTGGCAAAGCCGCCAGTGACCTTGGCCCCCATCTTCGTGATCGTGATCGACAGGCTGCCTTCCTGCACGACCCAGCCTTCGGTCTGCTGGGCAGGCAATTGGGACGCGCCTTCCACGTTGTGGGCGGGGGCAAACACGGTCAGGGCGCCGCCGATTGCAAATGTCCATATCCCTATTGCGGCACATGCGGGCCAAGGTGCCATCGCGGTCAATTAGCGCGTGTTTAATTGCGCCCCCAATATGCGCCGCGACCATCGTTGCCAAAACGATACCCGCAATCCAGTGAACATTGGCTGCCGCACCGGCAAGGCGCTCCGATTCTGGAATAAACGGCAAGCTTTGGGAGGAGGGCCACCAGATTGGCGCAAATCCCACTTCGGCCGAATGGATCACCCAGCCGGAAAGTGGGAGCACGAAGATGGCGGCGTAGAGCACCCAATGCGCCGTGTCCGCGGCGAAGGTTTCAAGTCGGCGTTCGGGGTGAAGCGGCACAGGGCGCGGTTGCAAGATCGCCCAGCCGACCCGCAACACTGCCAAAGCCAAGATCGTCATACCGATCGTCTTATGGGACGAATATAACAGCCGAAGGAAGACCACGGTATCGCCACTACGCGGCGTGAACTTCCCGATCAATCCAAGTGCTATGTCTGACAGCACCAGGAGCGCGATGCTCCAATGGAAAAAACGGGCGACGCGCCCGTAGCTGGCGGTTGTGTTTGATATCATCGGACCCTCGCATGTCTTGACGGGGTTTCCGATATCAAGACTTCGCCGCCAGCACATTCCGTTGTTTTCACACAACCTCTGTGCGCAGATGGAAAAGCCACGGTTTAGCGAGGCGCAACTCGGAGGGCAGGTGCCCGCATGCGCACGTCTTTCGGCTTAACTATCCATGCAATGTATGGGTGTTTGCGGGAGCGCAGCGTAATCTTGACGATAGGTTTTTCTCGCGCGGCGTCGCGGAATTAACGAATGGCCGATCTGGTGAAGCCGTGCTGTGGCGTCGAAAGGGGATGTGAGTGTCCGGTTTGGGCTCGGAGCGGTCATTAGCTGCGCATCACATGGTGGTGGTCTACGCAGACGGAGTTGCCGTTCGGCGCGGCAACGCGAGTGTCCCCTTCGTGAAGTCAGTTTTGCGGCGCGTCCTTCATCTCAATGATCTGGATCAAATTTCCGCAGGTATCAGACACCCCCACTTTTTGACCCGAACAATAATGTTTGAGCGACGGAATATTCTCCGTTCTTCGTATCAGAAGAAGCACAAGCATCGCAGGGTCTCTCTTTATCACTAAATTTCGCACCGACCCCAACTGTCCATAGCGTAGAGCAGCCCTCCCGTTCGGTGGGGCTGCTTTGTCAAAATGCGCAGGTGGCAAAGGCGAATGACACCCTCTCCCTTTTCTACCGCGCCCTTCAGGAGCCATGAAGAATTTGAAGAAATTATATTACGTCGCCCTCTCTCTCATGATCATCGCAGGCGCCTATGGCATTGCATTCGGCGTGCCCGATGAGGTTGCGCAGCTTTGGGGGGGCAGTGTGAAAGAGAGAGCCGAGGGGCCCAGAGAGGCCCGATCTGGTCGGAGCCGCGGCGGGCAGGGGCGGGCGACCACGGTCGTTCTCGCGCCACTTGAGGCCCGCGCATACACGCTGATCCTGCGCACCGTCGGCAGCGCCGTGTCACTTCGCCAGACAGAAGTGACCGCGACCGATGCCGGTGAGGTGGTCGAAACCGCACTTGAGGCCAATAAGATGGTGCAAAAGGGCGATGTCCTTCTGAAGCTGGAGGACCGTTCGGAAAGGCTGGCGCTCGAGATTGCCGAGGCCAATCGCGATCAGGCGCAGGACACTGTCACCCGCTATGAGGAACTGCGCCGAAATGGCAGCGCGGTAGTGACCGACGTAACACTCTCCGAGGCGCGGGTCGCGTTGCGTCTGGCTGAGGCTAATGTGGGGCTTGCGCAAGTCGGGCTGGATGATCGCACGATCGAGGCGCCGATCTCGGGCCGTTTGGGGCTGAGCGATGTCAGCGTGGGCGACCGTGTATCAAGCGGGCAAGCCATTGTGACCATCGACGACACCACAAGCCTGCTGGCCACATTCGAAGTGCCGGAACGCTCCATTGGCCTGCTGGCCGAAGGAAAGCCGGTCCTCGTTTCGACACCCGCCTATGCGGGGCGTATTTTCGAGGGGAAAGTTACCGCTTTCGACAGCCGTCTCGACAGCGTGACCCGCAGTGCCACGGTGAAAGCGGAGATCGAAAACCCCGACGGGCTGCTGCTTGCCGGGATGACCTTCGCCATCCGCATGACCGAACAGACTGACCCGCTCCCTGTCGTGCCCGCGACCGCCATCACATGGGACCGCACCGGCGCGGGCATTTGGGTCGCGGAGGAGGGCAGTACGGCCCGTGTTCCCGTGACCATCCGCTACCGCGAGGGGGATCGGGTCTGGGTCGAAACCGAAGCGCCCATAGGCGCGCAGATCGTGGCCGAAGGTGCCGCGAAACTGCGTGAAGGCGCGCAGGTCACCGCCGCTGGCGCGCGCGGGGGACCGGACGCATGAGCTTTGAGAAAAAGGCGCATAAGGCCGGTTTCGCGGATGTCTTCGTGGCGCGGCCCATTTTCGGGATCGTGTTGAACCTGCTGATCATCATCGCCGGATTGGCAGCCTTTACCAGCGTCGATATCCGCGAAATGCCGGATGTTGACCGGCCCGTCATTTCTGTCAGGACCGACTACGAAGGTGCGGTGCCCAGCACGGTCGACACCGAAGTGACCCAAGTCCTCGAAGACGCGCTGAGCGCGCTTGATGGTATGTCCTATATCGAATCCACTTCGAGCATGGGGTCGAGCCGGATCACCATCGACCTTTCGGATGGCACCGATGTGAACGTCGCCGCCAATGAGGCGCGCGAGATCGTATCGGGGGCCTTGCGGTCCTTGCCCGACGATATCGAAGACCCCAGCGTCAGCAAAAGCGACAGCAACGCGGATGCGATCATCCGTCTTGCGCTGCTCGGCGATGCCAGCCTCGACACCTTGACCCAACTGGGCGAGGGGGTCGTCTATGAACGGCTTTCCCTAATCGACGGCATTGCCGAAGTGACCCTGCGCGGGGAACGCGCCAATGAGTTCCGCGTGGCGGTGAACATGCCATCTTTGCTGAGCCGTGGCTTGACCATTTTCGATGTCTCCACCGCACTTGCGCAGCTTCGCGACGATACCGCACTGGGCTCGCTTTCCAGCGAAACGCAGACCCTCTCGCTCCGGGTCGGCAGCAAGGATGTCACCGTCGACACCATTAACCAACTGCCGATCAACGATACGACGCAGGTGGCCGACGTCGCCTTTGTCCAACTGATCCCGGAAGACACCAGCGTCTACACCCGCGTGAACGGGGAGACGGCCATCGGCCTCGACATCACACGGCAATCGGTTGGCAACACGTTGGAAATCTCGCGCGATGTGACTGCCGCTGTTGAGGAATTGCAGAGGCAAATGCCTGAGGGCGTGCAACTGTTGATCACGTCAAACGACGGTATCTTCATCGAAGGGTCAATCAACGAGGTCGTCAAATCCATTCTCATGGCCACCGGCATCGTGGTGGTCGTGATCTTTCTGTTTCTGCGCTCCCCTCGGGCGACATTGATCCCCGCCGTCACGATCCCCGTGGCCTTGATCGGGACGCTGGCAGCGATCTGGCTGACGGGGTTTTCCGTCAATACGATCAGCCTTTTGGCGCTGGTGTTGGCGACGGGGATGGTCGTGGATGACGCCATCGTGGTGGTCGAAAACATCGTCCGCAAACGCAAGTCCGGCATGGGAGCTTTCGCCGCCGCGGCGTCCGGCACGAATGAGGTGTTCTTCGCCGTGATCTCGACCACCGCGACGCTTGCTGCTGTATTCATCCCGATTTCCTTTCTGCCGGGGCAGGCGGGCGGGGTCTTTTCCGAATTCGGCTTTGTGCTGGCCTTTGCCGTTACCCTGTCGTCGATCACCGCGCTAACTCTCGCGCCAGTCCTCTCGGCCTTGCTGGATCCCGGCAAGACTTTGGCCAGCGCGGAAACCGCCGCGCCGGGCGTCTTGGCGCGCAGCTTTGACCGGGTGATGGATTTCGCCATCCGCACGCCGCTGCTGGTTCTGTCAATCGCCATCGGCTTTGCCATGATCGCCATGGGGGCCGCGATGACCCTACCGTCCACCGTCACACCGGAAGAGGACAGGGGGTTCTTCCTCGTACAGGCGCGTGGCGCGTCGGATACGACGATCGACTACCTTGATACGCAAGTCGCGTTGGTCGAAGACATCCTCGCCCCCTATCGGGAGAGCGGGCAGATCGAGACGGTGCAAAGCATTATCGGCGTCGGCGGCGGCACCAGTGCTTTTATCGTCGTTCGCCTGCCGGATTGGGTAGAGCGCGACTTTACCCAGCAAGAGTTGATTGGCCAGATCAGTGGCAAGCTGGCCTCGGTCCCCGGTGTGCAGGTCAGCGCGCGGTCGACCAATAGTCTGAACATCCGCGGCGCGGGCGGCGGGCTGAGCTTTGCCGTGACCGGAACGAACCTTGCGAATATGACCGAGGCTGCCGACAGCCTCGTCGCAGCGATGGCGCAGGATGACACGTTCCTGAACCCGCAACTGTCCAACAACAGCGTCAACGCTCAGTTGGAGGTGACGGTGGACGACAGCGCGGCGGGCGATATGGGGCTCAGCGGTTCTGACGTTTCCTCCCTCGTAAGTGCCATGGTGCAGGGCGATGTGGCGGTCAGCGTCTTTTCGGATGACGTCGAAGTGGACGTGAATGTCGTCCCGGGTGGGCCGCCGATCAACGATCCGTCGGACATCGCTTCGATGTCGATCCGGCTCGACAGTGGCGCCTATGTGCCGCTGTCCTCGGTCGCCTCGCTCGACATGGTGGTGAGCGACGCGCAGATCGAGCGTTTGGGCGGCGCGTTGGCTGTTTCCTTACAGGCGAACCTAGGCGAAGGCGTTGACCTCTCGACGGCGATGGCCCGCGTGCTGGCCCTTTCCCAAGAGGTGCTGCCCGATGGGATGGGCATCACCTTCACCGGAGAGGCCGCGACGCTCGACGATTCACAAGGCGGTATCTACATGGTCTTCGGCGTGGCGTTGATCGTGGTTCTGCTGGTGCTGGCCGCCCAGTTCGAAAGCTTCGCCAGCGCGGTCGTCATCATGATGACGGTGCCCTTCGGGCTCGCCGCTGCTTTGCTGGCGATCTCCATGACGGGCGGGTCGCTGAACTATTACAGCCAGATCGGCCTTGTGATGCTGATCGGGGTCATGGCCAAGAACGGTATCCTGATCGTCGAGTTCGCCAACCAGCTGCGCGAGGCAGGGGAGGGCATCGACAGCGCCATCCGAAGCGCGCTGCGGCTGCGCATCCGGCCGGTGATGATGACGATGGTTTCAACGGTCTTTGGCGGCCTGCCGTTGATCCTGACCTCCGGGGCAGGGGCCGAGGCACGCATCGCCGTCGGCTGGGTCATCGTTGGCGGTTTGGGCTTCGCCACGGTGTTCACGCTGTTCCTGACACCGATCTTCTACCGCTGGATCGCCGTCTGGGGAGCAACACCGGGAGGGGCGGCGCAGAGATTGGAAACAGAGATGGAGGCGACCGCGGGGGTGTAGTGGGACGGTGCCAGTAGTTGCAGCGTTTCCAGATCGCACGCCTAAGTGCCCGGCCGCGATGGAGACACCGATCGCATTTGCATCCCTGCCCCCATCAGAGACGGGGGCGACATAGACCACGCGCCACTATGCGGGTGATGGCAAACAATCTCTCGGTTGCAGCGATAGAAACAGGCGCAGCAAACGTTAAATAGCCAGATAGAAATTAGGAGCGACCAAATGCAGAACCGGATGAAACGATGCGCACCTGTTCTCGTCTTGGCAATGGCTACAACTGCTGTCCTGCCGGGCGCCGCAGTGGCAGACAGAACAGTTGTCAATCACAGTGTCTATAAGCACGGCGCTAACGTGAAAATCGTAAAACGGCAACGGCATCGGCATGCAGCCGGCCACCGGTTCAGAAAACAGGAGGTCGTCGTGGTCAAAAATTGGCGCGCTCGCGGCCTTCCGCGCCCCGGTCGCAACGAAATCTACGTCGCCGACGGCGAAAGCATTTATCTTGCGGCAGCAGCAACGCTTTTGGTTAAGGCCCTAATCGAGTGAGTCGCAGTCGATATATCCGCTGATGCGAAGGTGAGTAGCGTTACCTGTCCTTCAGACAAACGATCGGAGATTTGCTTCATGATGCGGGAATGACTGCTTTGGAACGCGATCGTGCAAAGTTTGGTAAACAACTGGAGGCCCGGTAAGGGCCGGTCGCGTTGGCCTCGCCCGTGCTGCGAGTGCAAACCTACGCAACCCAGACGCGGTCAGTTTGGGCTCACTGCGGACCTCGGAGGCAGCGCAGCATCATGTGATTTGATGTCTTGTCAACGTTGGGTTGTCGATGTGGGAGGGCGTGGTGGATCGGAGGATCCATCATGGAAACATCAAACTTACCCGCCATCCGCGCACTACGTCCGGTCTGGAACAAAGGCCGGATCGTCTGCCAGAAACGGCCTCTCAAACCCAAACATGTCTGGGCGATCAGAGTGCGGCTGGAACTGGCTGAAAACCATCGTGATCTGGCCCTCTTCAATCTTGCCATCGACAGCAAGCTGCGCGGCTGCGATCTGGTCAAGATGAAGGTGGTAAATGTCATGGCCTCAGGCCAAATCAAAGAACGCGCGTCGGTTCTTCAGAGCAAGACCCAGAAATCTGTGCGCTTTGAAAGCTCCGAAGGCACCCGTGCATCGCTGGCAAGATCGATGCGGGAGCCGCTGATGGTCGGATCCGAACACCTCTGGCCTGGGCGTTTTCACGAACGGCTTCACATCTCGACCCGCCAGTATGCGCGAATTGTGCGTGACTGGGTGACATCCATTGGTCTGGAGGCAAGCGCCTATGGAACGCACTCGATGCGGCGAACGAAGGTCACGCAGATCTACAAGAAGACAGGCAACCTGCGGGCGGGCCAGCTGCTGTTGGGTCACACCAAGATGGACAGCACTGTCAGGTACCTCGGCGTCGAGCTTGAAGATACGCTTGTGATCGCCGAAGCTATCGAAATCTAAACGGCTGGGCCGTCGCCACAGACGGCCCTAAACGGACATTCGTAACCTGAATCGTAGAGAGTAGTAGGACCCAAAGCGGTCATTAGGAAAGCCGCGTAGACCCTTCAGTTTCGAAAGTCAGTTAGGCACTGAGAAAAACTTTAAAAGGGCCACCAAATCTTACTAACTCCATTCGGAACCCGAGAACTGCACGCGGCATTAACTCTGAGAATAGAGGGCCCGAGCATGACGTATTTCCAGACTCTATCCGCAGCCGGTTTCGCGGCTACAGCTATCAGCATTGGCCCCGCCCGCATGGGGTTCGGGCTATTCGTGCCAGAGTTCAAATCAGTCTTTTCGATGTCTCAGTCGATGGTGGGCCCTGGTCTCAAGTATTGGCTTTGCGGGTTTCTTTGTCGGCCTGCTGATTGCACAGTTCTTGCTGAACCGAAGGGGGCCGGAGTTCCCTGTCCTGAGCGGGCTTATCGCGGCAACGATAGGGCTGGGCATTGTGGCGCTTGCACCAAATATCCCTGTGCTCGCCACAGGTGTCTTAGTCGCGGCGTCGAGCGCCGGATTAGCGTGGACGCCATTTAACGACGCCGTGCATCGCAAGGTGGGAGAGGTGGACCGCCCTACCGTACTATCGAGGATCAGCACCGGGACCAGTCTGGGGATCGCTGCGGCAGGGGCAGTTGCATTGGCTATGGTCTTGATCGGGTTTAATTGGGGGGTTTGTTGGGGGATGTTCGCCGGGGCAAGCGCACTGGCCCTTATCGGCAACTGGGCCGCGCTACGGCAAGTCGAGAAGGGCCAGCAGGTTGGACCAGCTCCCTCTTGGCGTGACTTCATGCGGCGAGAAGCAGTTCCGCTTTTTGCCGTCGCCTTTATTTTTGGGATCACCTCCGCAATCTATATCTCTTTCGCAGCAGATCATTTTGCGCAAAAAGGTGTGCCCGGCATGCCGAAAGGCGCGATACCGGCGCTCGTCTTTATCGCATATGGGGTATTCGGGCTGGCCGGATTGCTGACCGGACGGGTGCGGGATTTAGCGGGCCTCATATGGCTTCTACGCGGGCTTTTGGCTATCTCCGCCGGATCGCTGGTATTGGCCGTATGGCTTGCTGGTAGCTGGAGCGGGCTGATCACCTCAGCAGGTTTGCAGGGGATCAACGTGATGATGACCAGCGCCGTCTTGGCCTTCTGGTCCGAACGGCTTTTCCCTTCTCTTCCTTCGATGAGCTTTGCCGCGACGGTCCTGTTTATGGCTGCAGGCAGCGTACTCGGCCCGGGCGTGGCCGGTGTGGTGTCTGAAGGGGTCGGCCCGGAGGCGATGCTTTATGGCGCTGCTCTCATCCCGGCAATCGCGGCTGTAGCTCTTCGTGACAGGTTAGTCTCGGAGCGCCCAGTGGCATAGGCTATCTTAG
The DNA here is from genome assembly GCF_043558125.1 of Sulfitobacter sp. 1A12056. NCBI lineage: Bacteria > Pseudomonadati > Pseudomonadota > Alphaproteobacteria > Rhodobacterales > Roseobacteraceae > Sulfitobacter > Sulfitobacter sp. 1A12056. Next base: position 124,738 of record NZ_JBIFFY010000009.1, on the reverse strand, counting down.
GTCTGGAAGAGACATGAGGAGCGGTGGTTTGCCAGCGCGCTTTTCAACTAAACACTACCTCTTCCACTCATCGAAATAGAGCGCTCCTTAAGGTGCATGCAAATAGCGCGTTTTTCCCGCGGTTCGGCATCCTATCGCTCAACTTTACAAAAGCTGGAACCTCTGTGGACTGACGCCGTTTTTCTTCTGCTAACCCGACGATGTTTTTCGTATTATTAGGAGAGCGTAATGTTCCACCATTCCAGCAAACTGCAATACAATGTCCGTGTCGATAAGCCCGATCCTCAATTTGCTAAATTCCTCCAGCAGGCAATTGGCGGGGTCGAGGGCGAAATTCGTGTTGCCATGCAGTATTTCTTTCAGGCAATGGGCGCGCGGGGCGACGATAAGTATCGCGACATGCTCATGATGACGGCAACGGAAGAGCTATCCCATATCGAATTTCTCGGCCATGCCGTGGCTCTCAATTTGGAAGGTGCCCCGCTGACCGTACAGGAGGAAGCGGCGAAAGACCCTGTCGTCAACGCCATTATGGGCGGTGCCAATCCCCGTCATATCCTTTCCTCTGGCCTCTCGGCCATGCCGGTGAATTCGAACGGCGTGCCCTTTGACATGAGCCATGTCTATGCCACGGGCAACCTTGCGGCAGATATGATGGCGAATGTCACAGCCGAAAGCGGTGGTCGTGTCTTGGCATCGCGCCTTTACAATATGACCGACGACACGGGCATGAAGGACATGCTGTCATTCCTCATCGCCCGCGACACGATGCACCAGCAACAATGGCTCGCCGTCATTGAAGAATTGGGCGGCTGGGAAGCGGCCATGCCGATCCCCAATAGCACGCCGCAAGAGCATGAGGCGACCGAGCATTCCTACTACTTCCTCAACACATCGCTGGATGAGCCTACACCCGAAGGGCGCTGGACCTCGGGCCCGTCGTTGGACGGCCGTAGTGAATTCTCAAAACGCGACAAACCCGATCCGCTGGGCCAAAAGCCCAGCCTTGGCAAAGCTCGCCCCCATTCCGGCACGCAAACCGAACAGCAGAAGTAACCGATAAAGGAGACTTATCATGCCAACCACAGTTGGAACCGAAACCACTGCCGTCGATCTGATCAAAAACCTCCTCATTCTGGAGCATGACGCCATCGCGGCCTATGACAGCACCATCGAACGGCTCGAAAGTGCAGAATACCGCCAGCAAATCGAAACCTTCCGGCGTGATCATGAGGAACACGTTCAGGAGCTTGGTCGCATTGCCGACACCATGGGTATCGATAAGCCTATGGAAGGTGACATGAAACAGTGGCTCACCACCGGGAAAGTCGCTTTGGCGGACCTCGCTGGGGACAATGCCATTCTGAAAGCGATGAAGACAAACGAAGACGATACCGTTGCCGCCTATCAACGGGCGCTCGACAACGATATCACAGGTGCGGAATTGCGGCCCCTTATGGAGAAAGGGCTTGCCGATGAACGACGTCACCGCGCGTGGATGGAAACGGCCCAAGGCTGAACTTGAATATAAAGGGCGGCGCGCGAGATGCGCCGCCCTCTTAGATGGCGGGTGCGACACTGCGACCGGTTCAATAAATTTAAATTACCTTAGAGACGGAACGACTTTTGTAGCCAACGCTTCATGATATGGCTCGAGCAATTTTTATAATGGGAAGCAAGGGTCTTCTTGGGATTTAGATGATCCGGTTTGCGCGAACGGGTTTATGCTAAATGATGTAATCCACCTTGTGTCAAAAGCTCACCAAACGGCTGCTTCTCCGCTGCATAGCATGAGGGAACCATATACGCATGGAACTATTGGAGGCCCGTCAAAGTTCGGTTTCTAAAAGGATCGAAACATGTTCAGAAGGCCGTGGCCTAAATATGCTTTGCTTCTGGGAATCGCGTTTGGCGGCTTCTTTGATGGAATTCTGCTGCACCAAATCCTGCAATGGCATCACCTGTTAAGTCTGATCCCCGCCGTAACTGATCTGCGCACGCAGGTGCTCTGGGACGGATACTTCCACCTTCTTATGTATGTCTTTGCCTTATTGGGGCTATGGGGCTTATGGCGGGTACGGCTGCGCCAAGAGGAAATTAGCAGACGATCGCTTTTAGGTGCCTTGATGGCTGGATTCGGAATTTGGCATATGCTCGACGGGGTGCTCTCCCATTGGTTGCTCGGCATTCACCGGATCAAGATCGACAGCCAGATGCCCCTGGCATGGGATGTTGGCTGGTTTCTCGTTTTCGGCCTCATTCCGGCATTAGTAGGATGGTATCTTTTCTACCGCAAAGGCGACGGTGGCTCCGCTCTGCGCCATACCACCGTGACATTGGTGGGGTTAACGCTATTGGGCGTTGGCAGCGGTGGTTGGGCTTTGCAACCGCCCGCAGACGCCCCCTTTACCACGGTGGTGTTCCGCAAAGGCGCGACGCCAGACCACGTGGAAGAGGCCCTAAGTGCAGTTCAAGCGCGCGTAGTTTGGTCCACCCCGGATATGAGCGTTGTTGTAGTCGATATGCCGACGGTGCAGCGGTGGAGCTTATACCAGCGTGGCGCTCTTCTTGTGGGGGGAACCGGGGTCCCCGCCGGGTGTTTCAACTGGAGCACGGCAAATGCCTAATCAACTGTCAGTCCTTTACGCGATAAAATGCCGGAAAATTTGATACGCTTCATTTCCTGATCGGAAAGGACGCGCTGGTGCCAACCTCTACAATGCGATCTCAGGTGATCCACTGTCGAAGCCGCCGTCGGGGTATTTTGCAGCGAACGGCAGCTTCCCGCCGATTTTGTGGAAAAACTAACGTTTGCGATCGCAGAAATAGCTGCTCGAAATTCAGCGCGAGCGCCTTTCTGGTCAGGCTTTGCGGGTTTGCTGCGGTGCAGGAAAGATCTTGGCCAGCTTGCGGAGGTTTTGGGCGGTGGCGGAGAGTAGGAATTCGTCATTTGCGCCGCATGGGCCACGTAATCGCAGGCGCCCCAGTCCGAGAATCCGCTTAAGGTGCGCGAAGAGCATCTCAACCTTCTTTCTGAGCTTCATCGCGATCTCGTATTCTTCGGTCTTGGCCAGATCCCGAGCGACTTGGCGGGCATCTTCGTGCTCTTCACGAGTAATCTTGCGCGCATCAGCGTTGGGGCAGCATTTTTGCTTGGACGGACAGACCTGGCAGACTTCTTTCAAGGCACGATAACGGGCTGTGCCCTTGCCGGTCGGCCCCCGGTTTGGATCGGAATAATTCCGGCGGAACTGCTTGAGCGCATGCCCCTCGGGGCAGATGTAATGGTCATTCCCAGCATTCCATTCGAAGTCCATGCGTGTCCAAGTGCCGTCGGGGCGTGCGGCCTTATCGATTACCGGGATGTAGGGGGCGATGTCGCGATCTACGAGCCAGCCGAGCATCGGGCCTGAACCATAGGCGGTATCGGCGATCATCCAGTCAGGGACTAAGCCGAACTTGTCTTTCACCCGTGTTAGCATCGTTTGCGTCGATCCAACCTCAGCTTGCCGGATGGAACGTGTGGGTTCCACATCCAAGATGACACCGTGGTCCGTGTCGATCAGATAATTGTCGGAATAACTGAAGAATGCCGGCCCCTTACGCGCCGCAGTCCATTGGCTGGCGGGGTCGGAATGTGAGGCAACTTCGGCTGTACCTCGCTGGCCGCACCGAATGCCGCCTCATCGAGTGTGTCGAGATACTCGCGAACGGCACGAGGCGCATCCGCTGAATCGATACTTGCCGCGTCCCAATCTTCCTTCGGTGTCGAGTTCTGCTTGTTGAGGTCTGCTTCGATTAGGCTGGCGTCCACTGCCATGCGCTGCCCGCTGGCGAGGCCTTCTTCGATACAGCGGGCTACGGTCGTCTCGAACAGATGGCGTAGCAACTCACTCTCTCGAAAACGGCCATGACGGTTCTTTGAGAAGGTCGAATGGTCAGGAATACGGTCGTTCAGATCGAGCCGACAGAACCAGCGATAGGCAAGGTTCAAATGCACCTCTTCGCAGAGCCGTCGTTCGGATCGGATGCCAAAGCAATAGCCCACCAAAAGCATGCGGTCATGTCCCAGGGAGAGGTGTAACTTCTGGTAGCGCTTTTGGTGGCGTCCGCGCCCTTCATGAGGCGCCGTAGGACGTCATCAAAGGCGCGGTGGTCATCGGTGAATTTTCGGTAAGGTCGGGTTGCGAACATCAACCTGAACCGAAGGAAGACCCCGATGACCAAACCTATGATGGACCTGAAAGAGCTTGTCGAGAAGAGCGCGGATGCCGATCTTCTTCGAGATATGATCGGTTTTGCCGCCGAAAGGCTGATGGAACTGGAGGTCGGCGCAAAAACCGGGGCCGACTATCATCAGAAGACGTCGGAGCGGAAGGCGCAGAGAAACGGCTACCGCGAACGCGATTGGCAGACGCGAGCCGGGAACGCGGAACTGCGGATTCCGAAGCTGCGCACCGGCAGCTATTTTCCTTCTTTCCTGGAGCCGCGGCGGGCGACAGAGAAGGCGTTGAGCGCGGTTATTCAAGAAGCTTATGTCCATGGCGTCTCAACCCGTTCTATGGACGATCTCGTCCAGGCGATGGGTGGGACCGGCATCTCGAAGAGCCAGGTTAGCCGCCTGTGCGAGGAGATCGACGAGCGGGTCGATGCCTTCCTTACCCGTCCAATTGACGGCGAATGGCCCTACCTCTGGATCGATGCGACTTATCTCAAGGTCCGCCAGGGCGGGCGTATCGTCTCCGTTGCCGTCACCATCGCCGTTGGCGTCAATACAGACGGCCGCAGAGAGGTGCTGGGCATGTCCATTGGCCCGTCCGAGGCCGAAACCTTCTGGACAGAATTTCTGCGCGATCTGGTGCGGCGCGGGCTATGTGGTGTGAAGCTGGTCATCAGGGATGCCCATGAAGGCATCAAGGCCTCAGTCGCACGCGTCCTGAACACGAGCTGGCAGCGTTGTCGGGTGCATTTCCAGAGGAACGCTCTTGCACATGCGGGCAAGAGCAGCCGACGCGTCGTCTCTGCCTTTATCGCCACTGCCTTCGCGCAGCCGGACCATGCGACGGCGAAAACCCAATGGCGCAACGTCGCCGACCAGATGCGGTCCAAGCTGCCCAGGCTCTCTGGGCTGATGGATGATGCCGAGGAAGACGTGCTCGCCTACATGACCTTTCCCCAACAGCATCGGACGAAGTTGCATTCGACGAATCCGATTGAACGTTTGAACGGGGAGATCAAGCGCAGGACAGACGTCGTCGGGATCTTTCCAAATGAGGCTGCCATACGTCGCCTCGTCGGCGCCATCCTCATGGAGCAGACCGAAGAATGGACTGTGCAGCGTGCGCGATACATGATGGACCCGTCCCGCTTTCGTGCCGCCCCAAGTGCTCGTTTAAGCCACTTTCCGTTCGAAGGCGACGGGGCTTTTCCAGCCCAGTGCTGAGTGGCGTCGCCGTGGGTTGTAGGAGCCGTTGATGTATTCAAAGATCGCCATCTCAGCTTGCCGCCGTGTTTCCCATGACCTGCGCCAAATGAGTTCAGCTTTGATGGTTTTGAAGAATGTCTCGACGGCAGCATTGTCGTAACAATTGCCCTTGCCAGACATCGACACCTTGAAGCCGTGCTGGCGCAGAAGTTTCTGGTAGTCGTGCGAACAATATTGCGACCCGCGATCCGTATGGTGGATGCAGCCCTTGGGCGGTGCCCTGAACGCAATTGCCATCTTCAAAGCCCGTATTGCCAAGTCTCGTTTCATACGGTTGCTGACCGCCCAGCCGATCACGCGCCTTGAATGCAGGTCGAGGATGACAGCCAAATACAGCCATCCCTCACGCGTCCAGACATAGCTGATGTCACCGGCCCATTTCTGGTTCGGTTGGTCAGCCATAAAATCCCGGTCCAGCAGGTTTGGCGCAATATTGAACTTGTGATCACTGTCTGTCGTCACCTTGTGTTTACGGGTTCGCACCACGGATATGCCGTTCTGGCGCATCAAACGACCCACACGGCGGTGACCGACATTCAGGCCGATCTCCTTCAGTTCTTCTGTCATGCGCGGCCTGCCATAGCTGCCCAGGCTGAGACGGGATTGTTCTTTGATGTGCGCCAAGGTGACCAGATCAGACCGCTGTCTGCGGCTGGCAGGACGGCTTCGGAATGCTCGCAAACCGCGCGAACTGACACCGACAACGTGACACAAGCGGTTCACGGGGAAGTGGCTCCGGTGTTCCTCGACAAACCTAAATCTCATTGCTTTAGGCCCGCAAAGAACTGGGTGGCGTTCGTCGGGGAAACGCCCCACTGGGGCCTTTCCTGATCCTCCTTACTTTAGGATTTCCCTCTCCTCCTTGAGAAGACGGTTCTCGCGCCGAAGTCGCTCATTCTCTTGGGCGAGGCTCAAATCCTCTTTCGGCACCACGTCTGTGCCTCGGTGCGCGGTGATCCATTTGTTAAGCGTCGACATGCCAACACCCAGATCGTCAGCCACCTGCTTGCGCGTCAGCCCACTCGTCAGTGCGATACGCACCGCATCTTGGCGGAATTCGTCCGTCCGTTTCAGTCCCATAGTCAGTCTCCTTTGGTGCAGTAAATGCTATCAAAGGAGCGGCATCAAACCGCGACAGGTCCAGTGAGCCAGTCCGATGTGTATCAATTGATGGCCTATAGCCAGCTCTACGACTGCAATCGGGTAATGCTGCTCTACCCCCATCACCAAGGTCTGCCAAGCGAACCAGTCTGCAAGCCATACGACATCGCATCGCCTACGGGGACGGATCGCCTATTTGTTTCGACGGTCGATGTATCTGGCGCGCATTCATCGGTTGCTGCCGCATTGATCGCAACTATGCAAAAGAGTGCTCGAGCACTCTTACGAAATGACTGGCTGACAATGCATGCATACCAGATGAACACTTAGATCGGTGAGGCACGGCGCGCGGCGATGTCCGGCTGGCGTGAACTGATCGCCACTTAACTAAGGTACTTGAATTGAGGCACGATGTGCGTCACATTTCAGGGCACATCCCGGAGTCGGGTAAGGATCAGCGTGCAGTCGCACATCAATTGTCCAATAAAATCAAAGGCATTGGCCGATGCGGTGAGCCCCCTACCGCCGGAGCCAATATCTCATAGAGATCAATTAGATAAAGCCGCCTCAATAGGCGGCTTTTCTCGTTCTCAGGAGGGGATAGAACGCTCTTCTCCTGTAGCGCAAAAATGGGATGCGACCTTGGCCAATCGCCCTATACACCCCCCCTCAAACGGCCACCACAACCTTCTCCCCAATACGATGCACCCGGGCCGAAGTCCCATAAACCTCCGAAAGCATCGCATCCGTCACGACCTCCCGCGCTGCGCCGTGATGCGTGATCCGTCCGTCCTTCATCGCCACGATCTGATCGGCATAGGCGGCGGCGTAGTTGATATCGTGCAGCACGATCACGATGGTCCGGCCATGGGTGCGGGCGAGGTCTTGTAATGTGTGCATCAAGCCGCGCGAGGCCGCGATGTCGAGGTTGTTAAGCGGCTCGTCGAGCAGGATATAATCGGTCTCCTGCGCAAAGGTCATGGCCACCTGCGCGCGCTGGCGTTGACCGCCTGAAAGCGTGTCGAGGCGGCGCTCGGCGAGGGGGGCAAGGTCGAAGGTCGCCAGTGCCGCCTCTACCTTTTCGCGGTCTTCCGCGCTCGGGCGGCCCTTGTGGTAGGGGTAGCGGCCAAAGCTCACCAACTCGCGAACCGTCAGCAGGGGGGCCGCATCGCTGGTTTGGGGCAGAATGGCCAAGCGTCGGGCCAATGCGTCGTTCGCGCAGGCGCCGATTTGCAGGTCATCGACCATGATCTGTCCGTGCTGAAGCGGGATCAGCCGGGCGATCAGCGACAGAAGCGTCGATTTCCCCGCGCCGTTGGGGCCGATCAGCGCCGTGATCCCGCCGCTCTGCAAGGTCAGATCGATCTCGCGCAGGGTCGGCTTGCCGTCCCGGTCGTGGTTCAGGTCACGGATGGTGATCATCTGGGTTTCCTCCGCAGCAGCAGGATTAGAAAGACAAGGCCGCCAAGCACATCGACGATGACGACAAGCGGGGTCGAAGAGCGCAGGGCGCGCTCCAGCACCATCTGCCCGCCGACCAGCGTGATGGCCGATACCAGTCCCGCCGAGGGCAGCATGACGCTATGAAACATCACCGGGGTGATCTGGCGCGCCACGCTGACCACCAAGAGGCCGAGAAAGGCCATCGGCCCCACCAGCGCGGTCGAGACCGAGACGAGGATCGACACGAGGACCAGCACTTGAAACATGCCGCGCTTCGGGTCTTCGCCGAGGTTGACGGCGCTTTCATCGCCCAGCGACAGCACGTCGAGCTGGTGGCGCATCCGCCAAGCGGCGATCAGCGCGCCGCCGGTCAAGAGTGCGGCGAGGGTGAGCAGCGGGGTATCGACCCGGCCAAAACGGGCAAAGGCGTTGGCCTGCACGACCATGAATTCATTGGGGTCGATAACCCGTTGCAGAAAGCTTGAGACCGACCGGAACAGCCCGGCAAAGATGATGCCCGTCAGGATCATGCGAAACAGATCATGCCCGCCGCGGCGCAAGAGCGTGCCGAAAAGCGCCAGTGCGGCCCCCATCAGCAGGAGGCTGTTCATCAGAAACTGCGCAATTTCGGGCAGTTGGGTAAAGGTCTGGCCGCCGAGCACGAAGATCAGCACCGTCAGCGTCAGCAGATAAAGCGCATCGAACCCCATGACCGAAGGCGTCAGAATGTGATTGCGGGTGATGGTCTGGAACAGCACCGTGGCGGTCGAGACCGAGACGGCGACCAGCAGCAGGGCGATCAGTTTATTGGCGCGAAACGATAGGACAAAGCCCCAGTTCCCCCGCGCGCCGAGCCCGAGATAGAGCGCGATGCAAAGGCCCAGCAGTGCCAGAAGCCACCAAAGACGCTTAGGATACATGGCGTTTCGGCCCATGCAGCAACCACAGGAACAGCAGGGCGCCCACCACGCCGAATACCGTGCCCACGGGGATCTCATAAGGATAGCGGATCAGCCGCCCGAGGATGTCGCACAGCAGCACGAGGCCCGCGCCGGTCATCGCGGTGAGCGGCAGGCTCCGCCGCAGATTGTCGCCTGCGAGCCGGGCCACGATATTGGGCACGACCAGCCCGACAAAGGGGATCAGCCCCACCGTTACCACGGTTAGGGCGGTGACGATGGAAATGGCCAGCAGCCCCAGCACCATCGTCTGCCCGTAGTTCAGGCCAAGGTTGATGCTGGCCGTGCGGCCCATGCCGATGATCGCGAATTGATCGGCGGCGAGGTAGGTCAGCGCCGCCACCAGCGCCACCAGCCAAAGCAACTCATACCGGCCCTGCAACACGCCGGAGAACTCACCGTTCATCCAGATCTCGACATATTGCAGCAGGTCCGCCTGATAGGCGATGAAGGTGACTGCCGCCCCAAGGATGCCGCCGTAGATCAGCCCCACCAGCGCCACCAGCAGGGGCTGGGTTGGGGGCAGGCGCTGCACGATGGCCAAAAACCCCGCGCCCGCCGCAAGGGCGGTGAGGGAGGCGAGAACCATCTTGACGAAGATGGAGGCCCCCGGCGCGAAGAGGGTGACCAAAAGAATGCCAAGCGCCGCACCCTGGCCCGTGCCCGCGGTCATCGGTTCGACGAACCGGTTGCGCACCAGCATCTGCATGATGGCCCCGCTCACCGCCAAGGTCCCGCCCGAGATCACCACGGCGATGGTGCGTGGCGCGCGGCTGACCACCAGCAGCTCCAAGGCCGCCGGATCAGACCAAAGCGCCGCCCAAGACAGGTCGATCACCCCGACGAAAAGCGAGGCGACCGACAGGATCACGAGGAGGCAGGCAAGGGCAAGCGCCACGGGTTTACTGCTCCGTCAGAGCGGCGTTGATCTCATCCAGCGTGCGGGTCATCGACTGGATGCCGCCGCCTGCGATGTAGATTGGCGCGGCGCTCAGATGCACGACTTGGCCGGTTTTCCATGCAGTCGTCTCATGCACCAATGCGTTGTCGAGCGTCGCACGCGCGCCTTCGCTTTCCTGACCGATGGCCGCCATCCGGTCGATCACCAGTAGGATGTCGGGGTTGGCCTCGCGGATGAATTCAAAGCTGATCGCCTCACCGTGGTTGGCCATCTCGACACCCTCGACCGCTTCGGGCAGGCCAAGCGCCTCGTGCAGCCAGCCAAAGCGACCGCCGATGCCATAGGCGCTGATCTTGGGGCCATTGGTCATCACGATCAGCGCGCGGCCTTTGTGCGCCAGAGCCTCTTTGGTCTGGGCGAGCTTGTCTTGAAAGGCGCTCGTCAGGGCTGCGGCTTCATCCTCTTTGTCAAAGATCTTGCCATAGGCTTCCAGCCGGGCCAGCCCTTCGCCAATGGTGTCTTGCCAAATGGTCATGTCCAGCGTCGGTGCGATCCGCGCCAGTTCCGGCACCTGTTCGGAACTGCGGCCCCCGGCGATGATCAGGTCGGGGTTCAGGGCAAAAAGCGCCTCGTAATCCGGCTCGAAAAGGGAGCCGATGACCTCGGTCCCTTCTGCCGCCTCTTCCAGATAGGACAGATAGACCGGGCGCACCAAACCCTGCGGTGCAACGCCAAGCGCGGTGAGGCTGTCGAAGGCCGCCAGATCGTAGACCGCCACCGTGGCGGGGGTAAGCGGCGCTTCGGCAGGGCCGCGGGCGGTGTCGACCGTCACGGTCTCGGCCAGCGTGGGCGTGGCGAGAAGCAGGGCCAAGAAGGCAAGGGGTTTGATCATAGCGGTAACTCTTTCATCAGGGGGGAGGGGAAGCCGGGCCGGTGTTTACCATTCCAAAGGTCCGGCTTAGGACTAAGGCAGAAAATGCATCCGGAGAGAGCGCCATGCCGACGACAACAGGATTTTACCAAACCGAGAACGGCTCGAAATACTTGCAGCAGCTGTGCAAACATTTCGGCCATAAGATCGAGACATCTTACGACAGTGAAAAGGGCTGGGCCGCTTTCGAGATGGGCACGGCCTATATGACGGCGGACAGCAAGGGCCTCACCGTCACGGCGACGCTCGACGATCCCGAGATGGTGCCTGCGCTGCATAGTGTCATTGACCGGCATCTTGAAACTTTCGCCTTCCGGGAAGCAGAGAAGAACATGGTTTGGACGGTCGAATAGGCCGCCCCTTCACAGAAAATCCCGGCGCCGTAATGGGCGCCGGGTAAAAGGCCGAACCGGGGTCCGACCAAGCCTAGCCTTTGATCAGAAGACGATCTCGGCGCTGAGGCGGATGGAGCGGCCGGGCTCGGTCAGCGGCTCCACTTCGCCCACGAACTCTTGGCCATAGGTTGCGCGGCTGCTGTATTGCTCATCAAAGAGGTTGTTCACCTCGGCGCGCAGGGTCAGGTTGTCCATCCGCTTGGGCGTGTATTCGGCAAAGACATTGGCGATCGTGTAGCCGTCTAACTCCGGCCCGCTGCCGCCTGTGGCGGCGTCATAGGTGTCGTCAAAGTCGAAGGCCACCTGCACATCGCCACCCAAGAGAACCCCGTTGTTCAAACGATGCGCCACTTGGAAGGTCAGGAAATCGCCCATCGGCATGGTCAGGTAGTTGCCATAGTAGGAGTCGGCAGAGCGGCCATTGATCTCGGTGTCGATGCGGGCAAAGCCAGCGCGGAAGAAACCATCTTCCCATGCGGTGCCAAGACCCAGTTCAAAGCCGCGCGATTGCACATCCGCCGTGAAGGCCGGGCCACCGCGATAGCTGGCGGCGCGGGCGTTGTCGATGTTGGTGGCGAAAAGCTTACCGTCGACGACCCATGCGCCCATGGTGTAATTCGCGGCGAGGTAGAGGTTGTCGGCAGTGACTTCCTCGATGCCGGAACCATAGTCCCACGCGGGGTTTAGGATGTAGTTCTCGGCCAGTTCCAGACCGCCCCAGACGTGGGAATAGCCCGCGCTGATCGTCAGATCGTCCGAGAGGTCATATTCGCCCGAGATATTGCCCGAGAGGCCCGATTCAGACTGCGAGGAGCCGTCGGTGCCCTCGAAATCCTGAAAATCGGCCCGCGCGCCGAAGGACAGACGCGTATTGCTGCTGGGCTCCATCCGCGCTTGGGCGAAAAGACCAATATTGCTGAGCTTCTCCGTCGCCGCCTCACGCGCGCCGGAGGAGAGGGCGAGATAGTCCAGATCGGCCTCATCGGAGTAGAAGTCGAGACCTGCGTTCAACTCACCCCAGCTCAGTGCGAAACGGTTTGAGAATTCGCCGCTCAGGCTCACCGTCTCACCGCTGGTGATCGAATTGGTCGAAAGCTCGGACTCGTCGTTGACCAGTTTGGTCCCGCTATAGGCCAGCCGTGCGGTGGGGTTCCACATCGCCGTGGGCGTGGTGTCGCTGTAGCTCAGGACGATGTTGGTGCGCTCCAGATCATAGGGGCGGTCCGCGGGAAGCGGGCGACCCCCGACGATGGCACCGAGGTTCGCCCGGTAGGGCCGGATTTCATCGTCGACCACCCGTTCGTAAGACAACTCAACCCGGTCGCCGCTTTGCGCCTCATAGGCCAGTTTGCCCAGCCCGCTAAGCAGGTCAGTGCCCGAGCCGATGATCTCGTCCCCATTGCCATCTTCGCGCAGCCCGCCTTCGGCGACTTTTGCAAAGCCGAGGTATTCAAACCCGCCTTCACGGCCATAGACCGACAGGCTGTTCGAGAAGATGTCGCCGTTGCTGTCGTATTCCAGCTTGTAGCGCCCGCCAAAGCTCTCGCCCGGGGCCAGCAGATCGCTCGCGTCCTTGGTCTCATACGCCAGCGCGCCGCCCAAGGCGCCGGGGCCCGCATCGGCGGGGGCCACGCCGGGGTCGACGCGGGCGGCTTTCAGCAGGGCGGGGTCGATCAGCGTGGTGGTGTTGTGGTGGAACACCTTGTTGTTCTGCCGCGCGCCGTCGATGGAAATGGCGAGGTTGTTCTCCTCGATCCCGTTCACATAGACCTTCTGCGACATCGGGATCGAACTGCCCACCGCGATGGTCGGCTCGGCCACGAAAAGTTCGGACAGGTCCGCAGGATTGCTCAGCGCCAGCCCTTCGCTGGAGATGGAGATGTCATCGTCTTCCATCCCCGGAACGGCTGGCATCTCAAGGACGATGGTGCCCAAGAATGCTTCGTCGTTATTGCTCTGCGCATGGCCTGCGGCGGGAATCATCCCCGCGGCGAGGCAAGCAAATGCATGTGTCGGCTTCATTAAAGTTCCCCTTACTCAAAATGCCCGGAACCAGAAAATGACCCCTCAGACGGCTTTGCGGCGATTCCTTATAGAAACTGTCGGGAATCTCAAGAGGCTTGGTTTGAGCGTGGGATGACCTGTGTCTTTTGGGTAAATTTGAGAGAATGCCGGACGCGGCCGGGGCCACGTATCCCCCATAGAAAGTGGGGAAGAGCGGGCGGCTATGACTGCGAAGGGGGCTTGCCCCCGTAGGCCCAAAAAGCGCAGGCGGCTTCGTCAGCCACCCGACCCATGGTCAAAGCCGCCCAAAGCAACCCTGCCAAAACAAACGGCATTTTCCGCCTCTGTCACAAATCTTTTGCATTCTCAGGCCACAAGGAGCCGCAATGCGTCGAAGTATAAATTGACCAACTGGTCTAACGCGCGCATTCTGCCGACAATGAGTACACTAGAAAGAGGATTTCCCATGACAAAAACCATTCTGCTGGCCGGCACCATGCTGGCGGGGCTCGCCTCCGTGGCCCAAGCCGACACGCTGCGCCTTTTGACATGGGGCGGCTACGCACCTGAGGACGTGGTCGCGAAATTCGAAGAAGAGACCGGCCATACCGTCGAAGTCACGAAATCCAACAACGAAGAGATGATCGCCAAGCTGCGCGCCACAGGCGGCGGTGGTTTCGACCTCGCCCAGCCGTCGCAAGACCGCATCATGGGGCCGCAGATGGAGTTCGGCATCTACAAGCCGATCGATGTCTCCAAGCTGAACAAAGAGCTTTTCATCCCCTCCATGCTCGACGCGACCATGGCCAACACCACCGTGAACGGCGACGTCTACGGCGTGCCGCATGTCTGGGGCACCTCCGGTCTGGTGATGAACACCGCCGAAGCGGGTGACACGGTCAAGGATTACACCGACCTCTGCGCGCCCGAAGTCGCTGGCAAAGTCTCCTACCGCCTGAAACGCCCGACACTGATCGGTTTTGCCTTCGCTTTGGGCGAAGACCCCTTTGCCGCCTACGATGACGAAGCCAAATACGCCGAGATCATGGGCAAGGTCGAAGACAAGCTGATCGAATGCAAAGAGAACGTCAAAACCTACTGGGGCGGCGGCGATGAGTTGATGAACCTGCTGCGCTCGGGCGAAGTGACCGCGTCGATGGCATGGGATACCGGCGGCTGGAAGCTGAACGACGACAACGCCGACATCACCTTCGTGGCCCCGGCCTCGGGTGCGCTGGGCTGGATCGACACCTTCGTTCTGCCCGCCAAAGGGCAGGCCGACGATGTGGCCTATGAGTGGATCAACTTCGTCATGCAGCCGGAAATCGCGGCGATGATCACCGCAGCGGCGGGCAACTTCACCGCCTCCGCAGGCGCGGATGAGTTTGCCGAAGACAGCCTGAAAGCCAAGTATCAGAACAGCTTCCCGCAAGAAGCCGTCGACAATATCAAATGGTATCCGCCGGTGCCCGCCGGTCTGGAAACCATCGAAGGCGAAGTGCTGGACCGCGTCCAAGCTGCCAACTGATAACTGACCCTACGAGCGGCACCCTCATATTGGGGGTGTCGCATCTTTATACGGAATTCACATGACCCCAGATCTGGAATGCGTCGACCTCGTTAAGCGGTTCGGCGATACCACCGCTGTTAACAACGTCTCCTTCACGGTGCCGCCCGGCAGTTTCTTCTCCATCCTCGGGCCTTCGGGCTGTGGCAAAACAACAATCATGCGGATGATCGCCGGGTTTCTTGACCCTACTTCGGGTGACATTCGGATCAAGGGCGGTTCGGTGCTCGATACGCCGCCGAACAAGCGCCCGGTGAACATGGTGTTCCAGCATCTGGCGCTTTTCCCGATGATGACGATTGCCGAGAATATCGGCTACGGGCTGCGCCGTCGCGGCATGCTCAAAGCCGAGATCGCGCGCAAAGTCGATGAGGCGCTTGACCGGATCGGCCTGCCGGGCATCGGCGCGCGCAAGGCGGATGAGCTTTCGGGCGGGCAGAAACAACGGGTCGCCATCGCGCGCTGCATGGTGTTGGAGCCTGACGTGCTGCTGCTGGATGAGCCGCTGGGGGCGCTGGACCTCAAGCTGCGCGAACATATGAAGGTTGAGCTAAAGGCCCTGCAAGCCGCCTTTGACACGACATTCGTCTATATCACCCACGACCAATCCGAAGCGCTGGTGATGTCCGACCAGATCGCGGTGATGAGCAACGGCCAGTTCGAACAGGTGGGCCGGGGGCAAGACCTTTACTACCGCCCCGAAACACCCTTCGTCGCCGGTTTCATCGGAGAGTCGAACCGCTGGAAAGGCCGGATCGAACGGGTGGAGGGCGACGCCCTGCAACTGCGCACCGACAGCGGGCTTGCCATGCGCGCCACCGGCGCGGGCCTTGTCCAAGGGGCAAAGGCCGAGATTTTCGTGCGGCCCGAATCCATTCGGCTGGCTGCCAGTGCCGATGCGCTGTCGGGTTTCGACAATCAGCTAAAGGGCACCGTCACCAGCCTGTTGTTCAACGGCGCGGCTTCCCGCGTCTTGGTGCAGGATGATGTGGGTGAAACGCTCGAAGTCACGCTGCCGCAATCGGGGGAGTTCTCAAGCCTGAAACGCGGCGACGTGGTGCATATCGGCTGGGGCGCGGGGCAGGCGACCTGCTTTGGGGTCGCGTGATGCGCAGCCAATCCCGATTGACATTCTACCTGCTGCTGACGCCCTTGGTGCTGTGGCTGGGGCTTTTGATCATCATCCCGCATATCGACATGCTGCTGATCTCGCTGCGCGAGCGGATCAGCTTTGGCGTCTATGAAACCAGTCTGGCGCAATATGAAAAGGCGCTGACCGAACCGCTGTATTTGCGCACCTTCTGGCGCACGGCGGTGATGTCGGTGCTGGCAACCGCGCTGACGCTGCTGATCGCCTTTCCAGTGGCCTATTACATCGCCAAAATGGCGAAGGGGCGCTTGCAGCAGGTGTTGTTCCTGCTCTGCCTGATCCCGTTTTACGTCTCCGAACTGGTGCGCACCTTTGGCTGGATGATCCTGCTGCGTGAGACGGGTCTCGTCTCGAACCTGTTGCAATGGGTGGGGCTGGCCGACCGTCCGGTCGAGCTGCTTTATACCGATGCCACGATGATGGTCGGGCTGGTCTATACCTCCATGCTCTTCATGGTGGTGCCGCTTGTCACCACGCTGGAAAGCCTCGACGACAGTGTGATCGAGGCGGGCTATGATCTGGGCGGCAGCGGTCTTTCCGTCCTGCGTGAGATCATTATCCCCCACGCCATGCCCGGCATCGTATCGGGCTGTATCGTGGTCTTCATGCTGAGCTTGGGCAACTACCTGACGCCGACGATGCTGGGCGGCAAGGACAGCCTGTGGTTCACCGAAATGATCTATAACCAGTTCATCGTGCGCTCCAATTGGGAGCTGGGCGCCGCCTTTGGCTTTATGCTTTTGGTGCTGTCTTCGGTGATCGTCTGGGGGATGCTCTGGCTCACGGGCCGGACCCTCAAGGAAACGATGGGGTGATCCAATGATCCCGACAATCCCGCAATCGCGCAGCTTTCGCATTGTCTATGGTGGCTATGTGGCGCTGTTCTTTCTCTATCTGGCCCTGCCGCTGACCGTGGTGGCGGTCTTCGCCTTCAACGACAGCCAGTTCCCCTCTCTCCCGTGGGAGGGGTTCACATGGAATTGGTTCTTTGGCGAGGAGCGCCCGCAGATCGGCGTCTTTCACGAACGCGGCATTCTGCGCGCGGTCGGCACCTCGGCCTTCGTGGCGCTTTGCGTGGCGGTGCTTTCCGTCTGCGTGGGCACGACCAACGCCTTTTTGTTCAACCGCTATGAGTTCCGTGGCAAGGGGTTCCTCTATGTGCTGATGCTGCTGCCGCTGGTGATCCCCGGCATCGTCTTAGGCATCTCGGTGCTGGTGTTCTCCTCAACACTGGCCAATGGCGTTTGGGACTTGGCGCAGATCGACATACAGGCGCTGCGCCCCGGTCTGCTGTTGGTGATCCTCGGGCAGTTCAGCTTTATTACCACCATCGCCACGCTGGTGATCTCGGCCCGGTTGCAGAAATTCGACCGGACCTTGGAGGAGGCGGCGCTGAACCTTGGCGCGGACCGTCTGACAGCGGTGCGCACGATCACGCTGCCCTTCCTTGCGCCTGCGATGGTCGGGGCCGTGGTGGTGGCGTTTTTGATGAGCTTTGAGAACTTCAACACCACGCTGATGCTCGTGGGCTCCGACGCGCCGCTGACCATCGCCATGTTCGACCGGCTGAAAGAGGGGTCGACCCCGCTGCTGAACGCCGTGTCGCTGCTCTTGATGCTGGGCTCGTCGCTTTTGGCGCTGCTGGTGATCCTGTTCCAGAAAAAGGGCTAAGCCCCTCGGCAGGCCCGCCAGCCGGGCCTGCCACTTCCGGCTAAAGCGCGGCACGCACCGCCCGGCTGAACCTTTCAAGTAAATCCGCATCCTCTGCCAGATGGCGCCTCAGCGACCGGGGCAGTTCAAGCTGCACCCCTGCGCCCTTGCGGGTGCGGTTGCAGATGTTCGTCTCGTGCAGGCCGGGCAGGGTGGTGTTTACCTCCGCCCCGAAGCCCGCCCTGCGCAGGGCGGAGCCGATGGCACCGCGCATCGCCTTGTCCCGCCCGCCGAGCCATACGGTTTCGGTGCCATCGTCCTTGCGGCCATGCACGGCGATGGCCCCCTCGGCGCTGCCGACAAGCGCCAGCGCCTGCGGCTCATCGAAACGGTGCGAGGTGATGTGAAAATCCCCATGCGCCCCGGGCTTTAGCGCCTCGAAGACATAGAGCGACAGGTCGCGCCCCGCGATCGCTTCGGCGATCAGCCCGGTCTCGGGTTCGATCGTGCCGCCATGCGGGGCCAGAATGACAACCGCGCTGCCGCGATCTTCGGCCCGGATGCGGTAATCGACGCCCGCGACCATCTCGGCGGAGAGGTCGGCGAAGTTTTGGAAACGATCTGCCATAAAGGCTCCTGTTGAATGGCGGTTACACGTCGAGCTTGCGGACCGTTTTGCGGATCAGCCCGTCCTTCCGCTCCAGAAACACGATCTCGCCGAATTCGATCTTCAGCCATTCCTCCGCGTTTTCGGTCAGCGGTTCCGACGCGAGGATGGCCGAGGTCGCCTCCCCCTCGGGGCAGGCGTCGATGTCATAGGTGTTCGCATAGTCCTGAAAATTCGCCCCGGTGAGCAGGTAGATCGGCTCAAGCAGCATCGACAGGGGCAGGTCCTCGTCCCGCAGCTTTTGCCAATCGCCTGTGACATCCGTCTCACCCTCATGGCCGCAGCCAAAGTTCACGCCGATGATCCGCTCCCGGCTGACCAGCGCGATCTTGAGTTTGGTGAGCGCGGCGAGGTCGAGGTCGCGGGCAGCCTTGCAGATCACCTGCAACAGCTTTTCAAACCCGCGCTGCACGTCTTCGTCGCTGTTGCCCTCCAGCAGGGACAGCAGCAGCACATAGAGGAATTCCGTATCCGTTGTGCCGCGCATCTGGGTGAGGTAGCGATCTTTGCAATGGGGCAAGAGTTCGCGCTGCAATTGCCGCCAATGGGGCAGGGCGCCGTTCTGGGCGATGATCCACGGCGTATGGTCAAAGGAGAATGGGTGGCAGTTCTCATCGGCCTGCACCACGCTGGCGTCATAAGAGGCCGCGCGGATATGCGACAGCAGCGTGTGCGCCTGCAGGCTAGGGATCACCGATTTGGCGTTGTCGTCGTGAAAGGCGGCCTTGGGCCGGTGGTAGCGCAGCGGCGCTTCGGGATGCAGCAGATGGTCGCTCCAGGCGGCGAAACCCCAGCCGGCCAGTTGCAGGCTTGGGTGCAGTTCCGGGTCGAGGCTTTGGTTCAGCAGGCTGTTCTCAGGCGCAAGGAGCAGCGACTCGATTGGCAGTTCAGGTCCGATATAGGCGAGAAAGCGGCACATGGTTTTCCTTACTCTTGAGATAGTTCAGCGACTTCGAAAAGGGTGTGAAGGGCTGAGATAGAGCAAGGCGTGCGAAAATCGACTTGGGACGTGGCAGCGCGGTCAGGGCAAGGTGTCCGTCGGCTGTGGGCGGCCCGGCACACGGGCCACCCGAGGTCATAAATCAGATGTCAGAGATATAATCCGCCGAAACATAGCCCTGCACCTCAGGCGCATCGGCGAGTGAGACGCGGCACCACAACTGCCCGATCTCGGTCACGCAATCGCGGCGGTTGAGGACGGTGCCGTCGGGCAACCCCATGATGATCCCGAAATCCAAGCCCGGCCCGGACCGCAGTTTTAAAAGCTCATCCGGCCCGGTGCGGTGCACCATGACGCGGTCACTGGCCACGCCCGCGCAACCAGCGATGAACATAGCGGTGGAAACGGCTGCGAATGTAATGCTGCGCATGATCTGCCTCTCTTTTGTTTTCTTTCTCATAGATCGAAAACCGGGGTGATCCTAGCCGCCTTATTCCGCCGCCGCCTTGCACTGCTCCAACGCCCGTTTCAACGAATGTTCGTCATAGGGTTTCATCAAGCTGATATAGCGCCCCGCCTCTGCATCGCCTTCGGCATATTCCCGCGGATCGGCGCCTGAGGCGATGATCACGGCGATTTCGGGGCGCAGCTGCGTCACATGCCGCACCAGTTCCATGCCAGAGCCATCGGGCAGGCCAAGGTCGGTGAACATGACATCGAACCGCTCTGCCTGAAGGCTGCGCTCCGCGGCGGCGACGCTGTCGGCCTCGGTTACCGCATAGCCCAGATCAGAGAGCATATCCGCAGTGGCCATGCAGATCAGCGCATCGTCTTCGACCAGCAGCACCTTGGGCGCGTCATCGGTGCTCGGCGCGGTCTCTGCAGCTGGTGGGGCGGCGTCGGCACTGGTTTGGCGCGAGAGGATTTCATGGATTTTCAGCGCCAGCCGTTCGCGGGTGTAGGGTTTGCTCAGCAGATCGACCCCTTCGTCGAGCCGTCCCGCATGAACGATGGCGTTCTGCGTATAGCCCGAGGTAAAAAGCACGCCGACATTCGGCAGATGCGCCTTGGCCTCGCGGGCAAGCTCGGGGCTGCGGATTTTGCCGGGCATGACCACATCGGTGAACAGCAGGTTGATCTGGACCCCGCTTTTCACGATCGCCAGCGCACTGTCCGCATTCTCGGCGGTAAGCACGCCATATCCAAGATCGCGCAGTTGATCGACGGCAGTCTCACGCACGGCGGCATCGTCTTCGACCACAAGGATCACCTCGCCACTGCCGGTGGGCGTGTCGGTGGTGGCGGGCAGCGGGGCGCTTTCCTCCTTGCGCTGTGTGCGTGGCAGGTAGACCCGCACGGTCGTGCCTTGCTTCTCTTCGCTGTAGAGCTTGATGTGCCCGCCGGATTGTTTGACGAAACCGTAAACCATGCTGAGGCCCAGCCCCGTGCCCTCTCCGGTCTCCTTGGTGGTGAAGAAGGGGTCAAAGACCTTCTCCATGATCTCGGGCGGGATGCCCGTGCCGGTGTCGGTGATCGCCAGCATGACATATTGGCCCGGCGCCACGTTCGGATGGTTCTGCGTATAGGCATCATCCAGCGCGGCATTGCCCACTTCGATCGTCAGCTTGCCGTGATGGGCCATCGCATCGCGCGCGTTGATGGCGAGGTTCAGGATCACGTTCTCCAACTGCGCCGGGTCGACAAGACAGTTCCACAGGCCCCCCGAGATCACCGTCTCGACCTCGATCCCTTCGCCAAGCGTGCGGCGCAGCATGTCGTCCATGCCCCGCACCAATCGGCCAAGGTTCTGCGGTTTCGGCTCCAAGGGCTGCTGCCGCCCAAAGGCCAGCAACTGCGCGGTGAGCTTGGCCCCGCGCGACACGCCTGCCATGGCATTGTCGACGAACCGCCGCTTGGCGTCGCCTTCGGGCAATTCTTTCGACAGAAGTTGGAGGTTGCTGCCCACCACTTGCAGCAGGTTGTTGAAGTCATGCGCGATGCCGCCGGTCAACTGGCCCACGGCTTCCATCTTTTGCGCCTGCACCAATTGCGCCTCAAGCCGGTCCCGCTCGGCCATGGCCTCTTCGATCTTGGTTTTCAGCGCGTTGTTGAACTCGATCTCGGCATTGCGGGCGCGCAGTTCTTCGCGCAGGTCGCGCACCTCGATCACCGTGCCCACGGTTTTGCCGGTCTCGTCCTTCATCGGGGAGGCGGTGAAACCCACAGGGTAGAAGCTGCCGTCCTTATGGACAAAGGTCTCTTCCCCTTGGGTCTGGTGGTTCTCGGGAAAGGCGCGGTCGATGGCGCAGTCTTCGATGGGGAAATGCCGCCCATCGGGATGGGTGTGGTGGATCACATCATGCAACGGTCGGCCTGCGGTTTCCTCGAACCGATAGCCGGTCAGCTCTTCTGCCGCGCGGTTCATGAAAACGCATTGCTGTTTGTCGTCCATCATGAAGATGGCCATCGTCGTGTTGCTCAGGATGGCGTCCAGCCGGGCCGAGACCTTGGTCAGCGCCGCGTTGGCCTCTTTCTGTTTCGTGATGTCCTGAATGGCCGCGTAGAGGACCGTGTCATTCTCGGTCACGATCAATTGCAGATGGGTCAGCACGTTATAGCGCGACCCGTCCTTGCGTTGGTGGATCGTCTCATATTCCAGCGTCGTCTTCTCACCGCTCAGCAGCGGTTGGACGAGTTCCAGAAACGCCTCGCGCGAGAGTTCGGGCTTGATGTCCCAAGCCGCCATGCCGCGCAGCTCATCCATCGAATAGCCAAGGTTCTCCCGCGCGCCGCGATTGGCGAGGGTGAAGGTGAAATCTTCGACTGAAAAAAGGTAAACTTCGCTGGCCGCGTCTTCGACGATCTGGCCAAGGCGATCACTCGCCAATCTGAATGCTTCTCGCACCATTTTCCTCAAACTTGTCGGCCATGATGACCGGCTAAATTGTTACTGCAAGATGCAGGTTTGTTTAACCTAGCCTTATGGAGGGACAAGACGAGGGCAAAAAGCCACATTCGCACAAGGGGCGGGTTTTTGCGCAGATAGGTAGGAGGGGCACCCGCCGGGGCCGGCGGATGCGCAGGGGGCAGGGCGCGGTCAGGCCACGCGGTTGCCCATGGCATAGACCGAAGCCAGGATCGGCGCGTCTTTCATGATGTCAAAGAGGATCAGATCGGCCCGCGCGCCCAGAGCGATCTCGCCCCGGTCGGTCAGCCCTGCATGATGCGCGGGCGTGCGGGTCACGGTGGCGAGCCCGCGTGCCATGTCGCCCCATAGGTTACCCAATTGCACCGCGCCCAGCAAAAGGGCTGCGGGCACATAGTCGGACGACAGGATGTCGAGCAGGTCCAGTTCCGCCAGTTCCTTGGCCGCGACATTGCCCGAATGCGAGCCGCCGCGCACGAGGTTCGGCGCACCCATGATCGTGGCGATGTCTTGGGCATGGCACGCCTCTGCCGCTTCGCGGGTGGTGGGGAATTCGGCCAGCCGCACGCCATGGGCATGGCTGGTCGCGACCTGTTCGGCGGTGGTGTCGTCATGGCTGGCCAGCGCTGCGCCATAGCGCGCCGCCGCCGCCACCGCAGCCGCTTCATGTTTCGCGCCAAGCCGGTCCTGCAACCCATGCAGGAAGGTAACGTAATCGCCGAAATCCTCACGCGGCAGGCCGTTCTTGCCGCAGACGTAATCCTCGAACTTTTGCACGTCGCGGAATTGCCGCTGGCCGGGGGTGTGATCCATCAGGCTGACGATGCCGACCTTGTCGTCGGGGCCAAACTCGGCCAGTTCCTCCTCTAGCGTTTCGGAACAGATCTCGGCGCGCAGGTGGATATGGTGGCTGATCGCCAGCGCCCCGCTGTCGCGCATCATCAGGATCTCATCGGCCATGTCGCGGGCGTATTTCCCGTAGCGTTTGCGCCCTTCGTCCGAGAGGATCGACCCCACCCGGATCGCGTCGAAAACCGTGGTGATCCCGGTGCCCGCCAGTTCGCGGTCATGGGCGATGATTGCGGCACGGTGCGGCCAATCGACCTTGGGCCGCGGCTTCATGTGGCGCTCTAGGTTGTCGGTATGCAGTTCCACCAACCCGGGGGCGACGTAGCGGCCTTCGCAATCGATCGCCCCCTTGGGCAGGGCGGTGCCTTCGGCGATATCGGCGATCACCCCGTCGCGCAGCACCACGCTGCCGGGGATCACCGCATCGGGCAGGATGATTTTGGCATTGGCGAGAATGGTTTCTTTTGTCATGTGAAGGTCACGCTTGTTGCGCATCCATGGATGCAGGGAGAAGATGAATGAAGTTCGACCGCTACGCGATCTATTACACGCCCAAGGGCGCATTGGCCGAGGCTGGGGCCGCTTGGCTGGGGTGGGATTTGGCGCGCGGGCGTGCCGTGGCACATCCTGAGGTCGCGGGGCTGGACGTGGCCGCGCTGACCCAGACGCCGCGCAAATACGGGCTGCACGCGACGGTCAAACCGCCGTTCGTACTGGCCGAAGGCACATCGGCTGACGGGTTGCTGGCCAAGTTCAAGACGCTTTGCACGCGGCTTGCGCCCGTCACGCTGGATGGGCTGGCGCTGACCCAGCTGGGCCGGTTTCTGGCGCTGACGCCCGAGGGGGACACCGCCGCGCTCAACACCATGGCCGCCGAGGTGGTGCGCGGCCTTGATACTTTCCGCGCGCCACCGACCGAGGCCGATCTGGCCCGCAGGCGTCAGGCCAATCTGACCCCGGTGCAAGAGGCTAACCTCAGCCAATGGGGCTACCCTTATGTGATGGAGGCGTTCCGCTTTCACATCACCCTGACCGGCAAACTGCCCAAGGGCGATCTGCCGCAGGTCACCGCAGCGCTGGCCCCCTATATCACGCCGCATCTGCCGCAGCCCTTCGTGCTGGACAGCCTGACGCTGGTGGGGCAGGCCCCAGACGGTATGTTCCATGAGGTTCACCGCGCGGCCCTTTCGGGATAAAGCGCCGCCAGCGCCAGTGCCACGGTTTGCTTCAGCGGGCCGGAGTTGTCGATCTCGATGGCGGCGATATGGTCGGGCAAGACCCGTTCGGCGCGCGCCAGCCGGGCGGTGATTTCCGCTTCACTCTCGCGCCCACGGCCCCGCAGCCGCGCGGCCAGCACTTCGGGCGCGGCGGTGAGCGACAGCACCTCGAACCGGTCAAACCTGAGCTTCGCTTCGGTCAACACCGCGCGCGAGAGGTTGGCCAGCACGTCGCGCCCCTCGGCCAGCGCCATATCGACCGCGATGGGGATGCCATAGCGCAGCCCATGCGCGGCCCAGCTGAGGGCAAAGGCGCCCTCCGCCTCCAGCCGCAGGAACGTGGCCTCGTCGATCCCGTCGAAGTCTTCGCCGCCCGCTTCGCTGGGCCGGGTGATGGCGCGGCGGGCGAGGAAGAGATCGGGCTGGGCCTCGGCAAGCGCTTCCATCACGCTGTCCTTGCCCACGCCCGACGGCCCCACAACCGCGATGAAACGCCCGCTCATGCCGCCAATCCGGGGGTGAAGCGGGTCACGTCCACTTCGCGGTCGCAGATTTGGTCGCGGGCGGCTTCGTCGTGGAAGATGCCCAAGATCGCCGTGCCACGGGCCTTGGCCTCTTCGATCAGCGCCAGCACCGTGGCGCGGTTGGTGGCGTCAAGGCTCGCCGTCGGCTCGTCCAGCAGCAGGACGGGGTAGGGATGCGCAAAGCCGCGCGCGATGTTCACCCGCTGCTGCTCCCCGCCGGAAAAGGTCGTGGGGCTGAGCTGCCAAAGCCGTTCGGGGATATTGAGTTGTGCCAGCAATTCTCCGGCCCGCGCCCGTGCCTCGGCTTCGCTGCTGCCCACCGCGCGCAGCGGCTCGGCCACGACATCCAGCGTTGCCACCCGTGGCACGACGCGCAGGAACTGGCTAACATAGCCCAGCACATGACGGCGCAGCTCCAGTATCTCGCGCGGGGCGGCTTGGGCGACATCCAGATCGCCCACCATGATCCGGCCCGACGCGGTCAGGTAGTTGCCATAGATCATCCGCATCAGCGTCGATTTTCCGGCGCCCGACGCCCCGGTCAGCGCCACGCATTCGCCCCGCGCGACGGTCAATTCACCGCCGCGCATCACCGGGATCACCGCAGCACCCTGATTGTGCAGAGTGAAGGATTTGCTTACATTTTCCACGCGTATCATGGTTTAGCCTTGCTCGGTATAATTCTGAAATTGAATGGTTTTCTTTGCATGTTCACACCTGTAGCACGCTCGAGACCAAAAGCTGCGTATAGCCGTGCTGCGGGTCGTCGAGCACCTGATCGGTCAGGCCGGTTTCCACCACATGGCCATCCTTCATCACCATCAACCGATCCGCCAAGAGCCGCACCACCGCTAGATCATGGGTCACGATGATCGCGCTCAGCCCCATCTCGCGCACAAGCCCGCGCAGCAGGTCGAGCAGCCGCGCCTGAACGCTCACGTCCAGCCCGCCCGTGGGTTCGTCCATGAAGACCAGCCGCGGCCCGGTCACGAGGTTGCGGGCGATCTGCAAACGCTGCTGCATTCCGCCAGAGAAGGCCGAGGGCCGGTCGTCGATCCGGTCCTCGTTGATCTCGACCCGGCCCAGCCAATCGGTGGCACTGGCGCGGATGTCGCCATAGTGTCGCGCACCCACAGCCATCAGCCGCTCGCCGACATTGCCGCCCGCGCTCACGTTCATGCGCAGCCCGTCGCGGGCGTGTTGGTGCACAAAGGCCCAATCGGTGCGCGACAGCATCCGGCGCTCCGGCTCGCTCATTGTCACCGTGTCGCGCAGCCCATCGGCGCGGGTGTCGAAACGCACGGCCCCGCGATCCGGGGTCAGATGCCCGGCTAGCGTGTTGAGCAGCGTCGACTTGCCCGAGCCGCTTTCCCCGACGATCCCCATGACTTCACCGGGGTAGAGGTCAAAGCTGACATCGGTGCAGCCGATCCGCGCGCCATAGAATTTCGCGATGTTTTCAACTTGCAACAAGGGGGTCATGCCATGCCCTCCACCACAGGTGCCGCATCCGCGCCGCGATGTCCGGCGGCCTGACGGGCCGCGCAATAATCGGTGTCGGAACACATGAACAGACGCCCGCCTGCGTCATCGACGATCAACTCATCAAGATAGCTGTCCTCGGCCCCGCAGAGGCCGCAAGGATGGTCGGCCTTGCTCGCCTCAAAGGGGTGGTCCTCGAAATCCAGCGAGACGACCTGCGTATAGGGCGGCAGCGCATAAATCCGCTGCTCGCGCCCCGCGCCGAAGAGTTGGATCGCGGCCATTTCCAGTTTCGGATTGTCGAATTTCGGGATCGGCGAAGGGTCCATCACATAGCGCCCCTCGACCTTGACCGGATAGGCATAGGCCGTGGCAATCGCGCCGTGCTGGGCGATGTCTTCGTAAAGTTTCACATGCATCAGCCCGTATTCCTCCAGCTCGTGCATTTTGCGGGTCTCGACCTCCGAAGGCTCAAGAAAGCGCAGCGGTTCGGGGATTGGCACCTGATAGACCAGCACCTGATCCTCGCGCAGCGCGGCTTCGGGGATGCGGTGGCGGGTTTGGATGACGCTGGCCTCGGCCGTGGCTTCGGTCACGGCGACGCCAGCCGTCTTTTGGAAAAAGCGGCGGATCGAGACGGCGTTGGTCGTATCATCCGCCCCTTGGTCGATCACCTTGAAGGTATCCTCGGGCGTCAGCACCGCGGCAGAGACTTGCACGCCACCAGTGCCCCAACCGTAAGGCATCGGCATCTCGCGGCTGGCAAAGGGCACCTGATAGCCCGGGATCGCCAGCCCTTTCAGGATCGCGCGGCGGATCATCCGCTTGGTCTGCTCGTCCAGATAGGCAAAGTTGTAGTCGTTCATGCCTCGGTCCTCATGCCTGTCTTGGTCACACTGTGTCATGGCAGGGTTCATTCCGCGGCCTCCCGTGGTGCGTCTTGCGCCGCGGCTGTCGCCTCGCGGCGCAGTTTGCGGATCAGTTCGAGTTCGGATTGGAAGTCGACGTAATGGGGCAGTTTGATATGCTCCAAGAACCCCGTCGCTTGGATGTTGTCGGCGTGGTAGAGCACGAATTCCGCGTCCTGCGCCGGCGCGCCGAGGTTGTCTTCGCCCAACTCCTCCCAACGCAATGCCCGGTCCACCAGCGCCATGGAGATCGCCTTGCGCTCGGACATGCCGAAGACCAGCCCGTAGCCGCGGGTGAACTGCGGCGGCTCGGTCTTTGAGCCTGCGAATTGGTTCACCGTCTCACATTCGGTCAGCTCAACCTCGCCGATCTCAATGGCGAAACCCAGTTCGGGAATATCCATTTCGACAGCGACTTTGCCGATGCGCAGTTCTGCAACGAAAGCGTGGTTGCGGGCATAGCCGCGCTGCGTGGAATAGGCCATGCCGAGCACGAAGCCCTCGTCGCCGCGGGTCAGCGCTTGCAGGCGCAGGTCGCGGGTGGCAGGGAGTTCCAAAGGCTCGCGCGTCAGGTCGCGCGGCGGGGCCTTGCTGTCCGTGTCGCGCTGCATCAGCCCTTCGCGGTCGAGGAATTCCATGATGTGCGGCGTCTCCGCGGGCGGTTCGGCCTCGGGCGCTTCGGGGGCCGGGGGCACCTCACCATCGGCGGCGAGTTTGAAATCCAGCAGCCGGTGCGTGTAGTCGAAGGTCGGCCCCAAGACCTGCCCGCCCGGCGCATCCTTGAAGGTGGCCGAGACGCGGCGATCGCAGGCCATGGTGCCGGTGTCCATCGGGCGCGAGGCACCGAACCGCGGCAGGGTGGTGCGATAGGCGCGGATCAGGAAGACCGCTTCGATCAGGTCGCCGCGCGCCTGTTTGATCGCCAGCGCGGCGAGGTCGGGATCATAGAGCGAGCCTTCGGCCATCACCCGGTTCACCGCCAGCGTCATCTGCTCGCGAATTTGCGCGACGCTGAGTTCCGGCACCTTTGCGTCACCGCGCCGCTCTTCGGCGAGCCATGCGTGGGCGTTGTCGATCGCCCGCTCGCCGCCTTTTACCGCTACATACATCAGGACACCTTTGTGCTTCGGGGCAGCGCCGCCAAACGGTCGCCGCAGGTGAAAATGAAGTCCAGCCCACGCGGGAAGAGCGCCGCGTTCTGCTGAAAAGCGGCGCGCTCGGGCAGCGACAGTGCCGCGCTGTCTTTGATGCCGGGGCCGGAGAGGGTCGCGCCATCGCCGCGCAGATCATCCAACTCGACGATCAGCGTGGCAGAGCGGTCGGGGTAGGCGGCGGTCCCGAGGGGGAAGTCGCCGCGCGGCAGGTCGTCCCAGGCGCCCAAGGCGAATTGCGCCGCAGTTGCGGGGGCGAAGGGTGCGCCGGTGTGGAAGGTGATCCAGTCGCGCACTTCGGGTCGGTCGAAGCCGGGCGCGAGGTAGAGCGGCGTTTCGGGATCGCAGAGCGTCAGCAGGACGACCCCGGCGGCGGTGGAGAGACCCGCAGGCGGTTCGGCCCCGGTCACGCTGTTGATCTCCCCCGGTTTGGCCATGGCGTTCATCACCGCGCGAAAGGCAAAAGCGGCGTCTTTGGGCGCGTCGCGAAACCCGCCTGTCAGCGATAGGGTCTGCATCAGTCTTCTCCCCTGACCATGGTGAAAAAGTCGACCTTGGTGGCGGCGGCCTTGGCGGCCCGGCTGGCGCGGCGCTGGCCCTCGATCTCGGCCAGCGGGTCGAGCAGTTTGGCGCGGACCTCATCCGCCGCATCGCCCTGCATCAGCGCGTCGGTAAGGGCCGCTTGCAGCGCCTTGTCGCGGCTGCGGCCCTGCACATAGGCGTGGCCGTCTACCCCATCCGTCAGCCGCACCGAACAGCGCGTGACCGACATCTCACCCATGTTGAAGGCATCGCCCACAGCGCCCATCCGGCCCCGCAGCATGACGCCGCCGATCTCAGGCGCGCGAAGCACCTCATGGGCGGGCAGGGGGCCGAAGCCCTCCCATAGCCGGGCGAGATCGCGGGCCTCGGCCCGTGCGAGCAGGCCCATCCACGCCTGCCTGTCGCGGGACTTTTCCTTGGTTTCAACCGTCATCTAGACACCTTGTGCATTTGTCTAATTTACTATACAACTAGACAAGTATTAGCCGCTGGCCTTCCGCTGGCGCAAGCTTGGATATGTGAAACTTCTGCGACATGGCCCGTACTGCGATCTGGAAAACCATCACCGCCGCCCTGACCCACGATATCGCTGCGGGGAAATACGCCCCCGGTGACCGGCTCCCGACCGAGGCGCAGTTGGCGGCGCGCTTTGGGGTCAATCGCCACACGGTGCGCCGCGCGATCAGCGACATGAACGAGAGCGGGCTGACCTATAGCCGCCGGGGCGCGGGCGTCTTCGTGGCGCAGCGGCCCACGGACTATCCCATCGGCAAACGGGTGCGCTTTCACCAGAACCTCGCGGCGGCGGGGCGGGTGCCAGCCAAGGAGGTTTTGACCTTGGAGACCCGCGCCGCCTCGGCCCATGAGGCCGCGCAGTTGGGGCTGGAGGGCGAGGCGCAGGTGCATGTCTACGAGGGTTTGTCACTGGCCGATGAGCAGCCCATCGCGATCTTCCGCAGCATCTTTCCCGCCGCGCGGTTTCCTGCCCTGTTGGCGGCGCTTGAGGCCAGCCGTTCCGTCACCACCGCCTTGGCGCAGGGTGGGGTGGTGGATTACATCCGCGCCTCGACCCGGCTGACGGCGAAGCTTGCCACTGCCACGCAGGCGCTGCATCTGCGGCTGTCCGAAGGCGCGCCGATCCTGCGCTCGGCGGGGATCAATGTGGACCCCGAGGGCGTGCCGGTGGAATACGGGGTGACGTGGTTCGCGGGTGACCGGGTGACGCTGACGCTCAACCCCGGCGACTAGCCGTATTTCTCAAGAAACGCTTCGGCGGGCAGGGTTTGGAAGTCCTTGAGCGATGCTTGCAGTCGATCATGCGGCCAATCCCACCACGCCAATTCCTCCATCCGCGCGGCGATGCTTTCGGAAAAGCGGCGGCGCAGCGGTTTGGCGGGGATGCCGGCGACGATCATATAGGGGGCGACATCGCGGGTGACGATGGCCCCGCCTGCCACCACCGCGCCGTGGCCGATGGTTACCTCGGGCCGGACCTGCGCGCCGTGGCCCAGCCATGTGTCATGGCCAATCACCGTGCGGCGGCTGCGGCGCAGGGCGAACCAGTCGGCGTCATCCTCGGCCCCGTCGAAGTAGTCCCCGGCGCGGTAGTGGAAGTGGTGCAGGCTGGCCTTTTCCATCGGGTGATCGGTAGCCCCGATACGCACACTGGCGGCGATATTGCTGAACTTGCCGACTTGCGTGTTGGCGATGTCGCACCAGCGGTCGCAATAGGAGTAATCCCCGATCTCGGAATGGGCGAGGCGCGTGGCGCGCCCGATCTCGACATAGCGCCCGAACTGCGTGTCAGTCACTTCGCAGTCCGGGTGAAGGAAGGGCGCATCCGCTTTGAGACGCGCCATCAGTGGTCCGCCTCATTGCCCGCGATCAGTTTGCGGCGCAGCCAGCCCGAGAAGCTGTCCATCGCCACGACCATCAGAATGATCAGCACGATGTAATAGCTCACCTCCTCCCAATCCTTTTGGGTGATGATCGCTTGGGTCAGCAGCAGGCCAATGCCGCCGCCGGTGATCGCGCCGATGATGGTGGCGGACCGGGTGTTGGATTCCAGATAGTAGAGCACTTGGCTCAGCAGAACCGGGGTGATCTGCGGGATGACGCCAAAGCGGTAGCGTTGCACGGGGGCGGCCCCGGTGGAGGCGATGCCTTCGATCTGTTTGTCATCCACATTCTCAAGCGCCTCGGAGAAGATTTTGCCGAAGGTGCCGGTGTCTGTCAGCAAGATCGCCAGCGATCCGGTCAGCGGGCCGGGGCCAAAAGCGCGGGACAATACGATGGTCCAGATCAGCCCGTCGACCCCGCGCAGGAAGTCAAAGAGCCGCCGCGCGGCAAAGCGCAGCGCGCCAAGCGGAGAGAAGTTCTTGGCCGCAAGAAACCCCAGCGGCAGGGCGATCATCGCCGCGCCAAAAGTGCCGAGGAAGGCCATGAGAACGGTCTCGACCAGCGCCCAAGCCACATCGCCGTGACGCCACATCTTGTTGGTCCAGAAGTCCTGCCAGATCGCGCCGTATTCACCGCTGCGCAACAGCTCAAGCGGGGACATGCCGTAGTAGGGGCTGTCGAGCGTGAAGAAGAACAGCTCCCACCCGTTGAAATAGCGGAACACCTCGGCGCGGTTGCGGGTGATCGTCAGGCGGCCTGCCTCCGTGGTCACGGCAAGACGGTTTTTCGAGGCGTTGATCCACGCGGGCAAGGGGCCATCGGGCAGGGTGGCGTTGACGCCGCTGCGCCCCGGTGTGGCGGTGATCAGCCCGTAGCCCGGCACGTCATAGCGCACTTCCGGTCCCAGTTCGACGGTGTGCCCGTTGCCCAGCTCGACGATAGAAGTCTCGCCCAAGGTGACCCAATCGGGGGCGGTGCCGGGTGCATAGCGGCCCTTGCGCTCCCCTTCGATGGCGATCTCCATCTCGCCGTTGCGGTTGTCGCGGGCGACATGGGTTTTGTAGCTATAGCTGTCGGCCACCAGCGTCTTCATGTTCGACACATTGATGCGGTCACCCAGCCCGGCCACGTCGAAGGCAAAGAAGACGTAAGTGAGATAGGCAAGGATCAGCACCGGGGCGGCAAGGCTCGCCATGCGTTTGCGCCGGAAGCTACGGCTGGCGACCTGCTGAGCGGGGAGGGTGGAAGCGGTAAGGTCGGTCACAGGATGGCTCCCTTGTCCTTATAGGCGCGGCCATGGGTCAGCCGATCGCGGAAATGGCTTGAGACTTGGTCGACGATGATGATGGTGCCGAAGAGCAGCAGAAAGATCGCCGCCGCCTCGTCGAATTTGCCTTGGCCCCAAGACATCGTGTTGCGCAGGTCATAGCCGATGCCGCCTGCGCCGACGAAGCCAAGGATGGCCGAGGCGCGGATATTGATCTCGAACCGCAGCAGCGCGTAGGAGAGGTAGTTGGGCGCGACCTGTGGCACGACGCCCAGCACCATGCGTTGCAGCCAGCCTGCGCCGACGGAGGCAAGGCCGTCGACAGGTTTAAGAGAGGCGTTCTCATTCACCTCGGAAAAAAGTTTGCCGAGCGCGCCCACGGTATGCAGCGCGATGGCGATCATCGCGGGCACCGGGCCGCCGCCCAGAAGGAAGATCAGCACCAGCGCGACGACGATCTCAGGCACCGCGCGCAGCACGTCCAGCAGGCGGCGCAGCGGCGCTACGAGCCACGGCGCGGGGGCAAGGCCGCGGGTGGCCAGAAGGGCAGCGAAGAAAGCCAGCAGCGCGCCGATCAGCGTGGCGGCCCCGGCGATGTTCACCGTCTCGATCAGAGAGGGGAGGTATTTCACGAAATAGCCGGGCAGCAGATGGATGCGCTCCCAAGCCTCGCCCAGTACATCGGCGGGGAAGTCAAAGATATTGGGCAGCCCGTTCCAGAACCCGCCTGCGTTGCGGGCATTGGCGGTGCCGAAACCGCCGATCAGCAGGGCCAGGAAAACGACCAGCAGGATCATGTTCATCACCCGCTTTTGTCGGGTGTGGGCAAGGTAATCCGCCGTGATCTGCGGTGCGGTGGTGGTCTGGTGCATCTGTCGTCCCCCTATGACGACAGGCCCCGACAATCGTTGTCGGGACCTGCCAGATGTCTTGTAATCGCTGCGATCAGTTGGATTTCGCCTTGCGCGCTTCGACGATGGAGACATAGGCGTCATGCGCGATCGGATCGAAACCAAGGCTCTCGCCCGCGGCCACGCCGTAGGCGCAATCGGCGTCTTTCTCGTGCAGTTCATCCACCAGTTGGGTCATCGTCGCCTTGACCTCTTCAGGCAGGGCCTTGCGCAGCACGACCGGGCCTTCGGGGATCGGCTTGGAGCGCCAGATTTCCACCAGGTCGT
This sequence comes from Sulfitobacter sp. 1A12056, assembly GCF_043558125.1. NCBI lineage: Bacteria > Pseudomonadati > Pseudomonadota > Alphaproteobacteria > Rhodobacterales > Roseobacteraceae > Sulfitobacter > Sulfitobacter sp. 1A12056. The sequence continues at coordinate 91,601 of NZ_JBIFFY010000009.1, read as the reverse complement.
TCATGTCGACGAGGCCCGCGTCCACGGCTTTGCGCAGCGCGCCGGAGTTGTAGCCGTCTTCCCAGTTGCCCTGACCGTCGGCCCATGTCACGCCGCCGTCGACGTCACCGTTGTTGACCGCGACGATGGTCTGCTCATGGCCGCCGGTGAATTTCACTTCGCCGAAGTAGTCGCCGGATTCCATCGTGGCACCAGTGGTCTGGGGGATTTCGATGGAGGGGATCAGGTAGCCCGAGGTGGAGTTCGGATCGCCAAAGCCAAAGACCTTGCCCTGCATGTCTTCGAGGCTCTCGATGCCCGCATCTTTGCGCGCAAAGCCGATGGAGTGATAGCCGTAGGAGCCGTCGAGGTTGATCTTGACCAGCACCGGCTCGACCGCTTCGGGGTCTTGCAGATGCACGGCGGCATAGGCCGAAGCGCCCAGCCATGCCATGTCGAGCGTGCCGCCCAGCAGACCTTGGATCACGCCGTTATAGTCGGCCGGGGCAAAGAGTTTGGCCGGAACGCCAAGGCGCTCTTCGGTGTAGCCGCGCAGACATTCGTAGGAGTTCATCCGGTCCTGCGCGTTTTCCCCGCCGAGGATGCCGATGCGGAATTCGTCGATCTCGGCACTTTGGGCCATGGCGGTGCCGGTGAGGGCCGTGGTTGCCAAGGCGGCGGCGATGAGCTTTTTCATTGTGTCGTCTCCGTTTGCAAAAAATGCCCTTTGGGGCGGGTCTTGTCAGGCTGGCACTTTGTCCAGCGTTTCGATCTCGGTTGAGGTGGCGGCTTCGGAAAAGCTGCTGTCCGCACCGTAGATTTCGCGGGCCATGCCGGTGGTCAGCTGCTCGGGCGTGCCGTCAAAGACGATCTTGCCGTCGCGCATCCCCACCACGCGGTCGCAGTAGCGGCGCGCGGTATCCAGCGTGTGAAGGTTGGCGATGACCATGCGGCCATCTTCCTCGTGAATGCGGCGCAGCGATTGCATCACCACCTGCGCGTTCATCGGGTCGAGGCTGGCGATGGGTTCATCCGCCAGAATGATCTGCGGGTCCTGCATCAGGGCGCGGGCGATGGCGACGCGCTGTTGCTGCCCGCCAGAAAGCGCCTCGGCCCGTTTGGGCGCGTGCTGCGCGATGCCCAGCCGGTCGAGGATTTCGATGGCGCGGGTGATGTCGGCATCGGGGTAGAGGTTGAAGATGCTGCTCAGCGTCGAGCGGCGGTTGAGCGTGCCATGCAGCACGTTCGATACCACATCCATCCGTGGGACGAGGTTGAACTGCTGAAAGATCATCGCGCATTCCGCCTGCCAGCCGCGCCGGGCCGCGCCGCGCAGGGCGGTCACATCGCGCCCCTGAAACAGGATCTGCCCCGAGGAGGCATCGGTCAGCCGGTTGAGCATCCGCAGCAGGGTGGATTTCCCCGCGCCGGAGCGCCCGATGATTCCGATCATCTGCGGCTTGTCGACCTCTAGGTTGGCGCGGGCCACCGCTGTGTTCGCGCCGAATGTTTTGGTCAGTTCAGAAATGACGAGCATAAGTCCCCCGGGGTTTGCGGGGCGAGCTATCGCAGCGGTGAATGTCACGAATGTTTAAGTTTGACGAAGCTTTTGTAACGCGTCCCTTTTTGCGGAACGGCTGCCTAAGTCCGCGCGTTTGTGCTTGTTTTATAGGCGCTTGTGCGATGGTGCCGGTGCTGCGCATGGGGCAAACGAGCGGGGCTGCGAGGGCCTAAGGGCCGGTTTTATGCAATGAAATAAGGGCCTGCGAAATAGAGCTTGCGGAACAAACTGGGCGGATTAATGCTTTCTCTCACAAGGCGGTTCAGATAGGGCCGCATCTGGTCAGGCCGTGCAATTGGCGCAGCGACCGTTAAGATCTTTGGCCGGATCACCGCGCGCGCAGTGTCCTCCACCCGCGCCCCCTATGGTGAGACAGGCCCCCGACAAGCATTCAAAGGAGCGCGTTCATGGACGCCCAAGTTATCGCATTTCTGATTCTGCTGCCGATCACGCTGGTTTTCGTCTACGCCGGCATCCACGAGTTTCGGCGCTACAAAAGCGAGGGCAAGGCGAACTACGGGCTGGTCTTTGACGAGGAAAGCGGCACCACCCATGTCAGCGGCATCGCCGAAGACGAAGACCCGTTCGACCCCGAAGACTTTGACCCCAACGATTACAACGACCCCGAAATCAAAACCGACACGGATGAGCGCAAATCGTGAGCGCGAAGCGCCTTTGCGCCGCGATGCTGCTCTGGCTGGCGCTGCCCGCGAACGCTGACACCCCCGCCGAGATCGTGATCTTGGGCGAGGTGCATGACAACCCCCATGCCCATCTCGAACAGGCCGCTGCCCTAAAGGCGCTGCGTCCTACGGCTGTGGTGTTCGAAATGCTCACCGCCGAAGAGTCGGCAAAGGCCGACGCCGATCGCAGCCAGATTGCGCAGGCTTGGGCGGCGAGCGGGTGGCAGCACTTCGATATCTATGCCCCCATCTTTGGCGCTTTGGGAGACGCCCGCATTATCGGCGCCGCCGCCCCGCGTGAGGCGGTGCAGCGCGTGTACCGCGAGGGGGCAGCCGCGCTCTTCGGGCCTGAGGCGGCGCGCTTCGGCCTTGACCAGCCCTTGCCGGAGGATCAGCAGGCTGTGCGTGTGGAATTGCAATTCGCCGCCCATTGCGAGGCCATGCCGCGCGAGATGATGGGCGGCATGGTCGCCGTGCAACGCTACCGCGACGCCACCTTCGCCCGCGCCGCGCTCGACGCGCTCAAAGCCTACGGCCCGCCGGTGGCGGTGATCACCGGCAATGGCCACGCCCGCACCGATTGGGGCATTCCCGCCCTCATCGCCCAAGCCGCGCCCGAAGTCACGACCCACGCCATCGGCTTTGTAGGGGCCGAGACCGCGGTGCCTTTCGATGAGACCCGTCTCATCCCGCCCGCCGAGCGCGACGCCCCCTGCAACGCCCTGATCGAGAACTAAAGGACAGGCCCATGTATCTTGCCATGAACCGTTTCACCGTCTTGCCCGAGAATGCCGCCGCTTTCGAAGCGCTTTGGCTGAACCGGGAAAGCCACCTGAAGGAGAGCGAAGGCTTCGTCTCCTTCCATATGCTCAAAGGGCCGGAGACGGAGGGGGCGATCCTCTATGCCTCTCACACCGTTTGGGAGAGCGAGGCGCATTTTCGGGCTTGGACGACCAGCGATGCCTTTCGCGCCGCCCATGCGCGGGCGGGACAGACCCGCAAGCTGCACGAGGGCGCGCCGCAGTTCGAAGGCTTCAGCGCCATTCAAAAGATCGACGCGGAATAACCCGGGAGGGCCGGGGTTTCTATACTTGACTAAAATAATCAGATTAAGTAGCCGTTAAAGGAACCCGGGCGTTTCGCCGGGGTATGAACGACTTTACGCCGAAACCGTCCAAGCCACCGCGCGTCGGAAGCCCGGATGTCAATGGAAAGGAGCCCGCCCCGTGAGGACACCCGTGACCACGCCCGAGCCAATGGCCCATGCCCGGCTACAGACCCCATCCAACAATAGCTGGCGCGACATCGCGCTTGGCAGCAACGATGCCGCAGCCTGCGAGGGTTTCGGGCTGGAGCATCTCATCGATCTGCAACGCGCCCGCCAAATGGGAGAGATGGCATGAGCCTGATGCAAAAACTGCCCGATCCATCGCCCGCCGCCCAACCGGCCCAAGAGGCCGTGCATGATGCCCGTGCCTTGGTGCCCAATGGCTCGACCGCGAATATCGTCTTGGACGGCCAGACCTATACGCTGCGCATCACGCGGGCGGGCAAGTTGATCCTGACCAAATAAGCCTGCGCGCTTTCCCAAAGCGCGGCTTGCCCTGTGGGCGCGGCGTCTTTACTGACGCGCCATGCCCTGCCGTCTTTGCCCACTTTTGCCGCTGACATGCTGGCCCTGCTGAGCCTGTTCTTCGCGGCGCTGCTGGCGGCCACCCTGATCCCCGCGCAATCCGAAGCGGTGCTTTTGGGGCTGATGTGGTCGGGTGCTCATGCCACGGCGCTTTTGTGGCTGGTGGCGACGCTGGGCAATGTGCTGGGATCGCTGCTCAATTGGCTGCTGGGGCGCTACCTCAGCCATTTCGCCGATCACCGCTGGTTTCCCTTCTCGGCCAAGCAGATGGTCCGTGCCTCTGGCTGGTATCGGAGTTGGGGATACTGGAGCCTGCTGGCCAGTTGGGTGCCGATCATCGGCGATCCGCTGACCTTGGCCGCGGGCATGTTGCGCGAACCGCTTTGGCGGTTCGTGCTGATCGTCACCCTTGCCAAGGGCGGGCGTTACCTCGTGCTGATCCTGATCGCCCGCGGGGTTTTGTGACCCTTAGTGCGGGGTGATCCCTTCGAGCGGCGGCAGCGGGTTGGGCGCGGTCACAAGATGGGCGCGGCGCTTTTCGTAAAAGGCATTGCCGCCCGCGGTCACCACATAATGCATGTTGTTGTAGTTCGCATTGTACCATGCCGCGTGAAAGAATCTGGCGCGGGTGACCTTCGGATGCCGCTCCCCCTGAAGCACCGCCAGTGCCGTGGCGCGGGCCAGCGGGGCGCCGCGGTCGGTCATCGGTTTCGTCATCACGCCGGGGGCGAATTGGTTGGGCTGGCCGACCACACCGCAGACCGTGTCGGGGAAGGCGTCGGAGTGGACGCGGTTCAGCACCACCGTCCCCACGGCCACCATTCCGTCGCGGCTGGAACGGTTGGATTCGAAATACATCGCGCGGGCCATACACTCCACCTCATCCGCCGGAACCGCGACGACTTCGGTCTGCTTCCCGCCACAGGCGGCGAGCAGGCCAAGGCCCAAGAGCAAAGCGGCAGTGCGGATTTTCGGGGGCTGAACGCGCATGGGCGGCCTTTCTGGCTGAGGGGGCAGGTGGGACATAATTTTCCAGCAAACGCGGGCAGAGGCAAGACCCGCGCCCGGCTCCGGCGGTATCCCTCCGGGCGGGGCGCGCGGGGGGCGCTTGGGCTGGGGATTGATCTAGTGTAATGCTTGGTAAAACAGTCATGATCGCAGCAGGCCGCCCTATGAAAGTCACCTACCGGGATGTGAAAACCGACATCCTGTCAAAGATCACCAAGGGCGAGTGGCCGTTGGGCAGCCTTGTGCCCAATGAGGTCGATCTGGCCGAGACCTATGGCTGCGCCCGGGCGACGGTCAACCGCGCCATGCGCGAATTGGCCGAAGAGGGGTTCATCGAAAGGCGGCGCAAGGCGGGCACGCGGGTGCGCATGGCCCCGCTGCGGCAGGCCCGTTTCGACATTCCGCTGGTCCGGGCCGAGATCGAAGAGAAGGGCGCCGACTACCGGTATTCGCGGGTCAGTCACGCAATTGAGCCTGCACCCGACTGGCTGCGCGCCCGGCTCAAACTGGGCGCGGGGAGCGAGGCGCTGCATCTGGTCTGCATGCATTACGCCGATGGCGACCCCTATCAATTTGAGGACCGTTGGATCAACCTCGCCACCCTCCCGCAGGCGCGGGAGGAGAGTTTCACCGATGTCGGGCCGAACGAATGGCTGATCTCGGCCATTCCCTTTTCGGATGTGGAGATCAGCCTTTCTGCCGGACTGGCCGATCAGAGGCTAAGCGAATACCTCGCCTGCGGCTTGGGCGATCCGGTTTTTACCGTCGAGCGGTCGACGTGGTGGGAGGGGCAGGCGGTGACCTATGTGCGGCTGTCCTACCGCCCCGGCCACCGCCTGACCACGCGCTATTAAGCTGCCGCCGCCGCGGGTGGGCGGCAGCGCTCAGCGCTCAAAGGATACCCGGCAGGTTCAGCCCATGTTCGCGGGCGCAATCGCGTGCTTCGTCATAGCCCGCGTCCGCATGGCGCATCACGCCCGTCGCCGGGTCGTTCCACAGCACCCGTTCGATCCGGCGGTCGGCGTCCTCGGAGCCGTCACAGCAGATCACCATGCCCGAGTGCTGCGAGAAGCCCATGCCGACCCCGCCGCCGTGGTGCAGCGACACCCAAGTCGCCCCCGAGGCGGTGTTCAAAAGCGCGTTCAGCAGCGGCCAGTCCGACACCGCGTCAGAGCCGTCTTTCATCGCCTCCGTCTCGCGGTTGGGCGAGGCGACGGAGCCGCTGTCGAGGTGGTCGCGGCCAATCACCACCGGCGCGCTGAGTTCGCCTGTGCGGACCATCTCATTGAAGGCCAGCCCCAGCTTGTGGCGCACGCCTAAGCCCACCCAACAAATCCGTGCAGGCAGCCCTTGGAAAGAGATACGCTCCCGCGCCATGTCGAGCCAGTTGTGCAGATGCGTGTCCTCAGCGAGGATCTCCTTCACCTTGGCGTCGGTCTTGTAGATATCCTCAGGATCGCCCGACAGCGCCGCCCAGCGGAAGGGGCCGATGCCGCGGCAGAACAGCGGGCGGATATAGGCGGGCACGAAGCCGGGGAAGTCGAAGGCGTTGTCGAGCCCTTCTTCCAGTGCCATCTGGCGGATGTTGTTGCCATAGTCGACCGTTGGGATGCCAGCGGTGTGGAAATCGACCATCGCCTGCACCTGCACCTTCATCGAGGCGCGGGCGGCTTTTTCGACCGCTTTGGGATCGCTCTCGCGTTTCTCGCGCCATTCGCCCATCGTCCAGCCCTGCGGCAGATAGCCGTTCACCGGGTCATGGGCCGAGGTCTGGTCGGTCACGATATCGGGGCGGACCCCGCGTTTCACCAGTTCGGGAAAGACATCTGCCGCATTGCCCAAAAGCGCCACGGACTTCGCCTCGCCCGCCGCGGTCCAGCGGTCGATCATCGCCAGCGCCTCATCAAGGCTGTCGGTCTTTTCATCGACATAGCGGGTGCGCAGGCGGAAATCGATGCTGTCGGGATTGCACTCCACCGCCAGACAGCAGGCACCGGCCATGACCGCGGCCAAGGGCTGCGCGCCGCCCATGCCGCCCAAGCCCCCGGTGAGGATCCATTTGCCTTTGAGGTCACCACCATAGTGCTGGCGGCCTGCCTCGACGAAGGTCTCATAGGTGCCTTGGACGATGCCTTGGCTGCCAATGTAGATCCACGATCCGGCGGTCATCTGGCCGTACATCGCCAGACCCTTCTTATCGAGTTCGTTGAAATGGTCCCAATTGGCCCAATGCGGCACGAGGTTGGAGTTGGCGATCAACACGCGCGGGGCGTCCTTATGGGTTTGGAAAACCCCCACGGGCTTGCCCGATTGCACCAGCAGCGTTTGGTCCTCTTCCAGCGCGCGCAGGGAGGCGACGATCTGGTCATAGTCCTCCCACGTCCGCGCCGCGCGCCCGATGCCGCCGTAGACGACCAGCTCATGCGGGTTCTCGGCCACGTCGGGGTGCAGGTTGTTCATCAGCATCCGCAGCGGCGCTTCGGTCAGCCAGCTTTTCGCAGAAAGCTCGGTGCCGGTGGCGGGATAGACGTCACGGGTGTTCTTGCGCGGATCGCTCATGCTGTGCCTTTCAGGGTAGGGGCCATCGCGGCCAGAGTTGTCAGGATATCGGTCAGATGCACGCGCAGCCGCGCGGCCTTGTCGGGGTCATAGGGCCAAGGCGGCGCCTCGGCGCCGAGGTAGCTGCTTTGTGCCAGTTCCATCTGGATCGCGTGGAGCCCTTCGGCGGGGCGGCCATAGTGGCGCGTGGTCCAGCCGCCTTTGAAGCGCCCGTTGCTGACGGCGGTGTAGCCGGGTGCGGCGGCGCAGATCTCGGCGACGGCGGCTTCGATCTCCGGCGCGGAGGTGGTGCCGAGGTTCGTGCCGATGTTGAAATCGGGCAGCGGGCCGTCAAAGAGGAAGGGGATCAGCGAGCGGATCGAGTGGCAGTCATAGAGGATCGCGACCCCATGCAGGTCGCGGACGCGGGCCAGTTCGGCCTCAAGCGCGGCATGATAGGGCGCGTGGTATGCCACGCGGCGGGCCTCAACCTCGGCTGCGTCGGGCGGGGTGGTCCAGATGTCCTGCCCGTCGAAATCCGTCAACGGCACCAGCCCAGTGGTGTTCTGCCCGGGGTAGAGCGATGCGCCCGAAGGGTCGCGGTTGGCGTCGATCACATAGCGGTGGAAGGTCGCGCGCACCGTGGTCGCGCCGGGCAGCAGCCCGTCGTAGAGCCGGTCGATATGCCAATCGGTATCCGCCAATTCCCGCCCGCGCGGGTTCAGGTCGCGCCGGATGGCCTCGGGCAGGTCAGTCCCGGTATGAGGCAGGCCGAGCACGATGGGGCTGTCGCCGCGGGTGATCTCGACGGGTGTGATCTCAGCGGGGGTCATGTGGAAAGCCCCGGCATCTCGCAGGCGGCGGCACGGGTGATCTCACCGCGCGCTACCATCCGTGCCGCGCGTTCCAGATCGGGGGCGAGGTAGCGGTCGTCTTCCAGCGTGGCGACCTCTTCGCGGACCCGCGCGACCACCCGCTGCAACGTCTCGCTGGTGGCAAGCGGCGCGCGAAAGTCGATGCCCTGCGCGGCGCAGAGCAGTTCCACCCCAAGGATGCGGTTCAGGTTCTCGACCATCTGCCCCAGCCGCCTTGCGCCATGGGCGGCCATGCTGACGTGATCTTCTTGGTTGGCCGAGGTCGGCGTGCTGTCGGTGACGCAGGGGTTGGCGAGGTGCTTGTTCTCGCTCATCAACGCGGCGGTTGTGACTTCGGCGATCATATAGCCGCTGTTGAGGCCGGGGGTCGGCGTCAGGAAGGGCGGCAGGTTGAAGCTGAGCACCGGATCGACGATCAGCGCCACGCGGCGCTGCGCGATGGCGCCGATCTCGGCCAGGGCGAGGGCGATCATATCGGCGGCGAAACCCACCGGCTCGGCATGGAAATTCCCGCCCGAGACGATGAGGTCTGCCCCCGTCAGCACCAGCGGGTTATCGGTGGCGGCATTGGCTTCGACCTCCAGCGTGGCGGCGGCCATGCGCAGCACGTCCATCGCCGCCCCCGTCACCTGCGGCTGGCAGCGGATGCAGTAAGGGTCTTGGACGCGGGCATCATTCGCCACATGGCTCTCCCGGATTTCTGAGCCATTGAGCAGGGCGCGCATGGTCTCGCCCGCCTCGATCTGGCCGCGATGACCGCGCAGGGCGTGGATCTCGGGCTGTAGCGGCGCGGTGGAGCCCATGATTGCATCCGTCGACAGGGCCGAGATCACCAGCGCCGAGGTCGCGGCCTGCCATGCGTCGAAGAGCCCCGCCAGCGCGAAAGCGGTGGAGAATTGCGTGCCGTTGATCAGCGCCAGCCCTTCCTTGGGGCCGAACTCCAACGGGGTGAGACCCGCAGCAGTCAGCGCCGCGCCGCCCGTCATGACGCGGCCCTCGAACTCCGCCTCGCCATGGCCCATCATCACGGCGGCCATATGCGCCAAGGGGGCCAGATCGCCCGAGGCGCCAACAGAGCCTTGCGCCGGGATCACCGGGGTCACGCCCCGCTCCAGCATGGCTTCGATCAGGTCCACGACCGCCAGCCGCACGCCCGAGGCACCGCGCCCGAGGCTCAGCAGTTTCAGCGCCATCAGCAGCCGTGCATGGCCGCGCGGGATCGCGGGGCCGACACCGCAGCAATGCGACAGGATCAGGTTGCGTTGCAGTGCCGCCGTATCCTCTGCCGCGATCTTGACCGAGGCGAGCTTGCCGAAACCGGTGTTCACGCCGTAAACGGCATCCTCGCCCGCCACGGCCCGAGCGATGCGGGCGTGGGCGTCTTCGATTGCGGGGCGGCAGGCGGGGGCGAGCCGCACCGATGCCTCTTCGCGGTAGATGCGGGCCAGATCATCCAAAGTGGCCGCGCCGGGGGTGAGGGTCAGGGTGGTCACGATTGGCCTCCGAAAATGCGGGAATGAAGCGGGTTGAAGCCGATGCGGTAGGCAAGCTCGGCCGGGTGTGTGATGTCCCAAACGGCGAGGTCGGCGCGCAGGCCGGGGCGGATCATGCCGCAATCCGCCAGCCCGAGCGCGCGGGCCGCGTGCTGCGTGGCGCCGCGCAGCGCTTCTTCCGGCGTCAGGCGGAACAGGGTGCAGGCCATGTTGAGGGTCAGCAGCAGGGAATTCAGCGGCGAGGAGCCGGGGTTGATATCCGTCGCCAGCGCCATCGGCACGCTGTGTTTGCGCAGCAGGTCGATGGGCGGCGCTTGGGTCTCGCGCAATGTATAGAAGGCACCGGGCAGTAGAACGGCCACGCTGCCCGCTTCGGCCATCGCGCTCACGCCGCTCTCATCAAGGTATTCGATATGATCCGCCGAGAGCGCGCCATAGGAGGCCGCCAGCCGCGCGCCGCCCAAGTTCGACAATTGCTCGGCATGGAGTTTCACCGGCAGGCCCAATTCCCGCGCCACGTCAAAGACCCGCGCGATTTGGGCGGGCTGAAAGGCGATGCCCTCGCAGAACCCGTCGACCGCATCTACCAGCCCTTCGGCATGAGCCGCACGCAGGGCGGGGAGGCAAACATCGTCGATATAGGCATCCGCGCGGCCTGTGTATTCGGCAGGCACCGCATGGGCGCCCAGGAAGGTGGTGGAGACGCGGATCGGGCGCTGCTGGCCAATGGCGCGGGCGGTGCGCAACATGCGCAGCTCGGTCTCGATATCCAGACCGTAGCCGGATTTGACTTCGATGGCCGTGACCCCTTCGGCGATCAGCACGTCGACGCGGCGCAGGGCATCGGCCAGCAACTCTGCCTCATCGGCGGCGCGGGTGGCGGTGACGGTTGAGACGATGCCGCCCCCGGCGCGGGCGATTTCCTCATAGCTGGCGCCCTCGAGCCGCATCTCGAACTCTCGCGCGCGGTCGCCGCCGTGCACGATATGGGTGTGGCAATCGATCAGCCCGGGGGTGACGAGGCGCTGACCCAGCGATTCGGCGGGCAGGTCGCGGTAGCCTTGCGGCAGATCATCGCGCGGGCCGACCCATGCGATCTGGCCCTCGGCAATCGCGATCGCCGCATCTTTGATCAAACCATAGGGCTGTGGGCCATCCATCGTCGCCGCCGTGAGGTCGACCAAGACCCGATCCTGCGCTGTCATCCTATCGCCTCCTCCTCAGGTTTCGCTTTTCTACATCGGTTTTATTTGCTATATGTCTATACATAAAGAAGCAAAGGGCCGTCAAATGATTTTCGCTACACATGCAAAACTGCCGCAGGGATGGGCGCGTGACGTTCGGATCACGGTTGCCGATGGGCGGGTGACGCAGGTTGAGACCGGGCAGGCACCCAAGGCCGATGACACCCGTGTCGACACCCTGCTGCCCGCGCTGGCCAATCTGCACTGCCACAGCTTCCAACGCGCCATGGCCGGGATGACCGAGACGCGCTTGGCCGGGAAGGACAGTTTCTGGACATGGCGCGATTTGATGTATCGCTTCACCGCCCATCTGACGCCCGCGCATATCGAAGCCATCGCGGCCTTCGTCTTCCTAGAGATGCAAGAGGCCGGTTTCGCCAGCGTGGGAGAGTTTCACTACCTCCACCACCAACCCGACGGCACGCCCTATGACAATCTGGGGGAGCTATCGGCCCGGATCGCGGCGGCGGCAGCACAGACGGGGATCGGGCTGACCCATCTGCCGGTGCTCTATACCTATGGCGAGGCGGGGCAGCAGCCCTTGCAGGCGGGGCAGGCGCGTTTTGGCAATGGGGTGGCGCGCTTCGGCGCGCTGGTTGAGCAGGCGCAGCGGGCGGTGCGGGACCTGTCCCCCGATTGCCGCGTCGGCATCGCGCCCCATTCGCTGCGCGCCACCGCACCGGCGGAATTGGCCGAGGTGCTGGCCGACCATCCCGATGTGCCGGTCCATATCCACCTCGCCGAACAGCCCAAAGAGGTCGCGGATGTCTCCGCTTGGCTTGGCGCACGCCCGGTCGAGTGGTTGCTGGCCAATGCCGAGGTGGCCGAGAATTGGTGCCTGATCCACGCCACTCATATGACGGAAGGTGAGACCGCTGCCATGGCCCGCAGCGGCGCGGTGGCAGGGCTTTGCCCGGTGACGGAGGCCAATTTGGGCGATGGGCCGTTCAACGGGCCGGGCTACCTTGCCGCCGGGGGGCGGTTTGGCATCGGGTCTGATTCCAATGTGTTGATTTCGCTGACCGAGGAATTGCGCACGCTGGAATATTCACAGCGTCTGCGGGATTTGGCGCGCAATGTGATGGTGGCGGGGGAAGGTTCGGTCGGGGCGGCGCTTTACACGGGCGCGGCGCGTGGCGGGGCGCAGGCGCTTGGCCGGGGTCGGGGCGAGATTGCCGTGGGCGAGTGGGCCGATCTTGTGGCGATCGACAGCCAAGACCCGGCGCTCTGCGCGCTGCGGCCTGACCAATTGCTCGACGGTCTGGCCTTTGCCGCCAAGGATCGGGTGGTGACCGATCTGTGGTCGGCGGGCCGCCATGCGGTGACGGGCGGGCGGCACCGGCAGCGGGATCGGATCGTGGCGGGTTACCGTCGCGCCATGGCAGAGGTGATGGCGCTTTTGTGAAACCTTCCCTTTTCGGGAACTTTGGCGCGGCCTGCCGGGTTGGCCCGGTAACGAGGACCGCGCGAAGTGCTGCGCGGCACAGCCCGAAGACAGTGAAAGGGAGCGGATCATGAGTCCACCAGACACGAACCTCAAAAAACAGGAAAGCCGTCACAAATGGCCCCTGATCGGCATGGCGCTTGTGGTAATCTTTGGCGTCGGGATCATCGTCTATTGGACGGGCGAGGAAGTCGCCACCGCGCCCGAGACGGAAGAGGAAGTGATCGTCGACGAGGAAAACGTCATTGAGGGCGACAATGAAGCATCCGTGCCGATCGCCCCTGATTGATCCAAACGGACAGCACCCAAATGCGAAACCCGGAAGCCTCGGCTTTCGGGTTTTGTTGTTTGACCTTGGCCGCGCAGGCGGGCCATCTTGCATCGGTATCGAGGGCAGCGGGGCAGGCACATGTGGTATTTGGTAGGGGACATCGGCGGCACCAATCTGCGCCTCGCAGCGGTAGAGCCGGCGGGGGCGGTGGTAGAACGCCGCAGCCATCCCACTGACGGGCTGACCACTTTGCCTGATGCCTGCGCGACGCTTTGTGCCGAGATGGGCCGCCCGCCCGAAGGGGTCGCCATGGCGGTGGCCGGGGTGGTTGTCGACGGGCAGGTGCGGATGACCAATGCGGCGCGCAGCATCTCGCGGGATGATCTGGCACGGGCCTGCGGTTTGGACCCCGCCAAGGTGCTGTTGCTCAATGATTTCGAGGCGGCGGCTTGGTCCTTGGCCACGCTGGATGCAGACAATGTGACCTATCTTCAGGGCGGGCCCGACCCGCGACCGGGGGCGCGGGTGATCATCGGCCCGGGGACGGGCCTCGGCGTTGGGTCTCTGGTCTGGCAGGGCGCGCGGCCCACGGCGGTGCCGGGCGAAGGAGGGCATCTGCGGCTCACCCCCCATAGCGCCGAGGAAGTGGCCTATTTCGAAGCCCTGATCGCGCTTTGGCCCGAGGTGCAGGTGGGCGAAGCGCTGGCGGTCGAGGCCGAGGCGATCCTGTCGGGCACCGGTATGCCCTATTGGTATCGTGCCATCGCCTCCGCACGGGGCGAGGCGGCGCATTCGGAGGGGGCGGCGGCGATTTTCGCGGCGGCTAGGGCTGGGGAGGACGCGAGTGCCTGTCGCGCAGTTGCTTTGATGGTGCAGTATCTTGGCGGGGTCGCGGGGGATCTGGGCTTGGTCATGGGCGCGCGCGGCGGGGTCTTCATCACGGGGGGCGTGGCGCAGCAGAACCCGTGGATGCTGGATGACGACTTCCGCGCCGCCTTCAACGCAGGGGGGCGGCACAGCAAATGGCGCGCGGCAATGCCCTTGGGCCTGTGCAGCGACCCCGACTTTGGCCTGCTCGGCGCGCGCAACTGCCTGTTTGTCCAGCACGAACACCCCCTGCCGGATTGACAGCAGGCAACGGGCCGCCATGATTGCCGCAGCAGTCGGAGTGCCCTATGTCCAACCTCAATGACCCGAAACGCCAGTTCTTGGCCGAACTGTTCGACACCGCCGTCGCCGCCGCCGATCCGCATTTGATCCTGAAAGACCAGCTGCCGCCGCCGCCCAAAGGGCGCACGGTGGTGATCGGTGCGGGCAAGGGGGCCGCGCAGTTGGCGCAGGCGTTCGAGGCCATCTGGCCGCATCCCTATGACGGTATCGTGGTCACCCGTTACGGCTATGGCGCGCCATGCAAGCGGATCAAGGTGCTGGAGGCTGCCCATCCCGTGCCCGATCAGGCCGGGATCGAGGCTGCCCACGCCTTGCAGGAAGCGGTGCAAGGTCTGGGGCCAGAGGATCAGGTGATCGCGCTGGTCTGCGGCGGCGGCTCATCGCTTTTGCCCGCCCCGCCCGAGGGGCTGACGTTGGAGGATTTGCAGGCGTTGAATTCGGCGCTCTTGGCCTCGGGCGCGCCGATTTCGGTCATGAACGACATCCGCAAGCAGTTCAGCACGGTCAACGGCGGACGTCTGGCGGAACTGGCCCATCCCGCGCGGGTGGTGAGCTTTGTCGTCTCGGATGTGCCGGGGGATGATCCGGGGGCCGTGGCCTCTGGCCCCACGGTGCCGGGGCGGCGTACTGCGGCGGCGGTTTTGGAAGAGGTGGCCGCGCGGGGGTTGGAACTGCCGGGGCGCTGCATGGCGTTTCTGGAAAAGGCGGCAACGCAGCCTCAGCAGGACGCGCCGAGCACGACGCAGACCCATGTCATCGCCTCTGCCGGTCTGTCGCTTGCCGCCGCGGCCAAAGCCGCGCAGGCGCGGGGGGTGAACGCGTGGATCCTGTCGGACGCGATCGAGGGCGAGGCACGGGAGGTGGCGCTGGTGCATGCGGCTCTCGCGCGGCAGGCGCAAGAGAGCGGCTTTCCGCATCCCGCGCCGCTGGTGCTGCTCTCGGGTGGTGAGACGACGGTGACCCTGCGCCACAAAGGGCGCGGCGGGCGGAATAGTGAGTTTGCGCTGTCCCTCGCGCTGGCGCTCGAAGGGCAGGAGGGGATCACGGCCTTGGCCGCGGATACCGATGGTATCGACGGGTCAGAGGATAACGCGGGCGCTTTCGTGGAGGCAGGCACAGCGGCTGCCATGCGCGCGGCGGGGGTGGACCCGCGCGGCGCTTTGCAGCGCAACGATGCTTTCGGGGCCTTCGAGGCGATAGATGCACTGTTTCACACCGGCCCCACCGGGACCAATGTGAATGATTTTCGCGCCCTTCTGATCGGCGATCTGCCGTAGCGTCCGCCCGCCTCGGGGCCGATTTAGGACCGGTCGAAGACGATCACATTGCGCCGCGCGGCCCCGGTCTTGGTGTCGGCAATCGCCTCGTTGATCTGATCCAGCCGCCAGCGGCCAGAGATTAGGCTGTCGAGTTGCAGGCGGCCCTGAAGATAGAGGTCGACCATCCACGGAATGTCGCGCTGGATCACCACATCGCCCATTTTGGAGCCGACCATGCCTTGCCCCAGGGCGGCGAGGACCACCGGTTCATAGCTGGCCTCGGCCCCGCTGTGGGGCATGCCGACCATGATCACCCGGCCCCCGGCGGCGAGGTAGCGCGGCGCGGTTTCATAGGCGGGGATCGCGCCCACGGTGACGATCACGGCATCCGCCCCGCGCCCCATGGCCTTGAAGGCCGCGCGCCACGGTTTCGCCTCGGTCGCGAGCACAGTGTCGGTCGCGCCGAATTCGCGAGCGATGGCGAGTTTGTCTTCGGTCATGTCGACCGCCACGATCCGCCGAGCGCCCGCGATGCGCGCCCCTTGAATCGCGTTGAGGCCGACCCCGCCCGCGCCGATCACCACCACATCCTGACCCGCGCGCAGGCCCGCTGCGTTGACCACGGCGCCGACACCGGTGATGACGCCGCAGGCGATCAGGCAGGCGGCGTCTTTGGGAATGTCATGCGAGATTTTCACCACCTGCGACCGGTCTACGACGACCTTCTCGGCGAAACCGCCGGTGTTCATCGCCTGAACGAGCGGTGCGCCCTCGGCCGTTTGCAGCGGCCCTTCGGGCGCTTGCGGGGTTTCGCAGATCGTCGGCTGGCCCGAGGCGCAGTTGGGGCAGCTGCCACAGGCGCGGATCAGGGTGACGATCACGCTGTCGCCCTCGGCCAGACCCTGCACATTCGGCCCCACGGCGCTGACGCGGCCTGCGGCCTCATGGCCATAGACGGCAGGCAGTGTGCCGCCCCAGCCACCTTCGGCAAACAGGATGTCGGAATGGCAGATCGCCACGGCATCCAAGGTCACTTCGACCTCGCCCGTTTGCGGTGCGCTGATGCGGATGTCTTCGACACTCAGCGGTGTGTCAAAGGCATGGCAGACGGCGGCTTTGATGGTTTGCAATGGCCTGTCCCTTTCACTTGGTTTTCGCCAGCCTGACGCGGTTGGGCCGGTGGTGCAAGACGGGGAATGGGCCTAATGCGGCGAAGTGTCGTTTTGTGACGTAGGGGTAGGGCGGCTGGCAAAGATCACCAGCCCGCCGAGGGTCAGCAAAAGCGCCAGCAGGAAGGGCGCACCGGGAAGGTAGATCGCGGCTTCGGGGGCCGTGAAATAGGCGAAGACTGCGGTCATCGTCAGCGGCGAGATGATCATCGCCAGCGCGGTGGAGGAACTGAGCGCGCCGTGCAACTCCCCTTGGGCGTCGGCGCTGACGCGGGCTGACATGATGCCTTGAAGCGCGGGCGGGATCACCCCCGCAAGCGCGGCGAGCGGGGTCATGATCAGCGCCCAAGTGCCCGAGGTCAGCAGGGTGAGCGCGGCAAAGGCGGCAAGGGCAAAGACATGGCCTAGAATCACCGTGGCGCGCGCGCCCAAGCGGCTGATCACGGGGCCGATCAGCGCGCCTTGGACCAGAGCCATTAGCACACCGAAAAGGCCGAGTGAAAGGCCGATCATCGTCGGTGACCAGCCGAAACGCTCGACCCCGAAATAGGCCCAAACCGCCGGATAGGCGGCAAAGCCCACATGGTAGATGAAATAGACCGCGAGCAGCCTGCCAACCTCGGGCAGGCGGCCAAGGGCGCGCAGCGCGCCCAGCGGATTGGCCCGTCGCCAGTCGAAAGCGCGGCGCTGCGTCGGGGGCAGGGTTTCGCGCAGCACGGCCCAGCCAAGCGCCGCATTGCCCGCCGCCAGTACCGCTGCGGCCCAAAAGGGCGCGCGGGTGCCATATTCGCCCAAGACGCCGCCCATCAGCGGCCCCAGAACAAAGCCCGCGCCAAAGGCCGCGCCGATCAGCCCGAAACGCGCCGCGCGGTCCTGCGCCGGAGAGATATCGGCCATATAGGCTGAGGCCGTGGCATGGGTCGCCGCCGTGATGCCCCCCACGAGCCGCCCGATCAGCAGCAGCCAAATGCTGCCCGCGAGTGCCATCACGCCATAGTCCACCGTCATCACGATCAGCGCCAGCAGCAGGACCGGGCGGCGGCCAAAACGGTCGGAGAGCCCGCCCAGCACCGGGCCGAAAAGGAATTGCATCGCCGCAAAGCCCGTGGCCAGCACGCCGCCCCAAAGGGCCGCATCGCTCAGCCCGCCGCCGCGAACTTCGCGGATCAGGTCGGGCATGACGGGCAAGATCAGGCCGACGCCCATGGCATCGATCATCACCGTCACAAGGATAAAGATCAGTGGCAGCGGCATTCGGTCAGATGTGGTCCGCGCGGGGGCCAAAGGCAAGGGCCGACGTCACGATAGGGCGCGAATGCGGCGCGCGTTGCAGGCGTTTGACCCGCTCGCTGCCAGAGACACCTGCCGCCACGCTCAGCCCTGCGCCTTCGGGATATGTCCGACACTGGCGAGGAAATCGTTCAGCGTTTCGGCGTATTCCTGCGGTTGCTCGACACAGGGCAGATGGCCCGCGCGGCGGATCAATTTGAATTTCGAGGCAGGGATCAGGTCCATCAACTCGCGCACCAGATCGGACGGGGTTGAGCCGTCTTCCGTCCCTGCGATGCCAAGTGCGGGCAGGCGTAGGCCGGAGGTCGGGGTCATGAAATCACTGTGCGAAATCGCCGCCGAACAGCCCGCATAGCCCGCGTCGGCTGCCGCGTCAGCATGTTGCGCCAGAGCGCCAGTTCCGGCGTGGCGCGGAACCCGGTCGAAAACCAACGCTCCATCACCGCATCGGCAAGGCTTTCGATGCCGCCCTTTTCGACCTCCGCGATCCGCGCATCCCAGATGTCGCGGTTGCCGATTTTGGTGGCGGTGTTGCTCAGCACCAGCGCGCGGATCATGTCGAGCCGTTTGACCGCCAGCCCCTGCGCGATCATGCCGCCGATCGAGAGGCCGATGAAGACGCAGTCGCGCACCTGAAGGTGGTCGAGCAGGCGTTCGGTGTCGGTGATGAGCGACCCCATAGAATAAGGCGCGGGCGGGCAGGACGACAGGCCGTGGCCGCGTTTGTCGAAGCGGATGATGCGCAGGCCGGGCGCGAGCAGCGGCAGGATCGGGTCCCACAGGCGCATGTCGGTGCCGAGCGAGTTGGCGAAGACCACGGGCGCGCCGTCCTCGGGGCCGTCGACGCGGTAGTGCAGTTGCACCTCGCCGGTGTCGAAAATCTGCATGGGGGTCTCCTTTGGGCGGCGTTCAGGGTGCAGCATATCGTGCGAACGCGGGAGGTCAAAGACGGGACAGTTCGAATAGGTACCGCCCGGTGGCACACCGGGCAGCGCCGACCCGCCCCCCTGGGGCGGCGCTTTCAGCACCACCCCGCGGGTCGGCGCTGCCCTAATCGTTACCCCAGTGTCTGTAAGGCGCGGGCAAACATATCCGCATCAACGTTCCCGCCGGAGATGGTGACGATCACAGCGTCGCCCTCGATCTCCCCGCCCCGGAACAACGCCGCGGCAAGCGCCACGGCACCGCCCGGCTCGGCCACGAGTTTCAACCGGTTGAAGGCATGACCCATAGCCTGCAACGCCTCCTCGTCGCTCACCACCAGTCCCGGACCCACCAATCGCTGCATGATCGGGAAGGTCAGCTCCCCCGGCGCAGGCGTGACGATGGCATCGCAGATCGAGCCCAAGGCGCTCGGGTTCTGCTCGATCTGGCCGGAAACCAGCGAGCGGGCGGCATCGTCGAAGCCTTCCGGTTCCGCCGGGCGCACGCGGAACCCCGGCGCCTCAGCCTCCAGCGCCAGCGCGATGCCGGAGGTCAGGCCACCGCCCCCGCAGCAGACGATCACCTGGGCCTCTTCGATCCCGGCCTCGGCGGCCTGCTGGGCGATTTCCAGCCCCGTGGTGCCTTGGCCCGCGATGACCTGCGGCTCGTCATAGGGTTTGATCAGCGTAAGCCCGCGTTCCTCAGCCAAGGCCGCACCGATCTCCTCGCGGCTCTCATTCGCGCGGTCATAAAGCACCACCTCGGCGCCATAGGCGCGGGTGTTGGCGATCTTCAGCCGCGGGCTGTCCTCGGGCATGACGATCACGGCAGGCGCGCCGTGCATCTTGGCCGCCAGCGCCACGCCTTGGGCATGATTGCCGCTGGAATAGGCGATGACGCCCTTGGCGCGCTGCGCGCTTGGCAGGGCCGAAAGGGCTGACCACGCGCCGCGGAACTTGAAGCTGCCAGTATGCTGCAAACACTCGGGTTTGACCCAGACCCGGCGGCCCGCGATCTCGTCCAGAAAGGGGGAGTTCAAGAGCGGCGTGCGCCGCACATGGCCCTTGGCGCGGTCGGCGGCGGCGCGGATCATGTCGATGTTCATTTGATTTGTCCTATCCATTCGTGCAGCGCGGCAAGCGCTTGGGGTTCGTCGAGAAAGGGCACATGGCCGCGGTCCGGCACTTCGGCCACAATCATATCGGGGCGGCGGGTCTGCATCTGCATCAGCGTCTCGCGGCTGAACAGCGTGGAATTGGCCCCGCGGATCGTGACCAACGGCAACCCTTGCAGCGCATCGAAGAATGGCCACAGATCGACAGCCTGCTGGCCTGCGGCGGTCACGGCATCGCGCAGATGCGGATCATAGGTGATTTTCAGCCCATCGTCGGTCGCCCTGTAGTGACGTTTGACCTCCTCAAGCCAGCGGCTCTCGGGCACGCCGTGAAACTCGGGGAAGGCGCGGGCCATGGCGGCGGCGGCTTCTTCATAGGTTTTGGCGGCGGGGTTACGACCGAGATAGCCCATGATGAATTCAACGCCCTTGGGGTCAAGCTCGGGGCCCACGTCATTCAGCGCCACGCCCAAAAGGTGATCATGAGCGACCATCGCCAGCGCCATGGCATTCAGCCCGCCACGCGAGGTGCCGATGAGGGCGACCTGTTCCAGCCCCAGATGCGCCAGCAATTCCAACACGTCGCGGCATTCCACCGAGAGCGTGTAGTTCCGCCAATTCGCGTCGAAATCCGAGCGGCCCCGCCCGCGGTAGTCCATGCGGATCAGCCGGTGATCAGCCAAATGCGGGGCGAGGTAGTCGAAATCCGCGCCGGTGCGGGTGAGACCGGCAAGGCAAAGGATCGGCAAGCCACTGCCCTCATCCGTGTAATGCAGGGACAGCCCGTCGGAGGTGGTGAAACGCGGCATCAGAGCCCCGCCAATGCGGGAATGCCGCTCAGCTCGCGCAACTGATGCGCGGGTTTCCACGGCAGCCGGTCCACCGGATCACCGCCCCGGTTCACCCATGCGGTGGTGAACCCATAGCCCGTCGCCGCTGCCGCATCCCAGCCGTTGGAGGACACGAACAGCACCTCGTCCTTGGCACAGCCGAAGTGCGCCCCGACAAGGTCATAGACCGACGCATGCGGTTTGAAGACGCCGACGCTTTCGACCGAAAGCGAGGCATCCAAAAGATCACCGATTCCCGCCGATTGCACCGCCCCGTCCAGCATCGCCGGGGCGCCGTTCGACAAGATCGCGGTGTTCAGGCCCCCGTCTTTCAGCGCGCGCAGCATGGCGGCCACCTCGTCATAGGCGCGAAGCTCCCAGTAAAGCGCCAGCAGGCGCGCGCGCAGGGCGGGGTCATCGGCGAGGTTCATCTTCTCCAGCGTCCAATCCAGCCCCTCTTGGGTGACTTGCCAGAAATCGTCATGCGCCCCGGTTACCGCCCGCAGCCATGAATACTGCAACTGCTTGAGACGCCAGTGTTCTGCCAGTTCCGGCCAAGTCTCGGCGATGGCGGCGAAAGCGGGTTCGGCTGCGGCCTCACGGGCGGCGGCGGCCACGTCGAAGAGGGTTCCATAGGCGTCGAAAACGCAGGTCGTGATGGGCATCTGACAGGCTCTCCCTTTCCGTGTAGCGGCAGAGTGGCACGCAGGCGCGGCGGCGAAAAGGGGCGAATTCCGCGATCGACCCGGACGGGGGGTTTACTCTCGGGGTCACAATCTTCATGCTGTCGCGGAATTTGGAGCACCCGCGCAGATACGCGGCCTCCTTCCCTTTTTTCCCCTACAGATTGGAGACACCCGATGGCTGAGGTCAAATCCGGCGACACAGTACAGATTCACTATACCGGCACGTTGAAAGACGGCACCACATTCGACAGCTCCGAGGGCCGTGACCCGCTGGAGTTCGTCGTGGGCTCGGGCCAGATCATCCCCGGTCTCGACAGCGCGCTGCCCGGCATGACCGAGGGCGACAAGAAGGTCGTTCAGGTGCCCAGCGACGAAGCTTACGGCCCCGTGAACCCCGAGATGCGTCAGGCCGTGCCGCGCGAAGGCATCCCGGCGGACATCCCGCTCGATCCCGGCACGCAGCTGCAGATGCAGACCCCCGAAGGTCAGGCCCTGCCGGTGACCGTGGTCGAGGTTGACGAGACCACCGTCACGCTCGACGCCAACCACCCGCTGGCGGGCAAAGACCTGCGGTTCGACATCGAACTGGTCAAGATCGCTCCGGCGGCATGATATCGGTGGCCGGGGGGCTTCCCCCCGGCACGCCCCAAAGACGTCTCCGGCGTCTTTTCCCCTCGCACGCC
Organism: Sulfitobacter sp. 1A12056; assembly: GCF_043558125.1. Classification (NCBI taxonomy): domain Bacteria; kingdom Pseudomonadati; phylum Pseudomonadota; class Alphaproteobacteria; order Rhodobacterales; family Roseobacteraceae; genus Sulfitobacter; species Sulfitobacter sp. 1A12056. The sequence continues at coordinate 69,747 of NZ_JBIFFY010000009.1, read as the reverse complement.
CGCGCATTGGCGCTTATGCAGGGGCCATGGATACCCCGGATACATTCGAGATTTTCCTTGTCTGCCCGCCCGGGCTTGAGGATTTGCTCTGCGCCGAAGCGCAGGAAAAAGGTTTTGCAGCAGCGCAGGCCCAGCCCGGTGGCGTGAGCGTGCAGGGCGGCTGGCCCGAGGTCTGGCGCGCCAATCTGGAGCTGCGCGGCGCCGCGCGGGTGCTGGCGCGGATCGGCGGTTTCATGGCCTTCCATCTGGCGCAGTTGGACAAACGCTGTCGTAAATTTCCCTTTACCGATGTGCTGCGCACCGATGTGCCGGTGAAGGTGCAGGTGACGACGAAGGCATCCAAGATTTACCACGCCGGGGCGGCGCAGCAGCGGGTCGAAACGGCGCTGCGCGAAAGCCATGGCATCACGGTGGATGCCGAGGCGGCGCTGGTGCTGAAGGTCCGCATCCACGACAATCAGGTGACCTTCAGCCTCGATACCTCTGGCGAGGCGCTGCACAAGCGCGGCCACAAGGAGGCCGTGGGCAAGGCGCCGATGCGCGAGAACATGGCGGCGCTGATGCTGCGGTCCTGCGGCTATGCGCCCGGCGAGCCGGTGGTCGACCCGATGTGCGGTTCGGGCACGTTCCTGATTGAGGCGGCCGAGATCGCGGCGGGGCTGAAGCCCGGGCGCTCGCGGCGCTTCGCCTTCGAGGACCTGGCGAGTTTCGATGCCGGGGCGTGGGACGAAATGCGCGCTGCGGGGGCGGAGGCCGAGCCTGCCCTGCGGTTCCACGGCTCCGACCGGGACGCGGGCGCGATCCGCATGAGCACGGCCAATGCCGACCGGGCCGGGGTGGGGGCGTGGTGCCACTTCGCCTGCCATGGGGCAGGGGAGGTGCAGCCGCCCGAAGGCCCGCCTGGGCTGGTGATCGTGAACCCGCCCTACGGCGGGCGGATCGGCAACAAGAAGCTGCTTTATCCGCTCTATGGGACGCTGGGCGAGACGCTGAAGGCGCGGTTCCGCGGCTGGCGGGTGGGGCTGGTGACCTCGGAGCCGCCGCTTGCGAAGGCGACCGGGCTGCCGTGGAAGGGGCAGGGGCCGGCGATTGCGCATGGCGGGATGAAGGTGTGGCTCTGGCAGACCGAGGCGTTGCGGTAGAGGCTGCCACTTGGCCCGGAATCAAGCCGCAGGCGCCGGGCCATCGCCTGCCCGCCCGGACGGGTAGGCGATTTGGTGAGGCGTGACGCGACTTGGCGAAGTCACGTCACGGCTGAACCATAAAGTGGCATGAAACACCCTAGGATCGCCCACCCGCGGGCAGGCGATGGCCCTCAGTCTCTGGTTAAAGATGCTCCGCCTGCGGCATTCCCAGCACGTGGAAACCGCCATCCACGCGGATGATTTCGCCGGTCGTGCAGGCGCCTGCGTCGGATGCCAGATAGACCGCCGTGCCGCCCACAGCCTCCAGCGTCGCATTGGACCGCAGCGGCGCGTTCTGATCCGTGTGTTTGTAGGTCTTGCGCGCGCCGCCGATGGCAGCCCCCGCGAGCGTCTTCATTGGACCCGGCGAGATCGCGTTCACCCGGATGCCTTCCGGCCCCAGATCATTCGCCAGATAGCGCGTCGCGCTTTCCAGCGCCGCCTTGGCCACGCCCATCACGTTGTAATTCGGCGTCACCCGGTTCGAGCCCATGTAGGTCAGCGTCATCAGCGTGCCGCCGTTCTCCTTCATCAGCGGATGCGCGCGGCGCGCCACGTCGATGAAGGAATAGGCCGAGATATCCATCGAGTTCTTGAAGTTCGCCCGGCTGGTGTTCAAAAACCGCCCCGTCAGTTCGGATTTGTCCGAAAAGGCAATGGCATGTACGACGAAGTCGATGGTTGGCCAACGCGCGCCAAGCTCCTCGAAGGCGCGGTCGAGCGAGGCGTCGTCGGTCACGTCCACATCGACCATGAAGTTCGAGCCAACGCTCTGCGCCAGCGGCTCCAGCCGCTTGCCAAAGGCTTCGCCCTGGTAGGTGAAGGCCAGTTCCGCCCCGGCCTCGGCCATCGCCTTGGCGATGCCCCAAGCGATGGAGCGTTCATTGGCCACACCCATGACGAGGCCGCGTTTTCCTGCAAGCAATCCAGACATCCCGCGCCCTCAGCCTTGGTATTTCGACAGGATCATCGACCCGTTGGTGCCGCCGAACCCGAAGGAGTTCGTCATCACCGAGTCGAGGCCCGCGTTGTCGACACGCTCCAGCGCGATCTCGGAGGGATCGAGCGCGGGGTCGAGGTTTTGCACGTTGATCGACTTGGCGATGAAATCGTTGTCGAGCATCAGCAGCGAGAAGATCGCCTCGAGCGCGCCGGCAGCGCCTTGTGCGTGGCCGGTCATCGACTTGGTGGAGCTGACGGGCGGGGTGTTGCCCTCACCGAAGACACGGCGCACGGCCTCGATCTCGCCCACGTCGCCCACCGGGGTCGAGGTGCCATGGGCGTTGATGTAGCCCACCTTGCGGCCCTCGGGCAGGGTCTCCAGCGCAAGACGCATCGCGCGCTCGCCGCCTTCACCGGAAGGGGCAACCATGTCGTGGCCGTCGCTGGTGGCGGCATAGCCGGTCACCTCGGCGTAGATTTTCGCGCCGCGCGCCAGCGCGTGGTCGAGGTCTTCCAGCACCAGCATGCCGCCGCCGCCGGAGATCACGAAACCGTCGCGGTCCGCGTCGAAGGCGCGGCTCGCCGTCTCAGGCGCGTCGTTGTATTTGGAGGACATCGCCCCCATCGCGTCGAAGAGGCAGCTCAGCGTCCAGTCCAACTCCTCGCCGCCGCCGGCGAACATCACGTCCTGCTTGCCCAGCATGATCTGCTCGGCCGCGTTGCCGATACAATGCAGCGAGGTGGAGCAGGCGGAAGTGATCGAATAGTTGATGCCCTTGATCTTGAAGGCGGTCGAGAGGTTCGCGCTGACGGTCGAAGACATGCACTTGGGCACGGCGAAGGGCCCGATGCGCTTGGTCGCCCCGGTGTCCTTCACGATGTTATGTGCGGCGAACATGGCGGAGGTCGACGGCCCGCCCGAGCCTGCCACCAGACCGGTGCGCGGGTTGCTGATCTGCGCCTCGTCGAGACCCGCATCCTTGATCGCCTGATCCATGGCGACATAGGCATAGCCCGCGCCCGGCCCCATGAAACGCAAGGTGCGTTTGTCGATGTGATCGGCCAGATTGATCTTAAGCGTCCCTGCCACGCGGCTGCGGAACCCGTGTTCGGCCATCTCCGGGCTGGCTTCGATCCCGGAGGTGCCGTTTTTCAGTGCTTCGAGCACTTCTTCGGCGTTGTTTCCGATGGATGAGACAATCCCCAACCCTGTGACGACGACGCGGCGCATGCGCAGCACTCCTTTGTTTTGGCAGCCCCGGTGTATGCCAGCACGCCCATACGGCGCAAGCGGTTTGCCGATCCTCTGCGCGCGAAGGTCGCGGTCAAGGTTCTGTGATGGAACGGTGCAGTGGCAGGTGGTGTTGGCTTCACGAGACATAAAGGAGATTAGAATGCCCAAGATCAGTACGGTAAATCCCGCCACCGAAGAGGTGCTCCACACCTATAACGTGATGTCCGAAACCGAAGCGACCCAAGCGGTCGAGGCCACGCATGAGGCGTTTAAGGAATGGCGCAAGCTGACCCATGCCGAACGCGCGCCCTATCTGAAAAAGATCGCCGAGAAGCTGCGCGAAAATAAGGAAAGCCTGTCGGAACTGATGACCCGCGAGGTCGGCAAGCTCTACAAAGACGGGCTGACCGAGGTCGAACTCTGCGCCCAGATCTTCGAATATACCGCTGAGAACGGCCCCGACATGCTGAAGGATGAAGAGCGTAAACACGCGGGCGGCAAGAAGCGCGGTGTGGTGACCTATCAGCCCATCGGCGTGATCTATCAGATCCAGCCGTGGAACTTCCCCCTCTACCAGCCCGTGCGCGTGCTGGCCGCGAACCTGATGACCGGCAATGGCTGCGTTCTGAAACACGCGGAAATCTGCACCGGCAGCGGCTTGCGTCTGAAAGAGATCTGCGAAGAAGCGGGCCTGCCCAAAGACCTGTTCAACGTTATCATCATTGACCACGATACCTCCGACAAGCTGATCGGCCATAAGCTGGTGCGCGGCGTGACCATGACCGGTTCTGACAGCGCGGGCAGCCATATCGGGGCCGAGGCCGCGAAACATCTGAAGAAGTCCGTGCTCGAACTGGGCTCGAACGACGCCTACCTCGTGCTGGACGACGCCGATATCGAAACGGCGGTGAAATTCTCGACCATGGGGCGGCTTTATAACAACGGCCAGACCTGCGTCTCGGCCAAGCGTTTCATCGTGACCGAGAAGAATTACGACGCTTTCGTGAGCGCCTATGTCGATGCGATGAAGGCGATCCCGATGGGCGATCCGATGGACGAAGACACCAAGCTCGGGCCGCTGTCGAGCCAAGAGCAGTTCGAATCCGTCCGCGATCAGGTGAAAGAGAGTGTCGAGAAGGGCGCCAAGGTGCTCTGCGGTGGCGAAGTGCCCGACCGCACGGGTGCCTATTATCCCGCGACCGTTCTGGCCGAGGTCAAGCCGGGCATGCCAGCCTATGACGATGAGATCTTCGGACCCGTCGCCTCGGTCATCCGGGCAAAGGATGACGAAGACGCGATGCGCATTGCCAATGACAGCCGCTATGGTCTGGGCGGCGGCATCTTCTGCACGGATGAAGAGCACGCCCTGCGCCTTGCGCGGGATGAGTTCGACACCGGCATGGTGCGGATCAACAACTTTGGCGCCGCCGATCCGAACATGCCCTTCGGCGGGGTGAAGAATTCCGGCTATGGGCGCGAACACGGTGGCTTTGGCATGAAAGAGTTCGTCAACGCCAAGTCGATTTTCCTGCCGTCGTAACCGGCAAAGGCGGGCGGCGCGAAATGCCGCTCGCCCGTATTAAATTAAATTCCGAGAGGTTCCATATGAACATGAAAGTACTTGTCGCCGGTGCGACCGGAAAAACCGGGCGTCTGCTCGTCAGTGAATTGAAAGACCGCGGGGCCGAGCCCATCGCACTGGTGCGCGACGGCTCCGATACTTCCGTGCTGCCCGAGGGCACGGAAGAGCGGAAGGGTGATCTGACCAATCTGCAAGCGGGGGTGTGCGACGGTGTAGACGCCGTTGTCTTCGCCGCCGGGTCGGGTGGCAGCACGGGGCCGGAGATGACCGAGAAGGTCGACCGCGAAGGCGCGCAGCGTCTGGTCGATCTGGCCCGCGAGGCCGAGGTTGACCGCTTCGTGATGCTGAGTTCCGTGGGCGCCGACAACCCGCCGGAGGATCACGAGATGACCCATTACCTCAAGGCAAAACAGGCGGCGGATGAACATCTGCAAGCATGCGGCCTGACCCATTCGATCCTGCGGCCCGTGGCGCTGACCGATGACCCCAAGACCAATGCGGTCAATCTGGGCGAGGGAGTCGATCAAAAGGGCGAGGCGCATCGTGCCGATGTGGCAGCCGTATTGGCCGAGGCCACTGTGACCGGGCGTCATGACGGTAAGGTGCAGGAAATGCAGACGCTTTGAGCGACAATGCAAAAGGGGGCCGCGTGGCCCCCTTTTTTATATCTGTAAAGTCGCAGCGCTTCAGCTCTCGCTAAGGGCGACTTTCATGTCTTTCACCTGATAGATCACCTCGCCATCGGCTTCGACGATGCCGTCGGCCACGCCCATGGTCAGGCGGCGGGTTTGGATCGCCTTGGTGAAATCAATCTTGTAGGTCAGCATCTTGCGGTCCGGACGCACCATGCCGGTGAGCTTCACCTCACCCACGCCAAGCGCATAGCCGCGCCCCTGCCAGCCGCGCCAGCCGAGGTTGAAGCCCGTGAGCTGCCACAGGCCGTCAAGGCCAAGGCAGCCGGGCATGATCGGATTGCCGGGGAAATGGCACTCAAAGAACCACAGGTCCGGGGTGATATCGAATTCCGCGGTGATATGGCCCTTGCCATGGGCGCCGCCATCGGCCGAGACATCGGTGATCCGGTCCATCATGAGCATCGGCGGGGCGGGAAGCTGTGCGTTGCCGGGGCCGAAAAGCTCACCGCGGGCGCATTTCAGCAGATCTTCCTTGTCGAAACTCGTGGGGTAGTCGGCCATCCTGCGGCTCTCCTGCTGCTCTGTTATAACGTCCGGCCCCGTTTAGCACCCCGCCGCCGCGTGCCGCAAGGGCCGCGGCAGGGACGCTGCGACGATTGGTGCAAGGTTTTCAATTGAAAACCGGGGATTTCCTCCTTTATATGACCCTGAAAGGCAGGGAACTGATGTCCGCAGAGGTACAAGAGGTCGGAACGCGCTGGTTGGCTCAGGCCGGGCTGCGCCCCACGCGCCAACGTGTCACGCTGGCGAACCTTCTGGTGGGCGATGGGCAAGACCGCCACGTCACCGCCGAAAGCCTGTTTGAGGCTGCGAAGGGGCAGGGCGAGGCTGTCTCGCTGGCCACGGTCTATAACACGCTGCGGGCGTTCTGCGATGCCGGGCTGTTGCAGGAGGTGACCGTGGATGGCTCGAAAAGCTATTTCGACACCAACACCCACGACCACCCGCATTTCTTTTGGGAAGACGACAGCAAGCTGACCGATGCGCCCTCGGAAGAGTTGGTGATCGCGCAGCTTCCCGATGCCCCCGAGGGGGCCGAGATTGCCTCGGTCGATGTGGTGATCCGGCTGCGCCGGAAGACCTGAACCGGCGGGGCAGGCCCCGCCGCCTGCGTGATCAGCCGCGTTTTCGCAGTACCAGAAAGGTCATCATGCCCATGGGCGGCAGGGCGCGTTCGTCTTCGACCTCCAGCGCATCTTGTTGCAACACGGTTTCCATCTCGAAATCAGAATGCCAGCCGAGCGTATTGGCAAAGGGGGCCGAGACTTTCTCAAGAAAGCCCAGCACCCCCGTGGTGCGCATGAAATGGTTGGCGATGACCACCTGACCGCCGGGTTTGAGCACGCGGGCGATTTCCTCCATCACGCGCTCAGGCTCGGGCACCACGGACAGCACATGCATCGCGGCGATCGTGTCGAAACTGGCATCGGGGAAGTCGAGGTCGCGCGCGTCCATCTGGCGCAGGTCAGCTACATGTTGCAGCCCTTCGCGGGTGACGCGCTGGCGGGCCTTGGCAAGCATTTCGTCGCTGAAATCGATGCCCGTGACGGAGAGGTGCGGCGCGTAGTGGGGCAGGGACAGGCCGGTGCCGACACCCACTTCGAGAACAGAGCCGCTGCCCTTGTTGATATGGGCCACGACATGGCGGCGACCGCCACTGGTCAGCGCGCCGAAGGTCTTGTCGTAGATCGGTGCCCAACGGGCATAGGATGTCTCGACCGCCTTGATGTCCATTTCAATTCCTTTTGGTTAAACTCGTTTTCCGTGCTCTCAAAAGCCCCCAGATCACCATGCCGATATAGGCCAAGCAGAGGACGACGAGCGTGGTCCAAGCGTAGGTGGCCAAGGCGGCGGCGAAAATTGCCACGCCCACCAGCAGGTATTTCACATGGCGTCGGGAGACTTTGGTGGTTTTGAAAGACCATGTGGGGATGCGGCTGATCATCAGAAAACCGATCAGCACCATATGCAGGCAGATCATCCAATCCGGCAGAATGGGCCGGTTGTGAAAGGCAAAAGACAGGGTCATCGGCAAGAGCACCAGCAGCGCGCCTGCGGGTGAGGGGATGCCGGTGAAGAAGGAGCCGGATTCCCCCACCGCATCGCCATTCTTGGCCTTGGCCGCTTCGGCCTTGTCGTTGACGTTGAACCGCGCCAGCCGCACCACGCAGCAGACCGCATAGACGAGCACGGAAATCCAAGCCGCGCTGCGCATGTCTTGCAGCGCCCAGAAATAGAGGATCAGCGGCGGGGCCACGCCGAAGTTCAAAAAATCGGCAAGCGAGTCCAATTCCGCCCCCATCGGGCTGGAAGACCGCAAGAGCCGCGCAAGCCGCCCGTCCAACCCATCCAGCACGCAGGCCAAAAGGATCAGTTGCACCGCCAGCACATAGTTGCCCTGCACCCCAAAGCGGATCGCCGAAAGCCCTGCGCAAATCGCGGTGATCGTCAGCGCATTGGGCAGAAGCTGGATCAGCGCAAGGTCCGCGCCGGTCTTTTCAGAAGGGGGGCGCATGGGGTGTTTCCTAAAGCGGGGCGGTCTCTATGACCGGCTGTTTCAACTCGGCCAGCACGGTTTCCCCGGCGACCATGGTCTGCCCGATGCGCACCATCGGGTCGACGCCTTCGGGCAGGTAAACATCTAGCCGGGAGCCGAAGCGGATCAAGCCGAAGCGTTCGCCGGTCTCAAGCCCGTCGCCGGATTTCACGAAACAGACGATGCGCCGCGCCACGAGGCCCGCGATCTGCACCACGGCGATGTCGCGCCCGTCGTCCATGCGGATGCACAGGCTGTTGCGCTCATTGTCGGCGCTGGCCTTGTCGAGCGAGGCGTTGAAGAATTTGCCCGGACGGTAGGCCACGGCCTGCACCTTGCCCGCGACGGGGGCGCGGTTGATGTGGCAGTTAAAGACGCTCATGAAGACGCTGACGCGGGTCAGCGGCACATCCGGCATCCCCAGTTCGGCGGGCGGCACCGCAGGCTCGATGAGTGAGACGATGCCGTCGGCGGGGCTGACGATCAGGTCGGGCCGGTCGGGGGTCACGCGCTCGGGATCGCGGAAGAAGTAGTAGCACCAGATCGTCAGGCCGACGCCGATCCAGCCGAGGACTTCTTCGATGGCGAAGAGCACAAGCGTGACAGCGGCGAAGATCGCCACGAATTTGATGCCCTCGCGGTGCATCGGTTTGATGAATGTGTCGAGCAAGTTGACGGCCATCGGACCCTCCCGTTCAGGCTGTCTTCCGTCATAGGTGCATAGCGGGTGAGTGCAAGGAGGTTTTAGGTGGGCGCGTTTTTTGGGCGGTTGCGGGCTGAGTGTAGCGGATACCGGCGGCGTCTTTTCCGGGCATCGAAAATGTTAGCCGCCATGCGCTGAGGGTGTCGCCCTCCCTGGGGGGCGATGAGCGCTTGCGTGATGTAGGGACAGTCATTCTGGACCCTGACTGGCCCGTCCACCGAAACGTTGCAAGATCGCCCTCCGGGGGGAGGGAGGGCGATGCCCGGTGTGCCACCGGGCGGGTCAGTTAAAAGGGGGAGCCTGTCAAAACCACTGCCCCGGCTCCATCAAACCCAGATCCATCAGCTGCCGGGAATGCCACTCGAACGGCTCGGAGTTGTGCCACTGGAATGTGGGGATGTCATAGCGGCTGCCGGGATTGCGCTTCAGCGCCTTGGCCGTGCGGAACGAGCAGATCGCCGACGTGACGTTGTGATGCCATTCGCAGGCGTAGGTGTTGTATTCCTCGTCGTTGAACGTGTGGTCGCCGCGCAGCTTCAGCCCCGGTTTGGCGCGAAACAGCGGAATACGGTCGATCTTGCGGCTGTGCGGCGGCACATGTTCCTCGAACCGCCAGCGCAGCCCACCAAAGAAATCAAGCTGCCGTTCCTTGGGGTGCCCCTGCCGGGCCGCATCCTTGCGCGCCAGCGCGTAATAGCCCGAGCGGTCCAAATGCGCCTGATCCAGTGAGACGGCATTGGGGTGTTGCTTGAGGTCCAGCGCATAGAGGTCCACCACATAGGCCAGCATGGCATCGCGCCGCTCTTCGCTGTGAAAGGCCAGCAATTCTTTGACGTTGCGTGTCTCGCTGAAGGGGTGGAACAGGTATTCGGCGTTGTAGCAGTAATAAAGCCATTGCCCCGGCACCGCCGCGATCATGCGGTTCACGGCCCGCTCCAACGCGGCTTCGGCAGTGGTGTCATAGTCGACCCGCAGCACGCTTTCTTGCAAGTCGCGGGGCAGCTCGAAACCGGGGGGCATCAGCGCTACGACGCTGTCGAACCCCGCCTGCTGGTGGTGGCGCAGGGTGGTGTCGACCTCAACCTCATCCTCGACCAAGATCATGGCGATAGGGCCTGCGTTCAGCGCCGTGCGGGCCTCTTTGATAAGCTGGTCGAGATCGCGATACCGCATAGGCCCCCGCTGGAATTTGCCGCCGGTAAAGTCGGCCAATTCCGGGTGCATTGCAAGACGCGGCCACCGCTGTTAGACGACGCCATCTGCCCGAAATCCGTCAAAACCCTTGGATGCCCGCCATGACCCAACCGAAAAAGCTGTTCATCAAGACCTATGGTTGCCAGATGAACGTCTATGACAGCGAACGCATGGCCGAGAGCCTGGGCGGGCAGGGCTATGTCACCACCGACCGCGCCGATGACGCGGATATGATCCTGCTCAACACCTGCCACATTCGCGAGAAGGCGGCGGAGAAGGTCTATTCCGAACTGGGCCGTCTGAAGCCGCTGAAAGACGCGCGGCCCGATCTGAAGATCGGCGTGGCGGGCTGTGTGGCCCAAGCCGAGGGCGAAGAGATCATGCGCCGCCAGCCCGCCGTCGATCTGGTGGTCGGCCCGCAAAGCTATCACCGCCTGCCGGAGATGGAGGCGAAGGTGCAGGGCGGGCAAAGCGCGCTCGACACTGATTTCCCGGCAGAAGACAAATTCGACCACCTCAAGGGCCGCCCCAAGGCGAAACGCGCCCCCGCCGCCTTTCTGACCGTGCAAGAGGGCTGCGACAAGTTCTGCGCCTTCTGCGTGGTGCCCTATACCCGCGGCGCCGAAGTCTCCCGCCCCGCCGAGAAGGTGTTGGAAGAGGCCCGCGATCTGGTCGAACGCGGCGTGCGCGAGGTCACGCTTCTGGGCCAGAACGTCAATGCCTACCACGGCGGCATGACGCTGGCCGGGTTGATCCGTGCGCTGGCCAAGATCGACGGGCTGGAGCGTATCCGCTACACCACCAGCCACCCCAACGACATGGGCGACGATCTGATCGCGGCCCATGGCGAAGTGCCTGAACTGATGCCCTATCTGCATCTGCCGGTGCAATCGGGCAGCGACCATATCCTGAAACGGATGAACCGAAGCCACACCGCCGAGAGCTACCTCAAACTGCTTGAGCGCATCCGCGAAGCACGGCCCGACATCGTGCTGTCGGGTGATTTCATCGTCGGCTTCCCGGAAGAGACCGAAGCGGATTTCGAGGCCACGATGGAACTCGTTCGGCAGGTGCGCTACGGCTATGCCTATTCGTTCAAATACTCCACCCGCCCCGGCACGCCCGCCGCCGAACGCCCGCTGGTCGATCCAGCCGTGGCCGATGACCGTTTGCAGCGTCTGCAAGGGCTGATCACCCAGCACCAGCAGGAAATCCAGCAGTCGATGGTGGGGCGCGAAGTCTCGGTTCTGGTTGAGAAGAAGGGCCGTCTACCCGGTCAGATGCTGGGCAAGTCGGAGTATCTGCATGCGGTGCATATCGAGGATAGCACGGCGCAGATCGGTGATATCCAGCGTGTGCGGGTGACCGAGGCCAAGACGAACTCTCTGGCCGCTGTTCTGGTCTGATCGGCATCCCCTAAAGCTGCATCGGGTGCGCGTCGCCGCGCACCCTTGGCTTGTCAGTAGTTGTGTTTGCGGTGCGATGCGGCGTCCGCAAAGATCCGTTTCATCGTCGCTTTCAGCCCCTCGGGGTTGCCGACGAGTGTGTGATCCCGGCAGACCCGTTCTGCCACGGCATGGGCTGTGGCAAAGTCATAGCCCACGGCCACGAGGCTATCCACGAAGACCGAGTTTGGCCGGTCCCAGATCACGTCGTTCCACGGGCCGCGGTAGCAGCTGACGTGGATCACATTGCCCGTGGGATGGGCCACACCTTGGTTGTGATAGGCGTATTTCACGCCCCCCGCGAAAGCGGGCAGGGCAAGCAGGCCGGTGACGGCGGTGGCGAGTAGCGTTTTTATCATGGTTTGGTCCCCCAGTTATCATTGCAGCAATCATGATCGGCAAAGCCGCGCGAAGTCCCACCCTCGCGATCCGATGGAAAGAGGTTTAGGTCTAAAGGTGCGATTTTCAAGAAAATTCAATGGCAGGGGCCGGTGTTTGCGAACAATCCCAAGGGCTTGTGCGGGATTGTCGCCAAGTCGTCGTCAATGGCCTGTTTTCGGCGGATCGGGGCAGGGTGAAATGGCCGCGCTCCGAAGCCGTTTTGCCGCTACCCCGCGGCGGATTCGTTGTAAGCCGCCAAGGTTCGGCCACAAAATGTTGATTTCACAGCTTCACAGCGAGACCGTTTTTACCTAACCTGACCCTATACTCAAAAGGCGCGGGTCCGGGGAGGGGTCGCATTTGCCAAAGATAAGAACCAGAAATTAGAATAGGACAAACGCTGTGGGACCCACTATTTCCAAAGCACTGCGCGCCATGGCCAGCCTGACGATGGCAGCGGCGCTGACCGTGGCCAGCACCTCGGCCGATGCGCAGACACCCTCGCAACAAGGCCGTGACAAGGGCGTTTACACGCCGACCATCTGGGTCGACCCGGATGGCTGTGAACATTGGGTTATGGATGACGGGGCCGAGGGCTACATGACCCCCCATGTCACCCGGCAGGGCATTCCGGTGTGCCGCCGCGGCGATGTCTGCGGTGTGATGGAGGCGGATCAGTTCTTTGCCACCGACAAATACAGCATCTCGCCGCAAGGCCGGGCGCGTCTGGCGAACTTCTTCCAATCGACCGGGGCGGTGTCCTACATCATCACCGGCCATACCGACAGCCGCGCGTCGGACGCCTATAACATGCGCCTGTCCTACAACCGGGCCAATGCTGTGGCGCGCATCGCCAATCAAGTGGGTGCCAAGATCGCCGATGTGCGGGGCTATGGCGAACGGATGCCCGCCGTGCCGAACAATTCCGCTGCGAACATGGCCAAGAACCGCCGTGTCGAAATCATCTGCATTCGCTGAAGGGACCACAAAAGTGATTAAGACGAAACTTCTCATGGTCACAGCCTGTGCCGTCGGCCTGTCGGCCTGTACCGATTACGAAGGCGGTCTGGGCCGGGGTTACCCTTCGGACAAGACCTTTGACCGGGGCATCGACAAAAAGCACCTGAGCAACCTTCAGGCGGGCATCTGGGTCGATCCGAACGGTTGCGACCACTGGATCATCGACGACGGGGTCGAGGGCTATCTTTCGGCGCGGCTCGATAAATTCGGGAAGCCGGTCTGCTCGGGCGTGGCACCGCCGACACATACCGCGGGCCACTTCAAGGGTGGCTCCAACATCAAAGACCCGAACTGACCTTGGCGGGCCATATCACAGACCCCGGGCCGGAGCGCGTTGCGCTTCGGCCCTTTTTGTCGCGACGGGTTGGTAATTCGGTCCGGTCTGACTATTTCAACATTTAGTGCTTCACAAAGGATACGCGCATTGCCTTCAACTGATCTGATGACACCGGAAACCGCGGCCGAACGGGTGGTGGAATTTCCCGACAACCGCCTTTTGATCGACCTCTGCGGCGCCTATGACGCGCATCTGGCTGCCATCGAGAAATCGCTTGAGGTGCAGATCATCCGGCGCGGCAATCACCTGCAAATTCTGGGCGAGGGCGAGGCCGTGGAGAAGGCCGAGAGCCTGCTCAATGCACTCTATGTCCGGCTTGAAAGTGGCCGCGCGGTTGAACCTGCGGATGTGGACGGTCTGCTGCGTATGGGCAACTCCGGCGCAGGCACCGGCGTGCGTCAGGGTGACCAGCTTGAAATGCCGATCTCGGATGCGATCGAAATCCAGACCCGCAAGAAACGGGTGGAGCCGCGCACCGATGCGCAGAAAGCCTATGTGCAATCGCTCTTCGACAACGAACTGGCCTTTGGCATCGGCCCTGCGGGCACCGGCAAGACCTATCTGGCCGTGGCGGTGGGCGTGTCGATGTTCATCGGCGGCCATGTGGACCGGATCATCCTCAGCCGCCCTGCGGTCGAGGCGGGCGAGAAGCTGGGCTACCTGCCGGGCGACATGAAGGACAAGGTCGACCCCTATATGCAGCCGCTCTACGACGCGCTGAACGACTTTTTGCCGAGCAAGCAATTGGCCAAACTGCTGGAGGAAAAGCGCATTGAGATCGCGCCGCTGGCCTTCATGCGGGGTCGCACGCTGTCGAACGCTTTCGTGGTGCTGGACGAGGCGCAAAACGCCACTTCGATGCAGATGAAGATGTTCCTGACACGTCTGGGGCAGAACTCGCGCATGGTGATCACCGGAGACCGGACCCAGATCGACCTGCCGCGCGGGGTGCAATCGGGGCTTCAGGATGCGGAGCGCTTGCTCAAGCAAATCCCCAGCATCAGCTTCAACTACTTCTCGTCCAAAGACGTGGTGCGCCATCCGCTGGTCGCCGCGATTATCGAAGCTTATGAGGCCGATAGCGGTGCCGCTTGACGTGATGCTGGAAGATTTCGACATCGTGATCGAAGACGACCGTTGGGCGGCGGTCGACCTTGAAGCGCGCGCTCATGCCGCGGCGCGGGCTACCCTGGGCCATCTCGGCCTTGATGCCGAAGCCGCTGAGATGACCCTGCTGGCCTGCGACGACAGCCGCATCGCCGCGCTAAACGAAGACTTTCGCGGCAAAGCGCGGGCGACCAATGTGCTAAGCTGGCCTGCCGAGGAACGCGGGGCGGTCACCCCGGGCGGCGATCCGCTGCCTGTCGCCCCCGGCATTGACGGGATGCTCGAACTGGGCGACATCGCCTTGGCTTATGAGACCTCCGCCGCCGAAGCCGCGGCGGCGGAGAAGCCATTAGATGCCCATGTGACCCATTTAATCGTGCACGGGCTGTTGCATCTTCTGGGCTATGACCATGAAAATGACCCCGACGCGACGTTGATGGAGGGGTTGGAGCGCGAAATACTTGGCAAAATGGGTTATGATGACCCATATAAGGAAAATGGGCCTTGAGGGGCTTTGTAACACAGACGGGACCCAATGGGCGATACAGACGGATCATCTGACGCGGCGCAGAGCGCGCTGACAGATGAAGACAGACATGAGCAGCCGGACGATGGCGCGATGCGCACCGGCAATTTCTTCTCTCGGGTGTTCGAGGCATTAAGCCCATCGGACAGCGAGGAGGACACGCCAGAGACCTCGGCAGAGGCCGAGCGGCCCACGGGCCATGGCATGATGAACCTGCGCCGGATGCGGGTCGATGACGTGGCGATCCCAAAGGCGGATATCACCGCCGTGCCGGTCAGCGCCACGCTGGATGAGCTGGTCTCGGTCTTCAAGGAAAGCGGGATGACCCGCCTGCCGGTCTATGATGGCACGCTCGACACGCCCGTGGGCATGGTCCACCTCAAAGACCTTGCGCTAAACCACGGTTTCAACGGCAAAAACACCAAGTTCGATCTGCGCACCCTGCTGCGGCCACTGGTCTATGTGCCGCCGTCGATGACCATCGGCGTTCTGCTCACCAAGATGCAGGCCGAGCGGCGGCATATGGCGCTGGTGATCGACGAATATGGCGGTGTCGACGGGCTGGTGACCATCGAAGATCTGATCGAGCAGGTCATAGGTGAGATCGAAGACGAACATGACGTCGATGAGGGCACCTATTGGACGGTCGAAAAGCCCGGCACTTATCTCGCGCTCGCCAAGACCCCACTGGGGGATTTCGAGGCTGAGATTGGCCATTCCCTGACCGACCATGAAACCGTCGACGAAGAAGAGATCGATACGCTTGGGGGCTTGGTCTTTATGCTGTCGGGCCGCGTGCCTGCGCGGGGCGAGGTGGTCTTGCACCCTGATGGTCCGGAGTTCGAGGTGATTGACGCCGATCCGCGCCGCATCAAACGGTTGCGGGTCCGCACCCAAGGGGCCGGGGGATGAGGCAACGGCTGGCGATGCGGGGCCGGTTGCTGCTGGCCCCCCTCGCCGGGGCCATCGCAGCCTTCGGGCAAGCGCCTTATGAACTGCCACTTTTGCTCTTCGCCGGGCTGGTGGCGGCGTTTTGGCTTTTTCGCGCGCAATCCGGCGGGCCAATGCGCCCGGCGCTTTTAGGCTGGGGCTTTGGTTTTGGCTATTTCCTGCATGCGCTGCAATGGATCGTTTCGCCCTTCATGGTCGATGTGGCGCAGCATGGGTGGATGGCGCCTTTTGCGCTGATCCTTCTGGCCGCTGGCATGGCGCTGTTCTGGGGGCTGGCCTTTGGCCTCGCCCGTTGGATCGCGCCGAAGCGTGGGCTGGCGCTGGCGCTGACTTGGGCGGCGGTGGAACTGCTGCGCGCCTATATTTTCACCGGCTTCCCATGGGCCATGCCCGCTCAAGGACTGGTTGGCGTGATGGCGGGGCAGGGCCTCGCCTGGGTCGGCCCCTATGCGCTGAACCTCTGGCTATTCGCCATTGCCGCGATCTTGCTGCTGCGCGGCCCTTTGAGCCTGCGGTTGGGGCAGGGGGCGCTGGCCTTGTCGACGGTGCTGCTGTTGCTGTTGCCCCCGCAAGCGCCGCCCGCGGTGCTGACCGAGAACGTGGTCCGTTTGGTGCAGCCTAATGCTGCGCAACGCGATAAGTGGAACCCCGATACCTTTGAATTCTATTTCTCCCGCCAGCTCGACTACACTGCCGCCGCACCGCCAGACGAAGGCACGGCCCCCGATCTGGTGATCTGGCCCGAGACCGCGATCCCATGGTCGTTGGACATGGCAGGCAGCGCTTTGGATGAGATCGGCGCGGCCTCGGACGTGCCGGTGGCGCTGGGCGTGCAGCGCCGGTCGAACATGCGCTACTACAACTCGCTCGTCCTGCTCGACGAAGGCGGCGCGGTCGATCAGCTTTATGACAAACATCACCTCGTGCCCTTTGGCGAATACATGCCCTTGGGGGATCTGATGGCGCGTTTCGGGATCCACGGCCTCGCCGCGCAGGAGGGGAACGGCTTTTCCAGCGGGCCGGGGGCGCAGGTGTTGGATATGGGATCGCTCGGCGCCGCATTGCCGTTGATTTGCTACGAGGCCGTCTTTGCCCATGATGTGAACGCCGCGCCAGCGCGGCCCGCCTTCCTGATGCAGGTGACCAATGACGCATGGTTCGGCAAGGCCGCAGGCCCGCGTCAGCATCTGGCCCAAGCGCGGATGCGCGCGATCGAGCAGGGGCTGCCCATGGCCCGGGCGGCCAATACTGGCATCTCGGCGATGATCGACCCGCAGGGGAGGGTGATCGCTTCGCTGCCGCTCAATTCCGCAGGCTTCATCGACGCGCCGCTGCCAGCGCCACTGGCGCCCACGCTCTATAGCCGCAGCGGTGATTTGCCTTTAATCCTGCTTCTGACCCTCTGCCTTGCCGGGCTTGCCGTGGCCCGCCGTCGCAGCCCGGGGAATGCCGATTGACCATCCACCAGCGGTTGTCTAAGCCGTTGGGAGAGCACCACAACGGCTTCCTGACGTGGTGCGTAATTTTTATTGGAGCACTACATGTCCCGTCAGAACTATACTTTCACTTCGGAATCCGTTTCCGAGGGGCACCCGGATAAGGTCTGCGACCGGATTTCCGATGCCATCCTCGACGCTTTCATCAGCGAGGAACCCGAAGCGCGGGTCGCCGCCGAAACCTTTGCCACCACCAACCGCGTCGTGATCGGGGGCGAGGTCGGGCTGGCCAACAAGACCAAGCTCGATGAATATCTGGCGGGTGTCGAGGATATCGCCCGCGCCTGCATCAAAGACATCGGTTACGAGCAGGATGAGTTCCACCACGCGACATGTGAGATCACCAATCTGCTGCACCCGCAGTCGGCGCATATCGCCCAAGGCGTCGATGCCGCCGATGGCAAGGAAGAGGGCGCAGGCGATCAGGGTATCATGTTCGGTTTCGCCACCGATGAGACGCCCGAGTTGATGCCCGCGCCGATCCACTACGCCCATGCGATCCTGCGCCGTCTGGCCGAGGTGCGCAAAGACGGGACCGAGCCGACCCTGCGGCCCGATGCGAAAAGCCAACTTTCGGTGCGTTACGAGAACGGCAAACCGGTGGGCGTAAGCTCCATCGTGCTGTCGACCCAGCATGAGAGCGAAAGCCAGACCAGCGCCGATATCCGCGAGATCGTGGAGCCCTATATCCGAGAGGTTCTGCCCGAGGGGTGGATCGATGCCGACACCGTTTGGCATGTGAACCCCACCGGCGTTTTCGTGATCGGCGGGCCGGATGGCGACGCGGGGCTCACGGGCCGCAAGATCATCGTGGACACCTATGGCGGGGCCGCACCGCATGGCGGCGGGGCGTTTTCGGGCAAAGACCCGACCAAGGTCGACCGTTCGGCGGCCTATGTGGCGCGCTATCTGGCGAAAAACGTCGTGGCGGCGGGGCTGGCGAACAAATGCACCATCCAGCTGAGCTATGCGATTGGCGTGAGCGAGCCGCTGTCGATCTATTGCGACACCCATGGCACCGGTGACGTGCATGACGCTGCGATCGAAAAAGCGATCCGCCAGATCATTGACCTGACCCCGCGCGGCATTCGTGAGCATTTGCAGTTGAACAAGCCGATCTATCAGCGCACGGCGGCCTATGGCCACTTTGGCCGCGCGCCCGACGCGGATGGCGGTTTCAGCTGGGAGCGCCGCGATCTGGTCGATCAGTTGAAGGCGGCTGTGTAAGTATTCAGGGGGTGGGCGACAGCGCCCCCCACTTTCGCGGCGGAGGTCAGCCCCGTTTCGCCTCGACCAAGGCCACGGCGGCGGCCACTGCATCTTCAATCGCCATTTCCGTCGTGTCGATCTGTTTCGCATCCTCGGCGGGTTTCAGCGGCGCTTGGTCCCGGCTCATGTCGCGTAGATCGCGCTGGCGCACGTCTTCCAACACATCTTCATAGCTGGTCTCGATCCCCTTGCCCGACAGTTCGGCGAAACGGCGCTGTGCGCGCACTTCGGGGCTGGCGGTGATGAAGAGTTTGACCGGCGCGTCGGGGCAGATCACCGTGCCGATGTCGCGCCCGTCGAGCACCGCACCACCTGCGCGGGTGGCAAAGCTGCGCTGGAACCGCACTAGGGCGGCACGCACCGCGGGGATCACCGCCACTTTGCTGGCCTCTTGGGCAACCTCGGGGCTGCGCAGAGTAGGGTCTTCCAGATCGACGGGGGCGAGGGTCTGGGCCGCTTCTTCCGGGTCCATCCCGGTGAGGGTCTTGGCCGCGACCGCGCGGTATAAAAGCCCGGTGTCGAGATGCGCAAAGCCGAAATGTGCCGCCACCGCCTTGGCCACGGTGCCTTTGCCCGCCGCGGCGGGGCCGTCGATGGCAACGGTGATGCCGTTGGTTTTGTTATCCGTCATCGCAAATTCCTTTTGTTCCGGGCCCGCAGGCCAAGCAGCAGGGCCGCCGTGAAACAGCCCGCCAGTATCAACCATTTCGCCTTTGTGAACAGGCTCGCCGTTGCGACGGCCTGTGCGGTGATCCGGTCCGGCCCCAATTCGACCAGCCGCCCGATCAGCATGTTTTCAGTGTAATCCGCCCCCAGATACAGCGCTACGGCCAGCGTCAGCCCCAGCCGCAGCCCGCCCGATGACCAGCGACGGAACCACAGCAGCAGGGCCAGCGCCAAGAGGGCGGGGAAGGCGGTGTCGGCCAGCCGGAACTGGCCCAGATACAGCGCCGTCTGCTCGGGACTGAGTGCTGACAGATAGGCGCGCACCTCGGGCAGATCATAGCCCAGAAGCCGCCCGTCCAAGACGCCGATGCCCGCCGCGCGCAGATGTGTCTCGGCAAAGCCCGCAAGGGCTGCAAAGGCCAGTGCAGCGCAAAGGCTGAGCCAGATCAGCCGGTCGCCTGTCACGCAGGCAACCGTTCGACCTGCGCACCCAAAGAGGCCATCAGCGGCTCGAAAATTGGAAAGGAGGTGGCGATGGGGCCGCCATCGTCCACCTGCACCGGCTGTTGCGCGACCATGCCAAGGATCAGGAACGACATGGCGATACGGTGGTCGAGATGGCTTTGGCAGGTCGCACCCCCGGGGATATTGCCGTGGCCCAGCCCTTTGACAGTCCACCAATCCGGCCCGTCTTCGACCGCGACCCCATTGGCGCGCAGCCCGCTGGCCATGGCCTCGATCCGGTCGCTTTCCTTGACGCGGAGTTCCTTGACGCCGCGCATCACGGTCTCGCCGGTGGCACAGGCTGCCACGACCGAGAGCACGGGGTATTCGTCGATCATGCTCGCCGCACGTTCGGGGGGGACTTCGATGCCCCTGAGGTTGGGCGAGAACTTTGCGCGCAGGTCGGCCACAGGCTCGCCGCCCTCGGTACGTTCGTTTTCATAGGTCAGGTCCGCGCCCATCTCGCGCAGGGTGGTGAACAGCCCCGCGCGGGTCGGGTTCAACCCGATGCCCGGTACCAGCACGTCCGAGCCGGGCACGATCAGCGCGGCACATACGGGGAAGGCGGCGGAGGAGGGGTCGCGCGGCACGTCGATATGCTGCGGCTTCAACTCGGGCTGGCCGGTCAGGGTGATGACGCGGCCCTCGTCGGTCTCTTCAACCGTGATCTCGGCGCCAAAGCCCGCCAGCATCCGCTCGGTATGGTCGCGGGTGGCTTCGGCCTCGATCACCACGGTTTTGCCCGGCGCATTCAGCCCCGCCAGCAGCACCGCGGATTTCACCTGCGCCGAAGGCACGGGCACGGTGTAGCGCACCGGCACAGGCTCGGCGGCACCCACGAGCGTCATCGGCAGGCGGCCCCCGGCGCGGCCCACGGATTGCGTGCCGAACAGCGCCAGCGGATCGGTCACCCGCGCCATCGGGCGGCTGTTGAGGCTGGCATCGCCCGTGAAGGTGACCGAGATCGGAGAGGTCGCCATCGCCCCCATCAACAGCCGCACGCCGGTGCCGGAATTGCCGCAGTCGATCACATTGTCCGGCTCGGCAAAGCCGCCGACACCCACCCCGTGCACGGAATAGGAGCCGCCGCCGTGGTCGACGACCTCGGCCCCGAAAGCGCGCATGGCTTTGGCGGTGTCGAGCACGTCTTGCCCCTCCAAAAGCCCGGTGATCGTGGTCTCGCCCACGGCCATGGCGCCAAGGATCAGGCTGCGGTGCGAGATCGACTTGTCGCCGGGCACTTCGGCGGTGCCGCTAAGCGGCCCGCAGGCGCGCGATGACATAGGAATGGGGCTGCCGTGACTGGACATGAGGTACCTCTGATCTGCTCAAGGTTCCTATTATCGCAGGCGGGCGGCAGCGTCCATCGCCGCGCGTGCGATGGGCGCGATCAGGCGGCGCGGTTCAGCGTTTGCGGAAGGTCAGGTAATGCGGGGTGCGGCCTTCGCGCAGCGCTTTTTGCTCATAGCGGGTCGAAATCCAGTCATCCCAAGGCGCGCGCCAATCGTCCGGCCCTTCGGCCAGCCAATCAAACCCATGCTGCGGCACCTGTTCGAGCGTCTGGCGGACGTAATCCTCGATATCCGTCGCCACGCGGAAGATCGCGCCGGGTTTCAACACGCGGGCCAAGGGCTCCAGATGCTCGGGCGTGACAAAACGGCGGCGGTGGTGGCGGGTTTTCGGCCAAGGATCGGGATAGAGCAGGAACGCCCGGTCGATTGAGGCTTCGGGCAACACGTCGAACATATCGCGCACGTCACCGGGGTGAATGGCGAGGTTGTCCACGCCCGCGCGCCGGATTTTGCCCAGCAACATGGCGACGCCGTTGATGTAAGGCTCGCAGCCGATGATGCCTACATCCGGGTTTTGCCCGGCCTGATGCACCAGATGCTCACCGCCGCCAAAGCCGATTTCCAGCCAGACCTTGCGCCCGCCAAACAG
This sequence comes from Sulfitobacter sp. 1A12056, assembly GCF_043558125.1. Taxonomy (NCBI): domain Bacteria; kingdom Pseudomonadati; phylum Pseudomonadota; class Alphaproteobacteria; order Rhodobacterales; family Roseobacteraceae; genus Sulfitobacter; species Sulfitobacter sp. 1A12056. The sequence goes on along the minus strand of NZ_JBIFFY010000009.1, from coordinate 48,034 downwards.
CGTATCAAGGTCAAGGGGCCTACGGTCGGGATTGCTCTCCCAATCGACGGCCCCCGGCGACAATGCGTCGAGGTCTTCGTCGATATAGGTCTTTTGCGACTTCTTCAGCGCTTTGCCTTTGAGGCGGCCATAGAAGTTGCGGCGGGGGCGTGTTGTATCACTCATGGCGGCTCATGTAGCGGCCTCGCCGCGCCACCGCAACATTCCTCTGCAACGCTGGCGGCGAATAGGGGCGGGTTAACCATTTGTTAGGCTCCGTGGGTCTAAATGCCGAGGCAAAGCAGGGGGACGGCTGATGAACGTGGCAAGGCGCGGAAGCGGTGCAGGCGATAGGGCGGATGGCGCGGCGGGGCCTTTGGCGGCGGCGCGTATCCTGATCGTCGATGACCAGCGCTTTGACCGGATGCGGATCAAACGGCTCTGCGGCGGGCTGGACTTTCCTGTCTCTTTGACAGAGGCGGAGAGCCTCGCCGCCCTCGGCCAGCAGTTGGATGAGGGGGCGTTCGACCTGATCTTGCTGGACTACAACCTGCCCGACGGGGATGGCCTGCGCGGCTTGCAGATGATCCGTGCCCACCCGCGCAACGGTGGTGTGGCCACGGTGATGGTCACCGGGACGGAGCAGAGCGACGTCGCAATCGAAGCGCTGCGCGGCGGTTGTAGTGACTACATCGCCAAGGATGAACTCTCGCAAAGCACGCTCAGGCGTTCCGCCTTTCACGCGCTTCACAAGACCGCGCTGCAACTGGGCGTGGCCACGCAGGAGCAAAAACGGTCTGAGCTGCAAAGCGTTCTACGGCGGTTCACCGAGGAATGCGCGCAGGATATTAAGCCGATGGTGAATGAAAGCATGCGCGCGCTATGCGCCTTGGACAGGTCGAACCCCGCCGCCGTGGCGGAGGCGTTAGGAAAGGTTGATTACACTTTCTTGCGTCTGTGGGAGTTTGTTGAGGACCTTGCCAGCTATCAAGGCAGTGACCTTGCCGAAGGCGATCTTGCTGATCCGCCGAAACCCGCGCCGGGGCTGGGCGCGGGCTGGGGCGGGTGAGCGGGAGGCTTGCCGCGGCGAAGGCCGTGCAGATCGCTATGAAGAAGTTGCAGCGCCGCGATGGCTCTGATCAGTTGTGGTGCCCTCTATCCCCGGGCGCACTACGGAACCCTCGCCCGGCAGAACCCCGCATATCCCCCGGCCAGCACGCCATAGCCCTTGCAGGAGCGCCAAAATTCGCCTATACGCGCCTTGTCTAAGGGGCGGTTACAGCTTCGGACGCGATATAGCGGGCAGGGTCGGTACTAACCGGCCCTCTTTTGTTTGCGTTCGGCTGCGGGTCAACCGCTGTGCTATTATGTCGGAGCTTCTCTGACAAGATCGGCACGGTGCCACCACAACGACCAATTGCAACTCCAGACCGGCGGAGACAACCGCGCGGCCAGAAACATTTGATAAGGATACGAAAAGCTACATGACCAAAGCAATGGACGAATTCGAAGCGCTTCTTAACGAAAGCTTTGAAATGGACACGCCCCAAGAGGGCACAGTCGTCAAAGGCAAGGTGATCGCTGTCGAAGCGGGCCAAGCCATCATCGACGTCGGCTACAAAATGGAAGGCCGCGTTGAGCTGAAAGAATTTGCTGATCCCGGCGAATCCCCCAAAATCGAAGTTGGCGACGAAGTCGAAGTTTTCCTTCGCCAAGTCGAAAACGCGCGTGGCGAAGCCGTCATCAGCCGCGAAATGGCCCGCCGTGAGGAAGCCTGGGATCGTCTGGAAAAAGCCTATGCCGCAGAAGAGCGTGTCGAAGGCGCGATCTTTGGCCGTGTCAAAGGTGGCTTCACCGTCGACCTCGGCGGCGCAGTTGCGTTCCTGCCCGGTTCGCAGGTCGACGTGCGCCCCGTGCGCGACGCAGGCCCGCTCATGGGTCTCAAGCAGCCGTTCCAAATCCTCAAGATGGACCGCCGTCGTGGTAACATCGTTGTATCGCGCCGTGCGATCCTCGAAGAGTCCCGCGCCGAACAGCGTGCCGAAGTCATTGGCAACCTGACCGAAGGTCAGACCGTCGATGGTGTGGTCAAGAACATCACCGAATACGGTGCGTTTGTTGACCTTGGCGGTGTCGACGGCTTGCTGCACGTCACCGACATGGCATGGCGTCGCGTGAACCACCCGTCCGAGATCCTGTCGATCGGCGAGACCATCAAGGTTCAGGTCATCAAGATCAACAAAGAGACCCACCGCATCAGCCTCGGCATGAAGCAGCTGCAGGAAGATCCATGGGATTTGGTTGGCGCGAAATACCCGCTGGGTTCCGTGCACAGCGGCCGCGTTACCAACATCACCGATTACGGCGCATTTGTTGAGCTGGAGCCGGGCGTTGAAGGTCTGGTTCACGTGTCCGAGATGTCTTGGACCAAGAAGAACGTGCACCCCGGCAAGATCGTGTCCACCAGCCAAGAAGTCGAAGTCATGGTTCTGGAAATCGACAGCGCCAAGCGTCGTGTTTCCCTTGGTCTCAAGCAGACCATGCGCAACCCATGGGAAGTGTTCGCTGAAACACACCCCGAGGGCACCGAAGTCGAAGGCGAAGTCAAGAACATCACCGAATTCGGTCTGTTCGTTGGCCTGCCCGGCGACATCGACGGCATGGTTCACCTCTCCGACCTCAGCTGGGACCAGCGCGGCGAAGAAGCGATCCAAGACTACCGCAAAGGTGACGTGGTTCAGGCCGTTGTCTCCGAAGTCGACGTTGAGAAAGAGCGCATCTCGCTCTCGATCAAGAACGTTGGCGGTGACAAGTTCGCCGAAGCCGTGGGCGGCGTGAAGCGCGGCTCGATCGTGACCGTGACCGTGACCTCCATCGAAGATGGCGGCATCGAAGTCGAATACGAAGGCATGAAGAGCTTCATCCGTCGTTCCGACCTCAGCCGTGACCGTGCCGAACAGCGCCCCGAGCGTTTCTCGGTCGGTGACAAGGTCGACGTGCGCATCACCAACGTTGATGCGAAAGCACACCGTCTGGGCGTCTCCATCAAGGCGCGTGAAATCGCAGAAGAGAAAGAGGCGGTACAGCAGTACGGTTCCTCCGACTCCGGCGCGAGCTTGGGCGACATCCTTGGCGCGGCGCTGAAAGGCGACGACGAGTAAGCATATTCCACGTTGAATATGTAATCTTAGCGAAGGCCCCGCATGGCGATATGCGGGGCCTTTTGCTGTTCCGGGGGCGGGGTCGAATCGCGAAGCGGGTTTTGGCCCTTATACCCAATCCCTACGCGCCATGGCCTCCAGCGGCGGCAGGCGGCGGAAAAGGGCCGAAATAACAGGGGTTTCGCTGCGAAAAATCTATCGCGGCGCTGGTGGAACACCTTCCCGTGTGGGGCGTTATTTCCTATAGTCGGGTAAGACATCAATAAATTCTCGGGGGACGTGCCATGATCCGGTCGGAACTGATCCAGAAGATCGCTGACGACAATCCGCATCTTTATCAACGTGATGTTGAGCGGATCGTAAACACGGTCTTTGATGAGATCACGGGCGCCATGGCGCGTGGGGACCGGGTCGAATTGCGAGGCTTCGGTGCTTTTTCTGTCAAGAAACGCGATGCCCGTGTGGGGCGCAACCCGCGCACCGGTGAGACGGTGAATGTCGAAGAAAAGCATGTGCCCTTCTTCAAGACGGGCAAACTCTTGCGTGACCGGCTGAACGGGAAAAGCTGATGCGTTACATTCGTTATGCCTGCATCGCGCTTTTCGCGATTGCGCTGGTTTCCGTTGCTCTGGCGAACCGGAATATCGTGACACTTCAAGTGCTTCCGACCGAGATTTCAGGTTGGTTTGCCGTGAACCCCTCTATTGAACTGCCGCTCTTTGTCGTGATCCTTGGCGGGATCATCGCAGGGCTTTTGGTGGGCTTCGTTTGGGAATGGATCCGCGAACACGGCCACCGGGCCGAACTGGCGCGGCAAGCGCGTGAACGTCGTCGGTTGGAGCGGGAGGTGATCCGCCTCAAGGAAGAGAAGCATCAGGGCAAGGATGAGGTGCTGGCGCTGCTCGACGAAGCAGGCTAGACCCCACCCATGCCTGAGAACGTTAACGTAAAAATCTGCGGTCTGACCGACCCTGCCGATGTGCCCGCTGCCCTCTTGGCGGGCGCACGGACACTGGGATTTGTCTTTTTCGAAAAATCCCCGCGCCATCTGTCACTGGAGGCCGCGGCGCATATGACCGAGGCCGTGCCGGACGGCATTTGCAAAGTCGCGCTGACCGTCAATGCGGATGATGCGGCGCTGGATGCGCTGCTGGCCGCGGTGCCCTTTTTGGACATGCTACAGCTGCACGGCAGCGAAAGCCCGGCGCGGGTGGCCGAGGTCAAGGCGCGCTATGGGCTGCCGGTGATGAAGGCCATCGGCGTGGCGGATCGCGATGATCTGGCGCTGCTGAACGACTATGTCACCGTCGCGGATCAGCTTTTGGTCGATGCCAAGCCGCCCAAGGATGCGGTGCTGCCGGGCGGCAATGGGCTGGCCTTTGACTGGCGGCTGATCGCCGGGCGGCGCTGGCCGAAGCCTTGGATGCTCGCCGGGGGGCTGAACGCCGAGAATGTGGGGGAGGCGATTGCCCTCACCGGGGCGCGACAGGTTGATGTCTCTTCGGGTGTCGAGAGCGCGCCGGGGGTGAAGGATGCCGAGCGCATTCGCGCCTTCTGCGAAGCGGCGCTGAAGTAAGCTCTTTTAGTTCAAAGAAAAAGGGCCCGATGGCGATGTCCCGGGCCATTGTCGTTCTGGTGCCGTAAATGGCGATCAGATCGATTGATCGTAATCGCCCACGCCCGGCTCGGTGCGGATCACCGCATCGATATCGGCGAAGATCGCACGCATTTCAGCGTCAGATTCGGGGCTTTCACACACCACGACAAGGTTCGGCGTGTTGGAGGAGGCCCGCACGAGGCCCCAGCCGCCGTTGTCGAGCATGACGCGTGCGCCGTTGACGGTGATGACCTCGGCAATCGCGCGGCCGCCGATCTTGTCCCCGGCTTCGGCCTTGGCGGTGAGCTTCTCCACGATCCGGTCGAGGATGTCGTATTTCTCGGTGTCCGAGGCATAGGGCGACATGGTGGGCGTCGAATAGGTCTGGGGCAGGGCGCGGCGCAGGTCCGACATGGATTTGTCGGGGTTGCGGTCCATCAGCTTGCAGATTTCCACCGCAACGCGCATGCCGCAGTCATAGCCACGGCCAATCGGCTCGGCCAAGAAATAGTGGCCGGACTTTTCGAACCCCGCCAGCGCGCCCAGTTCTTTAACACGGCGTTTCATGTGGCTGTGGCCGGTTTTCCAATAGTCCGCCTTGGCCCCGTGTTTCTGCAACTCAGGGTCCGAGGCAAAGAGGCCGGTGGATTTCACATCCGCGACGAAGGTGCTGTTTGGGTGCAGTTTGGCCAGATCGCGGGCCATGATGACGCCCATCTTGTCGGCGAAGATCTCTTCGCCTTCGTCATCCACCACGCCGCAGCGGTCCCCGTCACCGTCGAAACCGAGCGCCAGATCAGCGCCGGAGGCGCGGACGCTGTCGGCCATGTCGTGCAGCATCTCCATGGCTTCGGGGTTTGGGTTGTAATGGGGGAAGGTGTAGTCGAGCGTGTTGTGGCTATCGACGACCTCGACCCCCAAGCGGCGGAACAATTCGGGCGCGAAGGCCGATGCGGTGCCATTGCCGGTGGCGCAGACGACCTTCAGTTTGCGGGTCATTTTGAAGTCACCGACGAGGTCATCCAGATAGGCTTCGCGCACGCCGTCGACGAACTCGTAAGCCCCGCCCGGACGCCGTTCGCCGCGGCCATTCAACACGATGTCGCGCAGCTCGGCCATCTCGTCCGGGCCGTGGGTGAGGGGGCGCTGAAAGCCCATTTTGACGCCGGTCCAGCCGTTCGGGTTGTGGCTCGCCGTGACCATGGCAACGGCAGGGGCATCGAGGTGGAACTGAGCGAAATAGGCCATGGGAGAAAGCGCCGGGCCGATATCCTTGACCGTGATCCCGGCCTGCATCAGCCCCAGCATCAGCGCGTTTTTGATCGAGAGCGAATAGTCGCGATAGTCATTGCCCACGGCGATGACAGGCTCAATCCCACGCGCATGCATCTGCGTGCCAAGCCCAAGGCCGAGGGCGGTGATGCCGGGCAGATTGATATCGTCGGGGTATTTCCAACGCGCGTCATATTCGCGAAAGCCCGTCGGGGTGATCATCGCATCGCGCAGGAATTCCCAAGTGTTCGGGGTCACGGTGGAGGCCGGTTTACTCACGTCAAATACTCGCTTTTTGGGATAAATTTAGAAAGTCAGCGGATGGCTTTTGGCCAGCGCGTCGAATTGCATCAACAGGTTGATCAGCCCCGGCATCTGGTCGAGGTAGATCATATTGGGCCCATCGCTGGGCGCGCGGTCTGGGTCTTCGTGGGTTTCCATGAAGATCGCGGCCACGCCAATCGCCGCCGCCGCGCGCGCCATGACGGGAGCAAACTCACGCTGGCCGCCCGAAGAGCCGCCCTTGCCGCCGGGCTGGGCGACGGAATGGGTCGCGTCCATCACCACCGGGTAGCCGGTTTGGGCCATCTGCGGCAGGCTGCGCATGTCGGCGACCAGCGTGTTGTAGCCGAAGGTGGTGCCGCGTTCGGTCAGCAGGATGTTGCGGTTCCCGGTGCTTTCGATCTTATCGACGATGTTCTGCATCTCCCAAGGGGCGAGGAACTGCCCCTTCTTCACATTAACCGCCTTTCCGGTCTCCCCGGCGGCGAGCAGCAGGTCGGTTTGGCGGCAGAGGAAGGCGGGGATTTGCAGCACGTCGACCACGTCACCGGCCTGTGCGCATTGCGCTTCATTATGCACATCCGTCAGCACCGGCACGTCATTGGCGCGGGCCACAGATTGCAGGACTTGCAGCCCCTTTTCGATGCCCAAACCGCGCTTGCCCGAGAGGGAGGTGCGGTTGGCCTTGTCATAGCTGCCCTTGAAGATGAACTGCGCGCCGGCGGCGTCACATGCCTCTTTCAACACCCCCGCGACCATCTGCGCGTGGTCTTCGCTCTCCAACTGGCAGGGGCCAGCGATCACGGTGAGGGGACGATCATTGCCGACGGTCAGATTGCCAATGCGCAGCTGGGTCATGAAGTTACCTGTTCTCTTAGAATGGACGCTGTCAGAGACAACATCAGGTAGATGCCTGCAAAGATAAGGAAAGCCAATATCGTGTTTTCGAACTTGCGAGGGTAGGTCGCCTCGTCCGGGGCCACGGGGTTGACCGCCACGGTGAGGTAGCGAACCTGCCGCCCGGCCTCGGTTCGGGCCTGTTCCATGGCGGTTTGCGCGCTTTGCAGCACCATGTCGGCAGAGGCCAGATCGGCCTGCGCAAGCTGTGCGGCGACGGCCTGTTGCGCCAGCGAGTTTTCGCCTTCGTTGGCGGCGGTCATCCGCTCGCGCAGTTTGGTGAGCTGCTCGCGTAGCCGTCGCACATCCCCGCGCGCGCCATCGACCTTGGCTTGGTTCGGGCGCTGGTTGTCGAGCAGGGCGGCGAGTTCGAGTTCCTTTTCGATCAACAGGGTCTCGTAATTGGTGATCTGCGTGCGGATCGAGGCGATCATCGCCTCAGGGTCGACGTTGTTGTCGACCTGCAGTTTGATCAGCGCCTCTTGCGCCGCCCGGCGGTTTTCCAATGCGGTTTCATAGCCCTCGAGCGCGTCGCGCATCCCGTCTTCGCGCTTTTGCTTGCTTAGGTCATTCACCCGCTCTTCGGCATAGGTGAGCAGACGTTTAGAGAATTCTTCCGAGACCTCGGGATCGGCGGCAATCACCTCCATCCGGATCACGCCTTCGGTCGGGTCGTAGCCGATTTTGACGTTCTTCTTGTAGGTCTTATAGGCTTCTTCGTTGCTGGGGTCTTCGGAAAGCCGTTGAATCGCGTCAATCTCAGGATCGGCGAAATGGGCGCGAAACCCAGCGTCTTCGTCGAGCCGCAGCATCGCGTCTTTCGATTGCAGATAGGCCTGCGTGGCGATGCTGTCGGCGCTATTGGCGAATTGGGTGGGCAGAAGCCCGCCAAAGGGGCTGGAGCCGCCGCCACCTTCGTTCTGAATGATCAGAAACTGGCTTTCGGTGGCATACATCGGTGTGGCGATTTTGTAGAAATAGTAACCCGCGGCGATGGTGGGCAGCATGACGAAAAAGGCCAGCCGGACCAGCAGCATGGCCGCTTTGCGGCGGCGGCGGCGGGTGATGTCACGCTGAATGTCCGAGATCTCGCGCTGGCGACGTTCGGCGGGGCTGACATCGGTCGAGGGCAGGCCGCGCGGGCCGCGGGGCGTGGTCTGGGGCAGTTGCACCTTCGGGTCGCCGGGCTGGCCGCGGGTGGCGGGCAGGCCGCTGTCCGCCGGATCACCCGCCTGCGGCACCACGAGTTCCAGCATGTTGGACCGCTGAAACGGGTCGATCCCCTTGGCCCGCAAAAGGCGCACCGCGTCGAAATCCGAGGTCGGCGCCAGCCCGTGTTTCTGCGCCACCCGCCGCGCCATGCGCAATTGGCGGCCTGTCAGCCCCTCGCGGCGGATCGCGTCGATGTCCTGCTCGGCCGAGACTTCATTGGGAGAAGACACCTCGCCCGAGCGGGCGCTTTCGGAATGGGGCGCTTTGCCGCTGCGGGCGGCATGTTCCAAGGCTTCCTTGCTGTGCGAGGGTTCCACCTCGGTCGCATCCGCGACGGCGCGCAGCTTGGCCTTGCGCGCAGCCTTTTCGGCATCGCTTTGGCCCGCCTGCGCCTTCTCGGCGCTGCTCGGCGCGGTGCTGCTGCCCGAGGGGGGCGGCGCCTTGCGGATGCGGAATTTTCTAGCCTTGGGTTTCGTAGTCATAGAGCTGTTTCGCTTCTTCCAAGGTGTCGAACATATGTAGCTTGCCGTCCAAAAGGACAGCGGCGGAGCGGGCAAATTTCTCAAGCGTATGGGCCTGATGCGAGACGATGATGATCGTCGTGGTCCGCAGCCGTTCTTTCAGAATATCACCCGCTTTGCGGTTGAATTCCACGTCTGTCGTGCCGGGCATGCCTTCGTCAATCAGATAGATATCAAAATCCAGCGCCAACATCAGCGCGAATGAGAAACGCGCCCGCATCCCGGCGGAATAGGTGCCGAGCGGCTGGTCGAAATATTCCCCCAGACCGCAGAGCCAGCGACAGAAACTTTCGACGTAATCAGGGTCAAGCCCGTAGAGCCGCGCGATATAGCGGGCGTTCTCCATGGCTGAGACTTTATTGACCACCCCGCCCATAAAACCCAATGGAAACGAGATGTTACAGCCGCGCCTGATCTCTCCTTCGTCGGGCTTTTCCAGCCCGGCCATCATGTTGATCAGGGTTGTTTTGCCGGTGCCGTTGGGGGCCAGAATGCCCAAGGAGTTGCCAAGCTCAACGCGAAAAGACACCCGGTCAAGAATGACCTTGTGCTGCGATCCCGTCCAAAAGGACTTGGACACATTTTCAAATTCCAGCATTCGCTGCTCCGGTTGGTGCTAAGCGGGCGTCGCGGCGCCTCTGGTATCAGAGGTATCTTATCCGTTTATTCACGGAATTTGACCACAATATGTCGAAACGCGGGCGTTCGCTGGGGCAGGGCGCCGTGCGGGGCTGTTTGGTGGCGGTAAAATCTGCTGCCCGCAGGACGGGTATCCTGCGGGCGAGGGGGCATAAGAGGAGGGCATATCGGCCCGCACCTGCACGGGGGTCAGTGTAGCGTATGAGTGCTCTCGGTCGGGGCCATCTCGCCGATGTAGCTGACGTTCATCAAGGCCGCTTGCGTGCGGTCACCGTCGATGTTTTGCACCGGGCCCACGGGCACGGCGCTCATCAGCCCAAGCCGTGTCATCCAGCGGCTGAAGGTGGCGGGCACGATGCCCAGAACATGGCTGGCGCCCATCGCATAGGCGGCACCGGCCATCTGGTTCATCAGCATACGTTGCACAGCAATGCGGCGTTGGGCAGGAACGGCGCTGGTGAGGAACAAGCGGGTGGCTTCCCAGATGTCGTCGCGCACAGGGGCTTTGAAGAACAGCACGTCCTGCGGAATGTCCGGCAGCATCCCCAGTTGCGCATCGCGCAGCATGTAGCTGTATTGCGCGCAGGTCGAGGTGGTAGGCATTAGGCGGACGCCGCCCATGACCTCCCCATATTCATGCAAAACGATCCAGCGTGCGCGGGGCGTGTCGTATTGGTCAAACTCCATCCCATCAACCTGAGGGAGATCCCATTGCTTGTCGTCGATGAAGATTCGGCGCCGCGCCCGGAGGAAATTAACGAATAATTCCCCGTGCTGATGCATGTTCAAAAATGACAAAGTTGTGGCACGCATATAGGGGTTGGCCCGGGCAAGGGCCTCGGGGCTATAGGGGTCGACCTCTGTCGATTTGCTGTTGAGCAGTTTTCGTGGGAAGCGGTTGTTCTTTACTTCCAGCGCCTTAGCGTCCTGTGGCGTCAGTTCGGGAAGAACATCCTGCCAAGATTTTCCACTGAAGCTCCGTCCTTGCAGACTCATGTTGGACCTCGAAAATTCGCTGTAAAAATACCTCTTATCAAGAGGCTAACCTCTAGTTGCATGAAATGGCCATACTTATGTCCCATTTCCGGGTGTAGAAAGGAAGATGATCGCGTCTAACATGTGCTTCGATGCCGAAATGCAACATGTTAAGAGCGTTTGTCGGCAGAATGCCGGCATTCGAGCAGCCGACCGAAGAAAACGAGAGCGATGTCGCAGGAAAAAGTAACATACGGCCCGATTCATACGCCGCATCTGGCAGACGCGACAAAGGTGCAGCAGATGCGGGACTACTCCCAAGTCGGCGTTAACCTGTTCTGGCAGCGGCAGATGATCTTTGCGGCGGCCATTTGCCTGTCCGCTTTCTACTACGATCTTTGGCTGTCGATCTCGACGGTGATCCTGATCGCGATTTCCGAGACATTTGACTATCTGCTTTTCCTGCGCATCACGCGTTGGCGCGGACGCAGCCCCCGTTTGGCGCGTTTGTTCATGAACCGCATCTATATTGGCACGGTGCTGAGCGCCGGGGTGATCAGCTATTTCGCCCTTGGGATCGCGCTTCAGCAGGGGGCGACAACGCATTTCCTGCCGCTCTTCTTCCTTTTCGCCGCGGCGCTCTTCGCCTCGATGAACAACCACCATATCCTGCCGGTGCTGATGCTGCGGCTTGCGATCTATGGCGCGACATTCCTCTTCATCCCGATCTGGGACATTGTGCGCACGGGGGCGAGCATCGAATCCGAGCTTTGGACCCAGTTGTTCACCGTGGTCTTCGTGCTCTATTTTATCGTCGATTGCTCTCGCATCTTCCTGAAGATGTACCGCACAAATCTGCGCCAGCTTGAAGAGCTGAAGGTCGAGCATGAGAAAACCAAGATCGCGTTCAAGGTGAAGACCGAATTCGTCTCGACCATCAGCCATGAGCTGCGCACGCCGATGACCTCGATCAAAGGGTCGCTCGATATGGCCTGCGCCGGCGTTTTGGGCGAAATGACCCCGCAGATGGAGAAAGTTCTAAAGATCGCGCAGCGCAATTCGGCGCGGCTGACGTCGATCATTAACGAGATTCTCGACCTGCAAAAGTTCGAGGCGGGCAAGATCAGCTTTGATATCGAACCGCTTGAGGTGCAGACGATCATTGAAGACGCGATTGAGTTGAACCAATCCTTTGCGGGCAACCTTGGCGTGACGCTGCGCTATGCCAAACCGTCGGAGCCTGCCGGGATCGCCACGGATGAAAAGCGCCTGCAACAGGTGATGTCCAACCTTCTGTCGAACGCGGCCAAATTCTCGCCCGCCGGGTCGACGGTCAAGGTCACCTCGGTCAACCGTGGCGACAAGGTGCGGATCAGCGTGATCGACGAGGGGATCGGCCTTGCCGAATCCGAGCGCGAGAAGGTCTTTGATGAATTCTCGCAAATCGATTCCTCGGACCAGCGGGCCGTCGGCGGCACCGGGCTGGGGATGAACATCTCGAAACGGATCATCGAAGCTTTGGGCGGGCAGATCGACTATTTCAAGAACGACGGCCCCGGCACGACCTTCTATATCGATATGCCCTTGGGCAATGGTACGGGGAAGGAATTGCCCCATGGGATGGCTGTCAAAGACATGGTGAATGGCGAGGGGCCGATTGGGGATGAACCCTCCGAAAAGCCAGATGGGGAGCGCGCGGCTGCGTAAGTCGCGAGCGCCTCGCTGCCCGTCCTGTCGGCGTGGTCGGCATCTGCCCTCGCCTCAGTAACAGTCGAAACAGAAAAGGGGGCGGCATTTCTACCGCCCCCGCATTCGGGTCGTCAGTTTGATGCGGTCACGCGACCAATTGCCAGATCACACCCGCAAAGATCGCCCCGACGAAGGCAAAGCCGATATAGGCGGCGAAGACATGCGGTTTGACCAGTGCCCAGACCGCGATGGCCGCCGGAATGCAGCTTACCCCGCCCGCCACGACAAAGGACATGGCCGCGCCTTGGGTCATCCCTTGCGCCAGCAGCGCGTCGATCAGGGGCACGGCGGCATAGCCATTCAGGTAGGCCGGTGCGCCCACGAATGCGCCCAGAATGATCGGCATGATCCCGGTGCCGCCCAAGACATTGGCGATCCATTCCGCGGGCACATAGGTCAGCATGAGGGCTTCGACCACATAGGCGAGGGTCAGCCATTTGACGAGGAACAGCGCATTGGTCAGTGCCGTGTCGGCAAAACTCGCGCGGCGCTCGGCCTCTTGCCAGAACTTCCAGACCGGCGCGCCGGAGAAGGGTTTGGCCGAAGAACAGCAGCTGCTTTTCGCGGGCTGGGGGCGCAGGGGGTCGTTGAAAATCGGCGTGCGGGACAGGGCCATGACGGTGAAGCCCCCCAACATGCCGACGCCGAGCGCCGCGATGGTTTTCGCCAGGGCAAAGTCGAAGCCGAGCGTGCCTGAGGTGATTGCAAACATCGCCGGGTCCATCAGCGGGGAGGCCAGCCAAAAGGCCATCACCGCGCCGAGCGGAGCGCCGACGGCCAGCAGCGCGGCAATGAATGGGATCACCTCGCAACTACAAAAGGGGGACAAGCCGCCAAGCGCCGCCGCCATCACCACCATTCGTGCCGGGTTGCCCTCGAACGCGCGGGCAAGCAGGCTCTCGGCTCCGCTGGCTTTGAGATAGGCCACGGCCAGCACCGCGAAGGCGATGAAGGGCGCGGTGTGCAAAAGCGCCTCGGACGCGAAGATGACCGTCGGCATGACCTGCGGCGGATCCAGCAGTGCGATCAGCGCCAAGAGCGCCAGCGTGATGCCCCAAGCGCCTTTCAGAAAGGCCAAGCGGTGCAGCGCGGGGAGGGTTTGTGTGGTATCAGTCATGGTTATGCTCCGTGCAGCCGTCGATTGCATCCGCGCAGCATTCGGTCAGCAAGAAATTCGCCAAGGCTTGAACTTCTTCATAGGCGACGGCGGCGCAGATGGTGCTGCGGCCTTGTTTTTCCTGTTTCACCAGACCGGCAGAGGCCAAGAGTTTCAGATGATGTGTCAGGGTCGAGCCGGTCACGCCGGTGCGTTCGCCCAGCGTGCCGATGTTCAGCCCCTCTGATCCGGCGCGCACCAGCGTGCGCAGCACCAGGAGGCGTTGTTCCGATCCAAGCGCCGCAAAGCTGCTGGCGGCGAGGGTGAGGGCGGGGGTTGCGGATTCTTGTTTCATGATTCTAGAAATATCGAAACGTCAGCGCGATGCAAGGTTTATTTCGATAATTCTCGAAGTGATGGCCCGCCGCCCTTTATCTTTTGGTCCTATCGCTTATCTCCTGCTCATGAAGGATATCCGAGATGATCTGGCGGCCTGCCGCCTTTGTGCCGAGCGTTTCGCCGTGACCGCCACCCAGCATCGCCCGCGGCCCATCGTCTGGTTCAAACCCGGCGCACGGCTGCTGATCGCCAGCCAAGCGCCCGGCAAGCGGGTGCATGAGGCGGGCAAGCCGTTCTGGGATGTGTCCGGCACCCGCCTGCGCGACTGGCTGGGGCTGGATGAGGCGACATTCTATGATCGCGACAGGGTCGCCATCGTGCCGATGGGCTTTTGCTTTCCGGGCTATGACGCCAAGGGCAGTGACCTGCCACCGCCGCGTATCTGTGCGCAGACTTGGCGCAAACCGGTGCTGGAGATGCTGCCCGATCTGCGGCTAACGGTGTTGATTGGGGCCTATGCGATGAAATATCACCTCCCCGGATTTCGCAATGTGACCGAGGCCGTGGCGGGCTGGCGGGATCATCCGCCGGGGGTCTTTGCCTTGCCTCATCCGTCGTGGCGCAATACCGGATGGTTGAACAAGAATCCCTGGTTCGCGGAAGAGGTCTTGCCCCGTCTGCGCGCCGCCGTGTCCGAGGTGATGAATGACCGACCGCCAAACTGACCCCAAGACCGAGCTGACCCCGCTCGACCAAGCCCATACTGCGATGACCTCCGCCCCCGACGACGACGCGGCGCGTCTGCGTTTTTACGAGCGTATCGCGGATGTCGAGCTGTTCATGCTGCTTGAGGATGAGCCGCAGGGCGATCAGATCAGCCCGGTGCTGCTTGATGATAGCTATGTCATGGTCTTCGACCGCGCGGCGCGGCTTTCGGCCCATGTGGGGGAGGCGTCTCCTTATGTGGCGCTCTCGGGGCGTGCGATTGCCGCGATGTTGGCGGGGCAGCCCTTGGGCATGGCGGTGAATATCGGTGTGGCCCCGTCCGAGATCCTGCTGCCTGCCGAGGCGATGGACTGGCTGCGCAGCACATTGGCCCATGCGCCGGGCGAGGTCGAGGCGGGGATCGACCGCGTTTTCCCGCCGCAGGGGTTGCCCGAGACGTTGATCGCCGCGATTGACGCGAAGCTTGCCACGGCCACGGGCATGGCGGCGGGGGCCTTCCTTGTCGGTGTCGAATACAGCGGCGGCGGGCGCGGGCATCTGCTGGCCTTCGTCGGTGCGATCCCCCGGGCGCAAGACGCGCTGGTGCGGGCGGCGTCCGAGGCGTTGACCTTTTCGGGGATCGAGGCGGGGGCGATGGATGTGGGCTTCTTCGGTCCCAATGACGCGGTGGTCGAGAAGCTGGCCCGCGTCGGCCTGCGCTTTGATCTGCCTCAGATGGAGCCTTTGCAGAACACGCCCCGGATGGCCCCCGGCAGCGATCCGGCGAAACCGCCGAAACTGCGCTGATCTTGACCTCAGGCAAAGAAAAAGGCGGGCAGGGCACTCAAGCCCGCCCGCCTTTTTCGTTTCATCGCGCCGGTCTTAGCGGCGGCGGTCGCGCCGCGCGCTCATTGGTTGGAAGGCGACGCCAACATGGGCTTCGCAATAGGGTTTGCCCTGTTGCACCGGCAAGCCGCAGAACCAGAAATCATCGGTCGCCGGGTCGCCCACAGGCCATTTGCAGGTGCGTTCGGTCAGTTCCATCAGGCCGATCTTCTTGGCCTTCTTCTCAACTTCGCTGACCTTGGCCAGCGCCTCTGGGCTGATCTCATTCGCCGACGGCTGCGGCGGCAGGGGTTGGCCTGCGGGGATGATCTGTTTGCGCGCGGGCAGGTTGGGCTTGGGCGCCGGGGCTGCGGCGGGCTCTTCGGCTTCGGGCGCGGGGGCGGCTTCGGCCTCCGGCTCGGGCGCGGCTTTGGCGGCGGGCTTTGCCTTGGCCTCGGCCTTGGGGGCTGCGGGCTTGGCCTTGGGCTCCGGCTTGGCAGTCGCCGCCGCCGCGGCGGCGGGCGCCCCGGCGGTGCGGTTCGACAGGCCCAGACGGTGCACCTTGCCGATCACGGCATTGCGCGTCACCCCACCCAGTTCCTTCGCGATCTGGCTGGCGGACTGGCCTTCGCCCCACATCTTTTTCAGTGTCTCTACGCGCTCATCAGTCCAGGACATACGGGGTTCCCCAGTTAAAAAGCGGCCCCCTAGCCCGGACCGCTTTGTCAGTGTATCGGCCCCCATTTTATCTTCTGGGGCCGCAGGTGCAAGCGCCGATGCCCTCTGGGCACGGGGCGCTGCGATTGGGGCTTTACGTGGGGGATGAAGGGCGGCTATGCAAGAGCCATGATCAAATCTGCCGCATATTCCATCCGACGACGCTTCGTCCGATAACATGGTGCCCCTTTGGGGCGGCGTGATGGCCTGATCTCGCAGCATGCGTGCTGCATCCTTTCAAAAACAAGCAAATCCCATTGACCCTGCGCCAGCCCCATGCCCTTTTACCGGCGTGACACGGCCCTCTTTCAAGGACAAACAGATGATCCCTTCCGTTCTGCCAACCTATAATCGCGCTCCTTTGACCTTCGTCAAAGGCGAAGGCACTTGGCTGATCGAGGCGGATGGGCGACGTTTTCTTGATCTGGGCGCGGGGATCGCGGTGAACGCGCTTGGCCATGCGCATCCGGCGCTGGTGAAGGCGCTGACCGATCAGGCGCAGGCGCTGTGGCATACGTCGAACCTCTACCACATTCCGCAGCAAGAGGCGCTGGCCGACCGGCTGGTGGCCGAGACCTTTGCCGACACCGCCTTCTTTTGCAATTCGGGGACCGAGGCCTGCGAATTGGCGGTGAAGATGGCGCGCAAGTATTTCTATGAGGCGGGCCAGCCCGAGCGGGTCGAGATCATCGCCTTCAACGGGGCCTTTCACGGCCGCTCTTCCGCCGGGATCGCGGCGGCGGGGTCTGAGAAGATGACCAAAGGCTTCGGCCCGCAACTGCCGGGTTTCGTGCATCTCGACCTCGGCGACAGCGCCGCACTTGAGGCTGCCATCACCGACAAGACCGCCGCCATCATGGTCGAGCCGGTACAGGGCGAAGGCGGTATCCGCGCCGTGCCGGATGCCGAGTTGCAACAGATGCGCGCGCTTTGCGACGCCCACGGGCTCTTGCTGATTTGCGATGAGGTGCAATGCGGCGTGGGCCGGACCGGGCGGCTTTTTGCCCATGAATGGGCAGGGGTAGCTCCCGACATCATGATGGTGGCCAAGGGCATCGGCGGGGGCTTCCCGCTGGGCGCCGTACTGGCCACGGAAAAGGCGGCCTCGGGCATGACGGCAGGCACCCATGGTTCAACCTATGGGGGCAACCCGCTGGGCTGTGCCGTGGGCTGCGCGGTGCTGGATGTGGTGGCCGACGCGGCCTTTCTGGCCGAGGTGAGCCGCAAGGCGGGGCTGCTGCGTCAGCGTCTCGAAGGGCTGGTGGCTGAGCATCCGGAGGTTTTTGAAGAGGTGCGCGGCGCGGGGCTGATGTTGGGGCTGAAATGCAAAGTGGCGAATGCCGATGTGGTCGCCTCGGGCTATGCTCATGAGCTGATCACCGTGCCCGCCGCCGACAATGTGATCCGCCTGCTGCCGCCGCTGACCATTTCCGACGATGAGATTGCCGAGGCGGTGACCCGCCTTGACGCTATCGCGCGTGACCTGACCCCGGCCTAAGCGCCATTCACCCCAAAACATTCCTCGGGCTTTCAAGGCCGTGGCCTTCGACCCCGCAAGACAGAGACGACAGATGAACCATTTCCTCGATATCCACCAAACCGACCCCGCCGATCTGCGGCAGATCATCGACAATGCCGCCGCCATGAAAGCCGCGCGCAATGGCCGCCCGCGCGGCGCGCCGGATGATGACCAGCCGTTGAAGGATCACATGGTCGCGCTGATTTTCGAGAAGCCCTCGACCCGGACACGTGTCTCCTTCGACGTGGGCGTGCGTCAGATGGGCGGGCAGACCATGGTGCTTTCGGGCGCCGATATGCAGCTTGGCCATGGTGAGACCATCGCCGACACCGCCCGCGTGCTGTCGCGCTACGTCGATATGATCATGATCCGCACTTTTGAGGAGCAGACCCTGCTGGAGATGGCGGAATATGCCACCGTTCCGGTGATCAACGGGCTGACCAACCGCACGCATCCCTGTCAGATCATGGCCGACATTCAGACCTTTGAGGAACACCGCGGCCCGATCAAAGGGCGCAAGGTGGTCTGGTCGGGCGATGGCAACAATGTCTTTGCAAGCTTCGCCCATGCGGCCAAGCAGTTCGACTTCGATCTTGTCTTCACCGGGCCGGAGCCGCTCGACCCCGAGCGCGCGCTCGACGGGCTTTATACCACCGAGCGCGACCCCCAGAAGGCCGTGGAGGGTGCCGATCTGGTGGTCACGGACACGTGGGTCAGCATGCATGATCCGCAATCGGCGCGGGAGCGGCGGCACAATCAGCTGCGCGGCTATCAGGTGAACGATGCGCTGATGGCGCTGGCCAAGCCCGACGCGCTCTTCATGCACTGCCTGCCTGCGCACCGCGATGACGAGGCGACAAGCTCGGTCATGGACGGGCCGCATTCGGTGATCTTTGACGAGGCCGAAAACCGTCTGCATGCACAGAAAGCCGTCATGCGCTGGTGTCTGGGCGCATGAGCGACGGCCCCCGCATCGTTGTTGCGGGCGCGGGGGCGGTGGGCTGCTTTGTCGGCGGGCTGCTGGCCAGTGCGGGGCATGCTGTGACCCTGCTGGCGCGGCCCCGCATTCAAGCCGAAATCCGCACCCATGGGCTGACCCTGACGGATTTCGGCGGCATGGCGCGCTACCTGTCGGCCGATGATCTGAGTCTTGCGGGCGATGAGACCTGTCTGCGCGATGCGGATATCGTGTTGGTCACGGTCAAGTCGCGCGACACCGAAGACATGGCCCGTCTGATCGCCCGCCACAGCGCGCCCGGCGTGCAGGTCATCAGCCTGCAAAACGGCATGGGCAATCGCGCGGTTCTGGCGCAGCACCTGCCGCAGCATGACCTGCGCGCGGGGCTGGTGCCGTTCAATGTCGTGGCCATGGGGCAGGGTTGCTACCACAGGGCAAGTTCGGGCGATCTGGTGATCGAGGGTGGCCCCGCCGATCTGGCCGCGCGGTTGTCGCTGCCGGATCTGAAGGTTGTGGAGCACGCCGATATCACCGCCTTGCAATGGGGCAAGTTTCTGATGAACCTCAATAACGCGCTGAATGCGCTGAGCGGCCTGCCGTTGCAGGCCCAGTTGCAGGATCGCGCATGGCGCCGTCTGATGGCTGATCAATGGGCCGAGGCGCTGGCGGTCCTGCGCGCAGGCAAGATCCGCCCCGCCATGACCACACCGATCCCGGCGCGACTGGTCCCGATGCTCTTGCGCCTGCCGACGCCGATATTCACCCGCGTCGCTGCAGCCATGTTGCAGATCGACCCGCAGGCGCGGACCTCCATGGCGCAAGACCTTGCCGCCCGCCGCCCGACCGAGATCGACGCGCTTCAGGGCGAGGTGCAGCGCCGCGCAAGGGCGCTTGGCCGGGCGACGCCGGTGACGGATATGGTGCTGCGGGTGATGGGCTGGGCAGAGCTTGCAGGCGAAGGGTTGCCGCATTTGCCGGTCGCCGCGCTGCGGGCCGAAATGGCGGCAGGGCAGGACCGGCAAGAAGGGTAAGGCGCGCCCGCGCCTGACCTAGTTCACAAAGGCGTTGAGCACCCAAAAGACGATGCCAGAGAGCAGCGCCGCAGCAGGCACGGTGATCACCCAAGCCGCAACGATGGTCATGAAATGCGAGCGGCGTACGAGCTTGCGGCGGCGGCGTTCTTCCTTGGCGATGCGCTTGACCTCACCGCTCTTGGCTCCGATCCGGCGCAGGCGCCGTTCCATGTGCCATTCACGGTAAAAGCCCACGCCAAAGACCCCGCCCACGGCGATATGGGTCGAAGACACGGGCAGGCCCAGCCAGCTTGCCACGATTACGGTGATGGCGGCTGAGAGTGCTACGCAATAGGCGCGCATCGGGTTCAGCTTGGTGATCTGGCTGCCGACCATGCGGATCAGTTTCGGCCCGAATAGGAACAGACCGAAGGAGATGCCGAAGGCCCCGATGATCATCACCCATGTGGGGATGCTCACCTTATCCTCGAAACCGCCGAACTCAGTCGCATGGACGATCGCCGCCAGCGGGCCGACCGCATTGGCCACGTCATTGGCCCCATGGGCAAAGCTGAGCAGCGCGGCGGAGAGGACCAGCGGCAGGCCAAAGAGC
This sequence comes from Sulfitobacter sp. 1A12056, assembly GCF_043558125.1. Taxonomy (NCBI): domain Bacteria; kingdom Pseudomonadati; phylum Pseudomonadota; class Alphaproteobacteria; order Rhodobacterales; family Roseobacteraceae; genus Sulfitobacter; species Sulfitobacter sp. 1A12056. The sequence continues at coordinate 27,965 of NZ_JBIFFY010000009.1, read as the reverse complement.
GTTTTGACTGAGCGGTTGCGGTTCTCCATCCCTTCCGAGGCGCGGCGGATCAGCGGGGCGGAGATGGCATAGACCACCAGCCCCGTCACCAGCCCAATGATCAGGGCGACCGGCATGTCGATGCTGATGATCTTTTTCAGCCCCTTGAGCGCCAGATAGGCGGCAAAGACCCCGGCCATCAGCCCCACCAGCACCGGCACCCAGGTGCGCGAAGCGGCGATCTTGTCGTCTTGGTAGAGGATGCGCGCCTTGATGAAGGCCAAGAACATCGCCGCCACCGCACCGCCCAGCACGGGCGAGATCACCCAGCTTGCGGCGATCATGCTCATTGAACTCCAGTTGACCGCGCCAAGGCCCGCAGCCGCGATGCCCGCGCCCATGACCCCGCCGACGACCGAATGGGTGGTCGAGACCGGCGCGCCGACCCATGTGGCAAGGTTGACCCAGAGCGCGGAGGAGACCAGCGCCGCCATCATCGCCCAGATGAAGATGCGCGTGTCCGCGACACTCGCCGGGTCGATGATGCCCTTGGAAATGGTCGAGACGACATCGCCCCCCGCCAGCAAGGCCCCGGCGGATTCGCACAAGGCCGCGATGACGATGGCGCCGCCCATGGTCAGCGCATTGGCGCCCACGGCGGGGCCCATGTTGTTGGCCACGTCATTCGCGCCGATGTTCACCGCCATATAGGCGCCAAAGACCGCCGCGGCGATCACGACAAAGCTGGAGGGCTGTTGCCCGAAGATTACCGCCGCAACGGCACCTGCCACCACGATAAAGGCCAGCGCGATGCCCGGCGCCACAAGGGGGCGGGCGACATAGGTCGCGGCCAGTTCGACTTGCGAAATACGGTTGAGGTCCTTGTCCAGTGTCTTCCACTGGCTGCCCTGCGGTTCCGTTGCCATTCCTGTATGATCTCCGATCCTAACGTTCAGCGGGGGGTGACATAAGGCTACCGAGGGCGCAAGTCACCCTGTCACAAAATTGTAACATCCCGAAACGGGCAGGGGCGGCAATGGGGCAGGGGGGAAATGGCACCGGACAGCGGCCCGGCGCCGAAGGGGCTTAATGGAAGGCAGATAAGATTGCTTTAAGATCAGGCTCATCCACGAGTTCCGATGCCTCTTGCGGGGTGAACCACGCGCGTTTGCGCATGCCCGCTTCGGGGTATTCCTCGCTCAGATCGCGGACGCGGGTGAGGTAGACCTGTGTGGTCACGGGCACGGTCAGGCCTTCGCCGAGACCCTTGTCATAGTCGAAAATACCCATTGGATCGGATTCGATATCCGCTTTGGTCACCCCGGCCTCTTCCCATGCTTCCTGCAAGGCGGCTCCGGCACCGTCCAACCCGTCGATCGGCCAGCCCTTGGGCAAAATCCAGCGGCCCGTGTCGCGGCTGGTGATCAGCAGGACCTTTTTGCCCGCCTCGGTGTCGCGGTAGCACAGGGCGGCAACCTGCACACGGCGGGGACGTTTGAAAATAGGAAGGACCATATCCTCCCATGCGCGTCTAAATACTTGTGTCATTACAGAACTATGCCTCGGTCGGGTGTTTTTCTTGTTATCCTCACATTATATAGTCTTCCCGAACGCAAATCAAACTGCGGCCTGCCGGATAGGCGGGCTAGGCAGTATGACAGGCTAGAAATGAGGCATGATCGTTATGGCAACTGGCACGCAGGCGGACGGGGGCGCGGCACGGGGCGCGGGCGCCGATATCGGGGTATACGGTCTGGGCACCATGGGCTCGGCACTGGCGCTGAACTTGGCCGACAGTGGCTTTACCGTCGCCGTCAGCAACCGAGAGACCGACTGGATCGCGCCGTTCCTTGACGAGGCCGGGCCGCTGGCCGAGCGCCTGATCGGGACCGCGCAGTTGGAGGATTTCGTCGCCGCCATTGCCCGCCCGCGCAGCATTCTTTTCATGATCCCCTCCGGCGCGCCGGTCGATGCGATGATCGAGGCCATCAAACCGCTGCTGGACGAGGGCGACACTTTGATCGACGGCGGCAACGCCGATTTCCACGATACCCGCCGCCGCAGTGCCGAACTCGAAGGCACGGGGCTGCATCTCGTCGGCATGGGCGTGTCGGGTGGCGAGGCCGGGGCGCGCAATGGCCCGTCGATGATGGTCGGCGGCAACGCGCATTCCTGGACCCAGTTCAAACCGATGGCCGAGAAGATTGCCGCGCAATTCGAGGGCACGCCTTGCGTGGCGCATCTCGGCCCCGACGGGGCGGGGCATTTTGTCAAAACGGTGCATAACGGCATCGAATATGCCGACATGCAGATGATCGCCGAAGTCTACGGCCTGCTGCGCGATGCGGGCGGGCAGGGCGCGGTGGAAATTGGCAATCTCTTTGCCGACTGGCGTAAGGGACCGCTGAACTCCTATCTGATCGAAGTCTCGGCCGCGGCGCTCTTGTCGGTCGACACCCAGACCGGGACGCCGATGGTCGATGTGATCCGCGATCAGGCTGGGCAAAAGGGCACCGGGCGCTGGACCTTGATCGAAGCGCTCAAGATGGGGCAATCGGCCAATACCATCGAAGCCGCCGTCGGCGCGCGCGGTTGGTCGAGCGAGAAGTCTGTGCGCGAAATGGCCGAGCCGCTGTTGTCCGAAGGCGTGCAGGACGCGCCGCTGCCCGAAGAGGCGGATCTTGAGATGGCGCTTTTGGCGGGACGGATCATCGGCCACGCGCAGGGCTTTCGCATCCTTTCCGCCGCGTCGGAGGAGTTTGGCTGGTCTCTCGACATGGCGCGGATCTCCGAGATTTGGCGGGCAGGCTGCATCATCCGCTCGGCGCTGCTGGACGAGTTTGCCGATGCCTTCCGGGGCGAATTGCCCGGTGGGCATCTGATTCTCGCCCCCGCCATGCGCAAACGCTTGGAAGGGAGCATTCCGGCGCTGCGCCGGGTGGTGGCAGCGGGTGCATTGCTCGGTGTCGCGCTGCCCGCGCTGTCGGCGGCGCTGGCGTGGTATGACAGCATGCGCCGGGCGCGGGGCACGGCGAATATGATCCAAGCGCAGCGCGATTTCTTTGGTGCGCATGGGTTTGAGCGGATCAGCGAAGAGGGGAAATTCCACGGGACGTGGACGCCTCTGCCGTAAGAGGGCTTATAGGTCCGCAAACAAGCTGAAGACGCCGGACCATCGCCTGCCCGCCCGGTCGGGGAGGCGATTTCGCCAGGGGCGGTGTCCTCTGGGTAACGCGCCCCTAGGCTGCACGATAAAGTGGCATGAACCGACTGAAGCATCGCCATCCCGCGGGCAGGCGATGGTCCGCGTCACGCCTTAGCGAACGGGTCCACCGGATAGCTCACATGCGCCAAGTATAACCCCTGCGGCGGGCAAACCGGCCCGCAGGCAGCCCGATCCTTCGCCGCAAGTGCTGCACCCATATCCGCCACGCTCCAAGACCCCGCGCCGACCCGCTCCAGCGAACCGACGAAACTGCGCACTTGATTGTGCAGGAAGGATCGCGCGCGCACGTCGAAATGATACTCCGTCCCGGCCATGGTCTCGACCTGCGAAACCTGTAACCGGTCCAGCGTTTTCACCGGGCTTTCCGCCTGACAAACGGTCGAGCGGAAGGTGGTGAAATCATGCTTGCCCACCAAAAGATCCGCCGCCGCCTGCATCACCTCGACATCCAGCCGATGTTTGATCTGCCAGACCAGCCCTGCCTGATGCACCGCCGGGGCGCGGCGGCTGAGGATGCGGAAGTGATAGCGCCGTTCAAGCGCCGAGAAACGGGCGTGGAAATCATCGGGCGCCAGTACGCAATCGGTGATTGCGATGGGCTGCGGCTTGAGGTGATAGTTCAGCGCCTCGCCCAGCCGAAAGGGCGACCAATCGCGGGCCATGTCGCAATGGGCGACCTGCGCCAGCCCATGCACACCGGTATCGGTGCGCCCGGCGGCAGCGATGGTGTGCGCGCCGGGTTCCAGCTTGGCCAAAGCGGCCTCGATCGAACCTTGCACCGTGGGCTGGTCAACCTGACGCTGCCACCCGTTGAAGGGCGCGCCGTGGTATTCGATTTTCAGGGCATATCTAGGCATGACCGGGGCCTTAGCGCGGGCGGGCGCTTCTGGCAATCCCTGCCTGCCGGCCCTATGTTGAGGCCAAAGAAAGAAGGACGGGCGCAGCTTTGGGTATCACAGGCATTGCCGACGGGATTTGGCGGCAGTTCGAGAATGTCACCGACACGGTGGGCGAGACGTTTTTCGAGCCGGTGATCCGGCTCGGCGTCACAGGGCTTGCGCGGTCGGGCAAGACGGTTTTCATCACTTCGCTGGTCGCCAACCTGCTGGACCGGGGGCGGATGCCGGGGCTGCTCGCGGCCTCTGAGGGGCGGATTGAGGCGGCGTTTCTGCAGCCCCAGCCCGACGATACCGTGCCCCGGTTCGAGTATGAGACCCACCTCGCCGCGCTGACCGGAAAGACGCCCCATTGGCCCGAAAGCACGCGGGCGATTTCGGAACTGCGGCTCTCGCTCAAGGTGCGGCCCAATGGGTTGCTGGCAGGTCTGCAAGGGTCGCGCACCTTGCATCTGGATATCGTGGATTACCCCGGCGAATGGCTGCTGGATCTGGCGCTGATGGATGTCACCTATGCCGAATGGTCGGCGCAAGTCATTGAACGCATCGCGTCGCGTGAAGAGGCGGCGGGCTACCGCGCGCTGGCCGAGCAGACCGACCCCCATGCCGAGTTGGAGGAAACCACCGCCCGCAGGCTTGCCGACAGTTTTGCCGATTATCTGCAAACCGCCCGCGCCAATGGCTATTCCGACTGCACGCCGGGGCGCTTCCTGCTGCCCGGTGACCTTGCAGGCTCACCGGTGCTGACCTTCGCGCCGCTGCCGGGCTCGGAAGGCGCGCCGCGCAAATCGCTGATCCGCGAAATGGCGCGGCGGTTCGAGGCCTATAAGAAACAGGTGGTGCAGCCCTTCTTCCGCGATCACTTTTCGCGGATCGACCGGCAAGTGGTGCTGGTTGACGCGCTTGGCGCGATCCACCAAGGGCCGCAGGCGGTCGAAGACCTGCGCGGCGCCATGGCCGATATTCTGGGCGCGTTCCGGCCGGGAACGAACAACTTTCTGACCACCCTCCTGCGGGGCAAACGGGTCGAGAAAATCCTCTTTGCCGCGACCAAGGCCGACCATCTGCACCACAGCCAGCATCCCCGACTGAGCGGTATCATGCAGGCGCTGATCCGCGAGGCGCGGGATCGGGCGCAATATGCGGGGGCGGGCACGCGGGCCATGGCCATCGCCAGCCTGCGCGCCACGACCGAAGACGTGATGACCCATGGGGGAGAGCCGCTCGACGTGGTGCGCGGCACCCTTTTGAACGAGGATGAGACGCGCGGGCGGCAGGCGGCATTCTACCCCGGTGAACTGCCCGAAGATCCGGCGCATCTGCTGACCCCCGCGCGGCAGGGCGCGCAGGAATGGCTGGGGGCGGATTATCAGATCATGCGCTTTGCCCCTGCGGTGTTGGACCTGCGCCCCGGCGATGGGCCGCCGCATATCCGGCTCGACCGTGCGGCGGAATTCCTGATTGGGGACCGGCTGTGAGTGCGGTTGTGACAGGCCCCGCCACCCTGCGCCCGGCACAGCCCCTCGACGCAGGCGCCGTGGGCGGCATTATGAGCGATTTCGCCCGCGACACCGCTTGGTTGCCGCGCATTCATACCGGTGCCGAGGATATCGCCCATGCCGATGCGATGATCGCCCGGGGCTGGGTCATAGTGGCCGAGCGGGAGGGCCGCGTCGCCGGTTTTGCGGCTTGTGAGGGCGGCGCATTGGATGCGCTATTTGTGGCGCAATCGGCGCGGGGGCAGGGCATCGGCTCGGCCCTTCTGGGCGCGTTAAAGACACGGCATAAGTCGCTGACCTGCTGGACCTTTCAGGCCAATGCCCGGGCCATCGCATTCTACCGCCAACACGGGTTTGCCGAGACCGCGCGCAGCGATGGCAGCGCCAATGACGAAGGGCTGCCCGATTTGACATTGCACTGGCAAAGGGAGGCCGCCTGATGGCCCGCGGACCGATCCTGTTCCACCTTGAAGAAGACACCAAGCCGCAGCCCTCGGTCGCCGATGCGCCCGCCGTGCCCGAGTTGGACGTCGAGGCTCCGCCGCCCAAGGGCCAAGCGATGCAGATCGCGGCCCGGCTCGCGGCGCGCAAACCCTCGCGCCTGGTGCGGTTGTTCTGGGCGCTGGCAGGGGCATTGGTCACGGCGCTGGTGTCGATCGCGGCTTGGACCTTCGTCACCGATCTCATGGCACGCTACCCGATGCTCGGTTGGGCGATGACGCTGCTGATCGGGGCGTTTTTGCTGGTCCTTCTGCTGCTGTCGCTGCGCGAAATGGCGGCTTTCGGGCGGCTGGCGCGGCTTGACGGGCTGCGCCATGATGCGGGCGAGGCGCTGGCGCAGGGGGATTTGACCGCCGCGCGCAGCGTCACGGACCGGCTTGAGGCGCTATACAAACACCGCGAGGATACCCGCTGGGGCCGCGATCGGCTGACGGAACTGCGCGGCGATCAATTCGATGCCGAAGCGCTTCTGGGGCTGGCCGAGAGCGAGGTTCTGGCCCCGCTGGACCGTGCCGCCACTCGTGAGGTCGAAGCCGCGGCCCGGCAGGTCGCCGCCGTGACCGCGCTGGTGCCCTTGGCGCTGGCCGATGTCGCCGCGGCCCTTAGCAGCAACCTGCGCATGATCCGACGCATCGCCGAAATCTACGGCGGGCGCTCGGGCTTTTTCGGCTCATGGCGGCTGACCCGCGCGGTGCTGTCGCATCTGGTGGCGACGGGCGCCGTGGCCGTGGGGGATGATCTGATCGAGCCGCTCTTGGGCGGGTCCATCGTCGCCAAGCTGAGCCGCCGTTTCGGCGAGGGGCTGGTGAACGGGGCGCTGACCGCCCGCGTTGGCGTGGCCGCGATCGAGGTTTGCCGCCCGCTGCCCTTTGCCCGCGAAAAACGCCCCGGCGTGCGGGGCATCATCAAACGCGCGCTGACCGGGGTGCTCGGCGAGGGCTGACCGATCAGGCTGCCTCAACCGCTTCGCGCACGGCGCGCAGCGGGTGCTGGATCAGGCCGGGCCAAGGCGAGACCTGCAACCCGGGGGCATAGCCCCACCGCGCGGCCTCAGCCGCCTGTGCCTTCGTCATCTGCGTGGCCCCGGCGTAGGTTTGATTTCCATCCGCGATGCCTTCGGGCAATGCCACCACAGGCAAGTCGACGAAACGCGCGATCCGGCGCAGGGCGCGGGGGGCGTCGGCGACGATATCCTCGTAACGCAGAACCATCACCGCATGCAGATAGGGCAGGTCATCCAGCATCTGCGCCTGCGCCGCGATCCAATGGTCGATCAACGCCTGCGCCGGGGCATCGACCCATGACGCGACCGAGGCGGCGACGGCCTCGGGATGGCGCAGGACGACGATGAATTGCGACATGGGAAAGAGGTGTTGCATCAGGCGCATGCGGGTCAGGTTCACCGGCGACTTCTCAACCCGCCACTGCAGGTCCGGGGCAAACCACGGCGCCCAGTCCTGCGCCAGCCGGGTCTTCGTCTCCAAACTATTAAGCGGATGCGCCTCGGTCAGATGTTCCTCAGGGTTGGTCGCGAAATGCATGGGCCGCCCGGATTGCGCCGTATGGGGAATGGCCCCTTGCAGGTAGACCCCCTCATTCTCGGGCGCCGCCGATCCGGTGATGCCGCCCGCGCCGGGCAGGGCATTGGCCAAGCGGTTGACCAGCGAGGTGCCAGAGCGGTGCAGCCCGCCGATGAACAGGTAGCGCGGGGGGATTTCTGAGGGCATCACGACGGCTCTGATTGGGGGAGAGAGAGGCGGGGTTCAATGGCAGGAAGCTAGGACGTCCAACCGCGCTGTCCAGCGATGTATGCATTAACATTTGTTATCGGAACGGATGGGCCGTGAGGGGGGTCACCCCTCCATAAGGAGACCCATTCATGTTCATTTGTCACATTGCCCTCGGGGGCTGCCTCACGGCGCCGTCTGTCAACTATGGCGTGACCGAAGATACCGGCGGTCACATCGCCTATATCTTGGGGGCGGCCCGCGCGCAGGCGGCGCGGGGCGACTTGGATGCGGTGCAGATCGTGACCCGTGCTTTCGATGAACCAAGCCTTGGCGCTGTGCATGCCCAGACCGAGCAGCAGGTCAGCCGCAGCCTGTCGATCCGGCGTCTTTGGACGGCGGAGCGGGGGTATCTGAGTAAGGAAAACCTCGCCGCGGAAATCCCCGCACTGGTCGAGGCGTTTCTTGAGGATCTGGCGCAGGCCAAACGGCTGCCGGATGTGATCCACGCGCATTTCGCCGATGCGGCGCAATTGGCGCTGGCGGCGCGTGCGCGGTTCGGCATTCCGGTGATCTATACCCCCCATTCGCTGGCCTTGAGCAAGTCAGGGGCTAAGGTGGATGCCGCGCGCGTGTCGGCGGAGCGGCGCGCGCTGTTGGAGGCCGATGCGGTGGTGCTTTCCTCGCGCGATGAGGCCGAGGTGCAGGTCGCGGCCTATGGGGCGGATGCGCAGGCGCGGGTGCACCGCGTCTCTCCGGGCGTATCGCTGCGCCGCCCGGCTGAGGCCGGGGCGGGCCGTGCGCTCTTGGCCGGTCAGTTGAGCGACCCCGACCGCCCCACGCTGCTCGCCGTGGCGCGCCCCGTGGCCCGCAAGAACCTTGCGACCTTGGCGCGGGTCTATGCGCAAAGCCCCGCTTTGCAGGCGCGGGCGAACCTTGTGATCCTCGCCGGCCAGCATGGCGATGCGCTACAGGCGAATGCAGAAGCCCGTGCGGAGCTGATCCGCCTGCGGGAGACGTTGGAGGTGCCGGAACTGCGCGGCAAAGTAGCGCTGCCGCCGAGGCATACGCAGGGCGATGTGGCGGCCCTCTACGACCGCGCAGCGCAGACCGGTGGGGTTTTTGTTAACCTCGCACTGCATGAGCCCTTTGGCCTCACCATGTTGGAGGCGGCATCGCATGGCCTGCCGGTGGTGGCCACGCGTGAAGGCGGGCCTGCCGATATCGTGGCGGACCTCGGTCATGGGCTCTGTGTGCCGCCCTGCGATGGCGCGGCCATCGAGGCGGCGCTGTTGAAGCTGTTGGACGATCGCGCATTCTGGACTGAGGCATCGGAAGCCGGGCGTGCCAATGTTGGGCGCTACGACTGGTCGAAATGGGCCGAAGAGGTGCAGCATATCTGCGAAGATATCCGCCACGTCGCGCCACTGCCGACGCAAGCGCCCGTCCTGTTGGCGAGCGATATCGACAACACGCTCACGGGCTGCGCGCCATCCGCCGCCCTGTTCAACGCTTGGATCGCCCGGGACCGACCGCTTTTTGCCGTGGCCACGGGGCGCAGCCTGCCGGAAGCCCGCCGCATCCTGCGCGATTGGAACCTGCCCAGCCCGCGCGTCTTTATCACCTCTGTCGGCACCGAGGTCTATCTGCCCGATGCCGAAGGGCGGCTGTGTCTGGATGAGCGTTTCGCCCAAAAGCTTGACGCCGGATGGGACCGGGCCCGGGTGGAGCGCGCCCTGAAGGACTTTGGCTTTAACTGGCAAGCGCCGGTCGAGCAGCGGCGGTGGAAGCTCAGCGGTTTTGGTGACATGCGCACCGCGCGCCGGTTGGAGCGGCATCTGGCCCGGCGCGGTGCTGCAGCGCAGATCGTGGCCTCGCATGGGCGGCTGATCGATGTTCTACCCTTGGCGGCGGGCAAGGGGCCTGCGGTCTGTGCCGCCGCGCGGCGGTTGGGCATGCCGATGGACCGGGTTGTCGTGGCCGGGGACAGCGGCAATGATTTCGACATGTTGCAGGCGGTGGAGGATGGCCCGGGCCGGGGCATCTTGGTGGGCAATGCGATGGACGGGCTGCGCGAACGCCTGAGCGGCAGACGGCTCTACCACGCCCGCGCGGCCCATGCGGCTGGGGTCTTGGAGGGGTTGGAAACCTTCGGCTTCGCCCTCAACGCGATGGAGCCGCCGGTGAAGATGGTGGCGCAATGACACGGCCCATCGGTTACTTCGTCCATCATCAGGGGCGCGGCCATGCGGAGCGCTGCGCGGCGGTCGTCAACGCGCTGCCCGAGAGCCAGCCGGTGACCGTCTTCTGCGCGAAACCGGACATTTTCCCCGCCTTCACCCGGGCGGTGGAAGTCATCACCCTGCCATCGCTTTTCGAGGCGACGGGGGCCGAGGACATCAACGACACCACCAGCGCGCCGGATATGGTGCATTGCGCGCCGCTTGGCTGGCCCGGCATCCGGCAGGCCATGGCGCAACTTGCCGCTTGGTTCGCCAGCGCCAATCCGGTGTTGATGATCAGCGACGTCTCGGCTGAGGTGGCGCAGCTTACCCGGCTTTGTTCGGTGCCGCATGTGAAAGTGCTGCAACATGGTCAGCGCGGTGATCCGGGGCATCAGGCGGCCTATGACGGGGCGGTCGGGTTGCTTTGTCCCGCCGCCAAGGCGCTGGCGCAGCCGGACTGGCCCGCGCGGCATATGGCCAAGACGCATTTCGCCGGGGGCTTGGGCGTCGATGTGAAACGCCCCGATCCCGCGCGGCGGGACAGGTTGCGCGAGAGGCTTGGCGTCGGGCCAGAGCAGCGCATGGTGCTGGTCATGTCGGGCGGGGGCGGCACGGGTTTCGCCTCCGCCCCCTTCGGCATCGCGGCGCGGGCGATGCCCGAGACGGCTTTCATCACCATCGGGCGCATGGCACGCGATTGGCATGCCACCGAGCCTGCCAACCTGCGCCATCACGGCTGGGTCGAAAACGCGGCGGATTATCTGGCGGCGGCGGATATGGTCGTGGCCTCGACCGGGAACACCACCTGCCACCAGATCCTAGCGGCAGAGACCCCGTGGCTCGCCGTGCCGGAGTGGCGCTATTTCGACGAACAGGTCGAAAAGGCCGAGGCGCTGGCGCGGGCGGGGGCAGCGCATCACCTGCCGCATTTCCCGTCTTCCGCCGCAGCATGGCGCCGCGCGATCCAAGATACCTTCGATGCCCATGACCCCGCCCTGCAGCGGGCCTTGGTCAACGAGGATGCCGCCGTAGAGACGGCCAATTGGCTGATCGGCCTCACCGATCAGTTGCTATCTGAAACACCCAGAATTACCGGAGAGTTACATGACGTCGTTCACCCCATCCGTGCCTGAAAATACCACAGTTAGCGCGCTGACGCTCGCGCGGGGGCGGGCGGCGCATCTGCGCAATGTGATCCTTGGCCTGACCCGACAGACCCGGCAGCCGGATGAGCTGGTGATCGGGGTCATGCAGGACACGCTTTACGACGACCTGCCGCAGACCGATTTCCCGATCCGGCAGGTTCAGGTGACGGGCAGCGAATTGCCCCTCTCACGCGCGCGCAATACCGTCGCGGCAGAGGCCAAGGGCGACTGTCTGGTCTTTCTCGACGTGGATTGCATCCCGGCGCCGGAACTGATCGCCGACTATATGGGCTATGCGGTGCCGGGCAACGGGTTGATCATGGGCGAGGTCAACTACCTCCCCGCAGGCACGGCCACCGAAGGTTGGAGCTATCCGAAGTTGGAAGCCGTCGCCGTGCGCCATTCCGACCGTCAGGGGCCGCCCGCCGAGGGGCTGAAACGCTGCAACGATTACCGCTGCTTCTGGTCGCTCAACTTTGCCATCCACCGCGAAGATTGGGACCGCTCCGGCGGGTTTGACGAGCGTTTCACCGGCTACGGAGGTGAGGATACCGACTTTGGCCGAGAGTTAGACGAACGCGGCGTGCCGATCCACTGGGCGAAGGGGGCGAAGGTCTTTCACCAGCATCACCCGCATTGCATGCCGCCGATCCACCACATCCCATCGATCCTGCGCAATACCGAGATTTTTGCTGACAAATGGGGGCACCGCACCATGAACCACTGGCTCACCGCCTTTCGCCTGATGGGGCTGGTGGGGAGCGACGGCGACGCGCTGGTGCAGCTGCGCGAGCCGGATGCAGATGATTTCGCGCTTTGCGAGCAGCAGTCGGACCAGCCTTACGCCAATACCGCGCGGGTGCTGCGCTATCTGCGCGGCGAAGAGCGGATCGCGGCGGAATGACCCTGCGCATCGCCATCGTCGGCCATATTCGCCACCCCATCGCCGCCCCCTTCAAGGGCGGGATGGAGGCTTTTACCCACGGTCTTGCCCGGATCTTGGCCGAACGCGGCCATGAGGTGACCCTATTGGCCAGCGGGGACAGTGCTGCGAGCCTGCCGCCGGGGGTGAAGCTGCTGCCCATCTGTGACGCGCATTATGATGCGCGCTATCCTTGGCATGACTTTCACGGCACCGATGCGCTGAACGACCACCTCGACGCCTGCTATGCCCGCGCCGCGCGGCTCTTGCTGGAAGGTGGCTTTGACGTGGTGCACAACAACGCGCTGCACCGCTTCCTGCCGCGCCTGTCGCGGGCGGAGCGGCTGCCGATGGTGACCTCGCTGCACATCCCGCCCTTCAAAGTGTTGCGCGGCGCGCTGATGGATGGGGCGGCGCCTTGGCATCTGTCCTCCGTCGTCTCGGCCCGGCAACGCGGCATCTGGTGGCCCGAGGGCGCGCCCGACACGGCGCATGTGGTGCACAACGGGATCGACCTTGCCGAATGGCCCCAAGGCGGGCCGGGGGATGGCAGCGCCGTTTGGGCGGGGCGGATCACCCCGACCAAGGGCACCCATCTGGCGGCAGAGGCGGCGCAGATCGCAGGGGTGCCCCTGCGCATCTACGGCGTCGTCGAGCATCGGGATTACTTTAACGATCTGGTAAGACCGCATCTTTATGGCGATGTGGCCTATGTCGGGCATCTGGAAACGGCGGCGCTTGGGGCGGCCTATGGGCGGGCCTCGGTGGCGCTCTTCACCCCGCAGTGGGAGGAACCCTTTGGCCTTGCCGCGGTGGAGGCGATGGCAACGGGCCTACCTGTTGCCGCGACCCCGCATGGCGCAGTTGAGGAGGTGCTTGGCGAGGCGGGTGTCATCGCGGCTGAGGATAGCGCGGATGCCTTGGCGCAGGCCCTGCTACAGGCGCGCGATATCCACGCCGAAGTGCCCCGCGCCCGTGTGGCACGGCTCTTTGATGCGCAGGCAATGGTGACGAAGTTCGAACGGCTCTATCACGCGGCCCGGGCGCAGAGGGATGTCGCGCTGCCGCGTAAAACCTATCCGGCGATTGCTTTGCAGGTAGAGCGTGCGCCCGAGCCTCTGGCAGAGGCGGGCTAAAACGCTGCTTCGGGTTGGGGCATATAGAGGTAGGCAGGCTCGAACTGGCCCACTTTATGCAGCCCCGCGCGGTCGTGGATCAGCAGTTTGCCGCCCGTCACGGCGCAGCAGCCATGTTCGCGCAGCTCACGCAGGGTGCGGCTGACATGGACCGAGGTGAGGCCGGTGGCATCGGCGATATCGGTCTGGCGCAGGCTGAAGGGCAGGCTCTGACGCTCCATCCCATACGCAGCGGTCATGCGGGCATCGAATTCGCTCAGGAAATTCGCCACCCGGGCCAGCGCACGCATGGCGCTGTTGCGCATCACCCAATGGCGGTGGATGGAGGCATCGACCAAGGTCATCAGCCAGAGTTTCCGGGCCATCTCGACATCGCCATTGAGCAACTCGCGCAGCGGCTCATGCGAGATGATGGCGACATGGGTATCGGTCAGCGAGATCACATCATGGTCGAGTTGTTTTAGCGGGAAAGCGTGCAGATCGACAAACTCACCGGGGAATTGGAGGGCGACGAAGGTGCTGCGGGCACGCTGTCCGCGCGGCACGCTGCGGGCGATCAACCCATCGAGCAGCAGCAGGCTGTGATCCAGAAAATCACCCCTGCGGCTGATTACGGTTCCGGGCGTGAAACGGTTGTGCTGGGTCATCAGCGGGGCAAGCTTGGCCCATTGCGCGCCGCTCAGATGGTCGACCATGCCCGACGGTTTTACGGCCATATCGTGATAAAAGGTGTCTTTGATGGTCACACGCAGGTCTTTCTGCCCATTAGAATTGTCGCGGTTTCCCCAAAACGGAGCCCGCGGAAATAAAGCTTTGTCGAATACCTTATGATGCTGTTTTCGCCGAAAAATTCAAGCGAAGGCCGGGGATCATAAAAAATGTTAAGTCCGGCGGGCGGCGGCTCTGGCAGTGTTTTCAGCCCCGATTGTCACGCGTCTTCCGGGGCTTGTCGGGGCAGGGGGGGCTGTTTATAAGCGGGCCCATGACACGCCTCACCGCGATCATTATTCGAATTATATTCCCGGCGCTCTAAGCAATTGAGACGCCGGGCCGAGGTGCTTGAGCCATTCGCACCGACCGAGATTGAATAACCCCCCAAATGCCTAAAGGACGCCCCCCATGTGCGCCGAGACCCCCGACTACAAAGCCACGTTGAACCTGCCCAAGACCGATTTCCCCATGCGCGCCGGATTGCCCAAGCGCGAACCCGGCTGGCTGGAACGCTGGGAGAAGATCGGCGTCTATGACCGCCTGCGCGAGAAAGAGGGGCGGGAGCCTTTCACCCTGCATGACGGCCCGCCCTACGCCAACGGCAACCTGCACATCGGCCACGCGCTGAACAAGACAATCAAGGACATGATCGTGCGCTCCCACCAGATGATGGGCTATGACGCGCGCTACATCCCCGGTTGGGACTGCCACGGCCTGCCGATCGAGTGGAAGATCGAAGAGCAGTACCGCAAGAAGGGCCGCGACAAGGATCAGGTGCCGATTAACGAGTTCCGCGCCGAATGCCGCGACTTCGCCGCCAAATGGGTCGACGTGCAGCGCGAGGAGTTCAAGCGCCTTGGCATCACCGGCAACTGGGAAAATCCCTATCTGACCATGGACTTCCATGCCGAGCGGGTGATCGCCGAGGAATTCATGAAGTTCCTGATGAACGGCACGCTCTACCAAGGCTCCAAACCCGTGATGTGGTCGCCTGTCGAGAAGACCGCGCTGGCAGAGGCCGAGGTTGAGTATCACGACAAGGAAAGCCACACCGTTTGGGTGAAGTTCAAGGTCGTCGAAACGGGCGACCGGACGCTCGATGGGGCGAACGTGGTGATCTGGACGACCACGCCATGGACCATGCCGTCGAACAAGGCCGTGGTTTACGGCGAGGGCATCTCCTACGGTCTGTATGAAATCACCGGCCGGCCCGAGGAATGCTGGGTCAGCATTGGCGACCGCTATCTGTTGGCCGACGATCTGGCTGCCGATGTCTTTGCCCGCGCGCGTCTGGACGACGGGATGTACCGCCGCCTCTGCGATGTCACGCAGGAGGATCTGGCCAAGATCAAGCTGCAGCACCCGCTGGCGGGCGTCGAGGGCGCCAATGGCGAATGGGACGATCTGCGCGATTTCCGTGCCGCCGATTTCGTGACCTCGGACGAGGGCACGGGCTTCGTGCATTGCGCGCCGTCCCACGGTCTGGAGGAATACGAGCTCTACCGCGACCTCGGCATGCTGCCGCAGGTCATCACCTACAACGTCATGGAAGACGGCCGTTTCCGCGACGATCTGCCCTTCTTCGGTGGCAAGGCGATCCTCAAGCCGAACGGCAAGGAGGGCAACGCCAACAGCGCCATCATCGACAAGCTCGTGGAAGTCGGCGGGTTGCTGGCGCGCGGCAAGATCAAGCACAGCTATCCGCATTCCTGGCGCTCTAAGGCGCCGGTGATCTACCGCAACACGCCGCAGTGGTTCGCCGCCATCGACAAGAAGGTGGGCGACGGTCTGGATCAGAACGGCACAACCATCCGCGAGCGTGCGCTCACTTGCATCGACAAGGTCAACTGGGTGCCGAAATCCGGCCGCAACCGTCTGCATTCGATGATGGAGGCGCGGCCCGACTGGGTGCTGAGCCGCCAGCGCGCCTGGGGCGTGCCGCTGACCTGCTTCGTGCGCAAGGGCGTGGCGCCCACGGACGAGAACTTCCTACTGCGCAACGACGCGGTGAACCAGCGCATCGTGGAGGCTTTCGAGGCTGAAGGCGCGGATGCCTGGTATGCCGAAGGCGCCAAGGAGCGGTTCCTTTCGGGCATCGTCGACCCGGCGGAGTTCGATCAGGTGACAGATATCCTCGACGTCTGGTTCGACAGCGGCTCGACCCATGCCTTCACCCTGCGCGACCGCGAGGACGGGACCGAGGACGGCATCGCCGATGTCTATATGGAGGGCACTGACCAGCACCGTGGCTGGTTCCATTCCTCGCTCTTGCAATCCGTCGGCACCACGGGCCGCGCGCCCTATCGCAATGTGGTGACCCATGGCTTCACGCTGGACGCCAAGGGCATGAAGATGTCCAAGTCCATCGGCAACACCATCGTGCCCGAAAAGATCGTGCAGCAGTATGGCGCCGATATCCTGCGGCTCTGGGTGGCGCAGACCGATTACACCGCCGACCAGCGCATCGGGGATGAGATCCTCAAGGGCGTCGCCGACAGCTATCGCCGCTTGCGCAACACCATGCGCTACATGCTGGGCGCGCTGAGTGACTTTTCCGAGGCGGACCGCGTGAACCCGGCGGAGATGCCGGAGCTTGAGCAGTGGGTGCTGCACCGGGTGGCGGAACTCGACAAGGTGGTGCGCGACGGTTTCGCGCGTTTCGACTTCCAAGGCGTGTTCCAGGCGGTCTTCACCTTTGCCACCGTCGATCTTTCGGCCTTCTACTTCGACATCCGCAAGGACGCGCTTTACTGTGATGGCGACACCCTGCGCCGCCGCGCCGCGCGCACGGTGCTGGATATCCTCTTCCACCGTCTGACCACATGGCTGGCCCCGGTGCTGGTCTTCACCATGGAAGAAGTCTGGCTGGAGCGCTTCCCGGGCGACGACTCCTCGGTGCATCTGGTCGATATGCCCGAGACGCCCGAAGCATGGTTGAACCCGGAACTGGCGGCGAAATGGGCCAAGGTCCGCGCCGCGCGCCGGGTGGTGACCGCAGCGCTCGAAGTGCAGCGGACCGAGAAGGTGATCGGCGCGTCGCTCGAGGCGGCCCCCGTGGTACATGTCGACGACGCGGCGCAGCGCGAGGCGCTGGACAGCGTGTCCTTCGAGGATGTCAGCATCACCTCAGACATCACTGTGACCGGCGATCCAGCGCCTGCCGAGGCTTTCCGCATGCCCGAGACCGACGGCGTGGCCGTGGTGTTTGAAAAGGCCGAGGGCGCAAAATGCGAGCGCTGCTGGAAGGTGTTGCCGGATGTCGGCACGCATGAATATCCCGGCGTCTGCGGGCGCTGTGCTGAGGCGGTTCGTGAGGCACTGGCGGAGGAAACAGCATGAAAACTATTAATGAGGCTTTCGAAACTGCACAGGGGGCGCTGGCAGCATTGAAAGCAGCAGTAAGAACTGTTCTCGAAAATGGCCCTGAAGAAGGACTGAGAAACGTGGATGTCGGAAAATGTTTGGGCATCTATGGCGGACATGTTGAACATGTAGGACACATTTCTAGAACGGTCCTTGCAATGCTTGAAAGTGACGGCGTTGCAGAACAGTTCGGGCCAGAGAAACGTTGGCGGCTAGTTCGCCACGTTCAGTAAGAGGGCTGTGGGTGTCGGGGTAACCGGCGCCCGTTTCTCTTTGCGCAATCCTGGTCAAGCGTCCCGCCCGGTGGCACACCGGGCATCGCCCTCCCTCCCCCCGGAGGGCGATTTTGCAGCGTTTCCGCGCATTGCTTGGTCAGCTTGTCACGCACCTATCTGCCCGCCAGATAGGGCGTATCGCCCCCCAGGGAGGGCGATGCCCTCGGCGCTCTTTCGCAGGCGTTATTTCTGGCGCAGAGTAGGGCGATGAAACAGGCCTCTCTCTCCACGCCCTTTGGCGATCTGATCGTCACTGAAGAAGACGGCGCGATCAGGGCGCTCGGCTGGGGGCAGGCGGCGGGGCAAGACCGCTCGGAGGTGCTCGACACCACACTGAGCCAACTTAACGAATACGCCACAGGCCAACGTCAGCACTTTGACCTGCCGCTGCGCGTCACCGGCAGCGATTTCCAGCGCGCGGTCTGCGCCGCCATCGCGGCCATTCCCTTCGGCCACACCCGCACCTACGGCGAGATCGCCCGTGACCTCGGCGTGCCAGCGCAGGCCGTGGGTGGGGCCTGTGGCGGCAATCCGATCCCGATCCTCATCCCCTGCCACCGCGTCATGGGCGCCAAGGGGCTCACCGGTTTCAGCGGCGCGGGCGGGGTCGAGACCAAGGTTGCCTTGCTGCGCCATGAAGGCGCGGCAGGGCTGTTGATTTGAGGAGCAATGGCGGGTTTAATCGTCGCCCGACGGGATCAACTGCTGCGCGGCACCGGCGCAGATCAGGTAGACAGAGGTGATCACCAGACCCCAATGCGCCCAGCTTTCGGGGTGGAAGTTCACCCAAGCGGACCAGCCTGCAAAGAAGGTCCATGCCAGCGCCATGGGCAGCGTCACGGGACGCCAACGCTCGGTCCGGACGGGGTGGACGAATTTGATCGGCAGAAACATCGCTGCGGCAAGGATCGTGACCACGATCAGGCTGATCCACCACTCGGGCTGCAAGGCAAAGAGCACCAGCACCAGCATGTTCCAGCAGCCGGGGAAACCTTTAAAGGAATTATCCTTTGTTTTCATGCGCGTGTCAGAGAAATACATGACACTGGCGAAGGTGATGATAATGATCATCGCCCAGCCGCTCCAGCCATCCATCAGCCCCGAGGTGAAAAGCGCGAATGCCGGAATGAAGACGTAAGTCAGATAATCGATGATCAGATCCATCAAGACGCCATCGAACTCGGGCGCGTTGGTCTTCACGTCATATTTGCGCGCCAGCGGCCCGTCGATGCCATCGACGAAAAAGGCGATCACCAGCCACAGGAACATGAGGTCCCATTTCTCTTCCACGGCGGCGAGCATGGCGAGCATCGCCAGCACTGCTCCGGTGGCAGTGAAAAGGTGAACGAAGAGGGCGCGCATCTGTATGGTCATGCGTCTGCATCGCAAATCCGCCGGGGGGATGCAAAGGAAACTCTGGCCCCGATGGCAAAAACCAGCGTAGCGGGGGAGGGCGGGGCGGCTATGCTTGACGCGATCGGCGGCGGGTGCAGGAAATATGGCCAAGTCCCGCGCATCGGGTTGACGGCTACCGCGATTCCCCTTAAAGCCAGCGAACCAATTCAGGGTCGGCTCTGCGCGGCCCCCACGTTATGTGTGTTTCCGGATCGCTGGAAAGACACAACAGCAAAAGGATGAACCCATGTCGCGCCGTTGCGAATTGACCGGAAAAGGCCCGATGACGGGCAACAACGTAAGCCACGCCAACAACCGTACACGCCGTCGGTTCCTGCCGAATCTCAACGACGTGTCGTTGCAGTCCGAAGCACTGGGCCGCGCGTTCAAGCTGCGCATCTCTGCCGCAGCCCTGCGCAGCGTTGACCACCGTGGTGGTCTGGACAAGTTCCTGGCAAAAGCCAAAGACGTTGAACTGTCCGACAACGCGCTGAAAATCAAAAAGGCCATCGCGAAATCCAGCGCGACTGCCGATGTGCTGAGCTAAGGCTTACCGCATAGAGATTGGGGCCTCGATCCGAAAGGATCGGGGCCTTTTTCGTTTTGGGCTTAGGGATTTGTTAGGGTTTCCTGCCTATCAGGGGCTAGGGCCACGGCGGCCCGGGGTAATTTTCTTGCGCAGGGGCATGTTTTAATTCGGGAAACCTTGGAAATGCGCGCTAATTGATCTGCCGACAATTGTTGTTCTGACCATGCTACCTGCCGAGCGGGGTTCAGACAGTGCATCAAGATCGGAGACTCCATGACCGACCCCACACCCGGCACGTCCAGTTCCACTACGCCACCCGATACGAATGAGATTGAGACTGATTTCGAGGTCGGCCAAGACAATATCGACGGAACCCTCGGCCCGTTGGGTTTTGACATTCACAACCCGGTTTTCATGGTGTCCGGTCTGACGGCGGTGGCCTTTGTGCTGCTAACCATGCTTTTCCCGGATCAGGCCGGTGTGCTCTTCCTCGCGGTTCGCGATTTTGCCACGACCAAGCTGGATTGGCTGTTCATGATCATCGTGAACATCTTCGTTCTGTTCTGCATCGCGCTAATTTTCATGCCGATTTCAAAGGTCAGGCTTGGCGGGCAAGAGGCCGTGCCGGAATATTCCTATCTGGCGTGGTTCGCCATGCTTTTTGCCGCGGGCATGGGGATTGGCCTGTTGTTCTTTGGCGTGCTCGAACCGGTGTACCATATGAACGTCTCCGGTCCGCTGGGGGTGCCCCTGCCGATTGCCGAGGATGGGTCGATCATTCCCGAGAATGTGGAGGCCGCCCGCGCCATGGGTCTTGCGGCGACCTTTTATCACTGGGGGCTGCACGGTTGGGCGGTCTATGCGATCATGGCGCTGGCCTTGGCGCTCTTCACCTATAACAAGGGGCTGCCTTTTTCGATCCGGTCGTGCTTCTACCCCCTGCTGGGGGATCGGGTCTGGGGCTGGCCGGGGCATATCATTGATATTCTGGCGGTTTTCGCGACGCTCTTTGGTCTTGCCACATCGCTTGGCCTTGGCGCGCAGCAGGCCAATGCAGGGTTCAACTTCGCCTTCGGGCTTGAGATTTCGACCAATGTGCAGGTGATCATCATTCTCTTGGTGACCGCCGTGGCGCTGGTGTCGGTCTGGCGCGGGCTGGATGGCGGGGTAAAGATCCTGTCCGAGGTGAACATGATCGTGGCGGTCCTATTCTTCCTCTTCGTGCTTTTCGTCGGCCCAACGCTGGTGGGGCTGCACGGGTTCTGGACCGGTCTTTTGGCCTATACGCAAGAGATCATCCCGCTCTCCAATCCCTTCGGTCGGGAGGATGATTCCTACCGTGAGGGTTGGACCGCGTTCTATTGGGCCTGGTGGGTCTCCTGGGCGCCTTTCGTGGGCATGTTTATCGCGCGCGTCTCGCGCGGGCGCACGGTGCGGGAGTTCATCATCTGCGTGTTGCTGATCCCGTCGCTGATCATCTTCATCTGGATGGGCGTCTTTGGCGGCATCGCGATCGATCAGATCCTTGCCAGCCCCGAGACATCGCTGGTCAAAGCCAATGTGATCGACAGCTATTCGCCGGAACTCTCGCTTTTCGGTATGCTGAATGAGCTTCCCTTTACCAAGATCGCCTCGACCATCGCGATTCTTCTGGCGCTGGTGTTTTTCGTTACCTCCTCGGATTCGGGCTCGCTGGTTGTCGATACGATCACGGCGGGTGGCAAGATTGATGCGCCGGTGCCGCAGCGCATCTTCTGGTGCATCGTCGAAGGGTTGATCGCCATCGTGCTGCTGATCGGCGGCGGGCTGTCGGCGCTGCAGGCCGGGGTCACCGCGACGGGGGTGCCCTTCGCGATCCTGATGCTGGTGATGTGCTACACGATCTACAAAGGGCTGCGCAGCGAACCGCGCTGACAGCCCGTGGCGCGCCGGTGATTAGCGGCGCGCCTCAAGCACTTCGGCCACCCATTCCGGCACTGTCTGGCTGGCGGGCCCGATGCGATGTTCGGCGAACTGATTGCCCACGGCGGAGCGTTCGAGGTTGAACTCAATCGTATGCGCCCCGGCGCGGCGGGCTTCGGCGACGAAACCGGCGGCGGGGTAGACATTGCCCGATGTGCCGATGGCGGCAAAGATATCCGCCTCGGCCAGATGATCGAAAAGCGCGTCCATCTCATAGGGCATTTCGCCGAACCAAACGATATCGGGTCGCGCGGCGGGGGCACCGCAGGCGGGGCAGGGATCGCCCGGCGCCATGACCATGGGCGCGGGCCAGCGGTGATCGCAAGCGGCGCAGAGCGCGCCTTTGAGCGCGCCATGCATATGCATGACCTGCAGCGAGCCGCCCTGTTCGTGCAGATCGTCGACGTTTTGAGTGATCACCACCACCTCGCCGTGCAACTCGGCCTCCAGCCGGGCAAGGGCGCGGTGCGCGGCGTTGGGGGCCACTTCGGCGGCCTGCGCGCGGCGCGCGTTGTAGAAGTCGACCACCAGTTTGGGGTTGCGGGCGAAACCTTCGGGCGTCGCCACGTCTTCGACCCGGTGCTGCGCCCAGAGGCCATCTGAGGCGCGGAAGGTCTCAAGCCCGCTTTCGGCAGAGATGCCCGCGCCGGTGAGGATCACGATCTTGGTCAAGGGGCATTATTCTCCGATAGGGTCCATGTATTCAAGCAGGTGAAAGCCGTCGGCCAGCCAAGGCAATTGCGCGATGGCGGGGGCGATCATATGGGTCTGCATCAACTGCCGCAGGGTCTGGGCGATGTCGCGCGGCACGGGGCCGGACCATTCCGCACCGGCGAAGAGAGAGATGGTGCGCGCAGGCGGTTGGGCCTGTGCCGCCGCGGGCAGGGGGTGCGCGGCGAGGCGGTCGTGAAAACGGGCGGCGCGCATGTATCCCAAGGGCGTGGTCATCGCCCAGCCGATGCCGCGGGCCACCATGGCCATCAGCGCCAGATGGCTGCCAATCTCGAAGCGGGCGGGCAGGCTATGGCCCTCAGATGCAAGATGCGCCTCAATCTGCCGCGCGATCAACTGATCGGCGGCATAGCGCAGGAAGGGCAGATCGGTGGCGCCGCGCAGCAGGGCGTCGGGATCGGCAGAGGTGCCCGCGGGGGTAACGAGGATAAACGGATCGCGGGCCAGCGGGTATTCCAGAACCCCCGCCATCGGCCCGTCAATCTGCGCCGAGAGTGCCATATGCAGGCTCTTGTCGCGCAGTGCTCCGGCCAATTCATTGCTGCCTGCGGTGATCATCCGAAAGCGGCATCCGGTCAGGCTATCGCCAAGGATCGTGGCAAGGCGCGGGGTCAGGTCATCATCGAAATCGTCGATCACGCCGAGGTTCAGCGCCTCCAGATGGGCCAAATCCATCACCGTGACTTCGCTCTGCGCTTGGCGCAATTCGCTGAGCGCCTGTTCGGCCCGGCGCAGGAACATCTGCCCGGCTGGGGTCAGTCGCATGGGGCGGCGGGTGTGGTCGACCAGTTCCGCGCCGATGGCGGCTTCGAGGTTGCGCATCTGCTGGCTGACGGCGGGCTGGCTCAGCCCCGTGGCCTCGGCCGCCTGCGCCACCGATCCGCTCCGCGCCAGCGCCTCAAACACTTCGATGCCCCGCAGGGTGATGCCCTTGTTCAGCATATGGTCCCATCTCTTTCAGATCTTGTGAAACCATGGGCGGCTCGGGTCAAGCCTTTGCCCAAGCAAGCGGCAGCCCCTCGGACGGTTCCATGAAAGCGACGCCGCCCGTCTTGAAGCCACCGGTAAAGCCGCGCAGACTGCGCGAAAATGAGGAGCCTTTTGAATGAAAATCGCCACAGCCGCCTATCCGCTCGATGTTCTGACATCATGGGCGCAGTACGAAGACAAGCTGGCCCATTGGGTCGCCGAGGCGGCGGTGCAGGGGGCGGAACTGATGGTTTTTCCCGAGTATGCGGCGATGGAACTGGCGACGCTCGACGGGGCCGAGGTGGCGGGCGATTTGGAACGTTCGCTCTTTTCGGTGTCGGACAAGCTTGAGGAGGAGGACCGGTTGCATGTGAAGCTCGCCGCTGAGCATAATGTGCATATCGTGGCCGGCTCCGGCCCCGCAGCGACTGAGAGCCGCCCGGTTAACCGTGCCCGGCTGATCACGCCCACGGGGCAGATCGGCGTGCAGGACAAGCAGATCATGACCCGTTTTGAGCGTGAGGAATGGGGCGTGATCGGGGGCAATGCGCTTCAGGTCTTTGACACGGCGATTGGCAAGATCGGGATTCTCATTTGCTATGACAGCGAGTTTCCCTTGCTGGGCCGCGCGCTGGCGGAATGTGATGTGATCTGCGTGCCCAGTGTCACCGAAACGCTCGCGGGCTATTGGCGCGTGCGCATCGGCTCCATGGCGCGGGCGCTTGAGAATCAGTGTATCACTGCCATGTCCTCGGTCGTAGGCAAGGCCGATTGGTCCGAGGCTTTGGGACAATCCTATGGCGCGGGCGGGATTTTCTGCCCCCCGGATCGCGGCTTCCCGCCCACGGGGATTTTGGGTGTGCGCGAGGTCAACGCCCCCGGCTGGACCGTGGCGGACGCCGATTTGGCGCAGGTCGCCGAGGTGCGCGCGGATGGCATCGTGCTCAACCGAAGGGACTGGCAAGACCAGATTGGCCGCGACGGAAAGGCGATAAACGTCGCTTTGCGCTGAATCCCCCTTGAAAAAGCGCGAAAATGCGCCCATTTAAGCCTGCGCCCTCGTTTTGGAGGGTTTTGTGCTCAAGGAGAGACCATGGCCAAGGAAGATACGCTCGAATTTCCCGGTGTCGTGAAGGAACTCCTGCCTAACGCGACGTTTCGGGTCGAGCTGGAAAACGGCCATGAGATCATCGCGCATACGGCAGGCAAGATGCGGAAAAACCGCATCCGTGTTCTGGCTGGCGACAAGGTTCAGGTGGAAATGACACCCTATGATTTGACCAAGGGTCGGATCAACTATCGCTTCAAGTAAGCGGCACCGCGTTCGCGCGTTGCGCGGCGCAGGCGGGGCCGTGCGCGGCCCCGACCGGGCCGCCGGCCTCAGGCAAAGAGGCCCATAAGATGCAATTCATTCTTGGATCAGGATCGCCGCGCCGGTTGGAGCTTTTGGCCCAGATCGGCGTGACCCCCGATGCCATTCGCGCCCCCGACATCGACGAGAGCCCCCATAAGGCCGAGCTGCCACGCCCCTATTGCGCCCGTATGGCGCGCGAGAAAGTGGCGGCGGTGCCCGCGGGTGCGGATGACATCGTGCTCTGCGCCGATACCACCGTGGCGCTTGGCCGGCGCATCCTCGGCAAGCCCGAGGATGAGGCCGAGGCCGAAGCCTTTTTGCGGCTGATGTCGGGCCGTCGTCATAAAGTGGTCACCGCCGTCGCCGTCAAACGTGGCGACAAGCTGTGGCAGCGCGATGTGCAAAGCAGCGTGAAGATGAAATCCCTGTCCGAGCCCGAGATTCGCCGTTACCTCGCCACCGGCGATTGGCGCGGCAAGGCGGGCGGCTATGGCATTCAGGGCCCCGCTGGCGCGTTGATCCCTTGGATCAGCGGGTCATTCACTGCAATCGTCGGCCTGCCATTGGCTGAGGCTGCGAACCTGCTGCAAGCGGCAGGCTACCCATTTGACGGAAGGACGCCATGAAAGGCCGTACAATCATTCTTGACCATCTCGGTGATATCGAGGCCGCAGCCCTCATGGTGGACGGCAAGCTGGACGATTTTCTGATCGACAGCGACGCACCGCGTGTTGGCACGGTGTACCGCGCGATTGCGGATCGTCCGGTGAAGGGGCAGGGGGGCATGTTCCTCAAGACCCCCGATGGCGCGGCCTTTCTGCGTCAGATCAAGGGGCTGGCCCCCGGTCAGACGATTCTCGTGCAGGTCTCGGGCCATGCCGAGCCGGGCAAGGCGATCCCGGTGACCAATAAGCTGCTCTTCAAGTCGCGCTATGCCATCGTGACGCCGGATGCGCCGGGGCTGAACATCTCGCGCTCGATCAAGGACGAGGAAGAGCGCGACCGGCTGCTCGAAATCGCCCATGAGGTGGCGGACGGCGCCGATCTGGGCCTGATCCTGCGGTCCTCCTGCGCCGGGGCCGATGCCGAGGATATTGCCGAGGATATCGCCAATATGCTTAGCTTGGCGGATACCGTGGCCAATGATGACGCGCAACAGATGGAGGTGCTGAGCGAAGGCGATGGTCCGCACCTGCTCGCTTGGCGCGACTGGACCGCGCCCGCCGAGGTGGTGACCGAGGCCGGCGGCTTTGATGACCACGGCGTTCTGGAAGAGCTCGACCGCGTGGCCTCGGCGCAGGTGCCGCTCGGCGGCGGCGCATCGATCTTTGTTGAGCCGACACGCGCGCTGGTTGCGGTCGATGTGAACACCGGCAACGACGCCTCGCTCGCCGCCGGGGTGAAGGCCAATATGGCCTGCGCCAAAGCGCTGCCGCGTGCTTTGCGTCTGCGCGGACTTGGCGGGCAAATCACGCTCGACCTTGCGCCCATGCCCAAGAAGGACCGTCGGACGTTTGAAAGTGCCCTACGTGTTGCTTTCCGCGCCGACGATGTGGATACGACGCTGGTCGGCTGGACGCCTCTGGGCCATTACGAGCTGCAACGCAAACGTGCCCGTCCGGTGCTGGCGGAGGTGTTGGCAGGGGCAGGCCAATGAGCTGCCCGATCTGCAAAGCCGAAACCGTCAAGGCGCATCGCCCCTTCTGCTCGCGCCGCTGCGCCGACATCGATTTGGGCCGCTGGTTCAACGGCAGCTACGCCGTCCCCTCGCGCGACCCCGAAGACGTGGAAGCCGCCATCGACGCCGCCGAAGCAGCACAAGACCGCCCTGCAAAGCCCCATTAACACAGGAAAATTCGCGTTTTTTGAAAAGAAGTGGGTTTCAGGGAAAAATGGGGCTGGACACCCCGCGCCACAGGTCCTAGAACCCGCTCACCCGACCTCGAAAGAGGTGACCCGTGCCCGGGTAGCTCAGGGGTAGAGCAGTGGATTGAAAATCCTCGTGTCGGTGGTTCGATTCCGCCCCCGGGCACCATTCGTCCAGCTAACACACTGGTAACGCTTCAGCTTTTAGCCACTGCTAGGAGCCGTAGACCATGTCGGAGACCATTTCCCCCTCGTACACCTTCGTTAAGGATGGGGTCTATTACTTCAGCCGACGCATCCCAAAGGAGCTGAAGTCTCATTATTTATCGCCGCGCATCGCTTATTCGCTGCGTACAAGATCAGCAAAGGTTGCAGAAGCGAGAGCCAGACGTGCCGCCGATCAGCTTGATGAGTATTGGTATCACCTGAGATCACAAGAAGTGGCATTGCCCGGCAAACACATGCTGAGGCGGAAGCAAAAGCCTGGGACGACCCTGACCGATAACCCGGCCGCTGTATCTCCGTCAGCTGTATTGCTGTCTGAAGCCGTGGGCATCTATCTGCGTCACAAGGGCAAAGGTCGCCCTATCACCTTTCACAGAGCTGCCGAGAGGTCCTGCGGCTATGTCATCGACGCCTGTGGTGCCAAGCACCTTGACGCTTATACCAAGGCGGATGCCAACGCTTTTCGGGATGCTTTGGTCGCTCGCGGTTTGGCTGGCAGCAGTATGACGAGGATTTTCGGGACAGTTAGAGCAGTAACAAACTTTGCTGCCAGCGAACTGGGTCTTTCCATGATCAATCCATTTGCTGGGGTATACTATGATCGCTCGGCGGGTGTCTCAGATCGCCACTCGATTCCCGAAGAAGCGATTGACCTCATTCAAGTCAAATGCCGTGAGATGGACGATGACTTGCGTTGGCTAGTGGCGTTGGTCTCAGATACTGGAATGCGCTTAGCTGAAGCGGCGGGACTAACTCGTGACGACATCGTTCGCCATAATGATGGGTCTCTTTTCGTCCGCGTTCGCCCACACCCTTGGCGACGGCTTAAGACCAAGGGCAGCGAACGAGATATCCCGCTGGAAGGGGAGGCACGATGGGCTGCGGAGCGTATCCTTGACCAGCAGACCCCATCCCAGTTCGCATTTCCTCGCTACAACAGGAAGGATGCGACAAACGCGAATGCCGCAAGCGCAGCACTGAATAAATGGATGAAAGAGTATGCGCCGAAAGGATGCACCATGCACGGCTTCCGCCATGCCATGCGGGACCGTCTTAGGGCGGTGGAGTGTCCTGCTGATATTGTTGATCAGATTGGAGGATGGCAGACAAAGGGGGTGGGGCATGGATACGGTACAGGTTACCCGCTCGACGTCCTCAGGAAATGGATGAAGAAGGTCACTTAAGCCGACATGGTCTACGGCTCCTAGCAGTGGCTAAAAGCTGAAGCGTTACCAGTGTGTTAGCTGGAGGAATGGTGCCCGGGGGCGGAGGGTTTACTCCGTTGTGTTCCCGTTACAGGCATCCCTTCAGCTGGTAGCTCCAGCAAA
>NZ_JBIFFY010000008.1:0-175833 GCF_043558125.1 Sulfitobacter sp. 1A12056 | reverse complement strand
GAGGATCGCTTCAATGCGTGACTGTATCTAAAACCCGCATGGGCCAGGCCAGATACACAAAGTTCATGACACTCCCAAGCGAAGACGTTTTCCGCGAAATGAAACTCAAGCAGCACTTCGAGGAGCCTTCTAAGAAGAAAGTTCGCCAACAGGCCGAAGCGATCCGCCGGGCTCGCAAAGCGGCGCGCAAGCGCTTGGAGCGTGAAGGCGTGATGTAGGTCTACCGATACACATCACTCAGAAAATTGCCCTTCGGCGTGAGTTCATCTAAAACAAATGGCTTTTTCCCGACTGGGCTCAGTAGTTGACCTGCTCGTAGCCATATTTGCCCCCGTAATCGCGCCACTCGACGAATACCGAACGGTGGCGGATGCTCGGACAATTGTCGCCCCACCTCTCCAGCCCCACATGATCTTTCGGCAAGGTTCCGATCGATGAACGCTGCCAAGAGAAGTCTCCTTGAACGCCATAAGTTCCAAGTACAACGACCGCGCTCCGCTCGCAGTCCCCCTCGCTGCCTGCCTCATATTGTCGAGCGTTCCGCACATCAAAGATTCGTATCGAGCGCACGAAGTTAAACTCCGGACCGCTGATGTCGATGTCGGCGCGTTCTCGACCAAGCGTAATAGAAAAGTCACTGCTCTTATCACCCGTTTCAACCCTTTCCGCCGGGAACACGCCCGTCGATGACAGGCCGACTTCCTGAGATGGGGCAACGGTAATCGTCTGGAGCAGCGGATGACGCGGTATATCGAACAGAATGTCGAAGATACGGCCGCCATTTTTACCAGTGCCATTGAGTTCATGGGATGCTCTCATCGGACAACGCCATATCTGCAATGGAGGCTCTACTGGCCAGGGGGTTATTCTTCGAATGAATTCCGCGCGGGCGCGTGAGCATGGCACTGATGCGGGCCAACCCCCTGAAAGACAGAGGAGAATCGCGCAATCGATCGGATAGGTTTGCGCCCTAACCCGCTCGGCCGTTCCGAAGAAAGACGTGGAGCCAAGAGCGACAAGGACGACGAAACGAGTAAGCGCTTTGGGCATGAATACTCTCCTACAGTTTTGGCAGGTTGACGGTCTCTCTAGATATTTTATATTCATTGCGCCAATAGTATATTTTTGAAAGACCTGCTCCGATGACTATTAAGGCCTGCTAATTTGGGTATGCTCGCCGCCACTCGAAAGCGCTTCGAGGTATTCGATCACTTTCACTGGTGTCGACGATTTTGCCTCTGCCAGCACTTCGGGATGAAGCGGCGGCTCGATAGAACCGGCAGGTACCTGCTCGTCCAGCCAGAGCACCGACAACTCAGAGGAATCCCACAGGTATACCCATCCAACCGTGCGCTCCCGATCATTTCCAAACAATCGGGCTATGGGCTCTGCTTCTTCTTTCAACAGTCTCACCGCTTTCTTCATTCCAGTTTCCAACCACCAAGCAGGATTTCGATCACGTCAGACATTCTCTGGCCCAGTAGATGGCGATCGAATCACACTGCCTTTAGTTGCACTGTCGTGAGCCGCGAATTCACGATACGAAGCGAACGCCGGCGAAATAGAACGAAACGAACAACGTTACGCCCTTGATAAAAAACGGAAAATACTTTGTTCCTCCGTTGGATGACGGAAGTGACTTTAAGGAGTTGTTCAGACGGTTGAGCGCGGCCGGAGCGGGTCGGCCTACTGACAAAGATGGGATACCCTTGGGGCCGTGGACACCCGAACTTCTTGCTACCGCAATCACTCAGATCGAAGCCAACCGGTCCGGGATCGAGCTGCGAACGGTGCAACTTTGGTACCAAGACAACGAGAAAGGAATCAGCACCGAGAACATTCGATGGTTGGCAAGGGTGTTTGGGTGTGATGATCCGAAGGCGACCAGCGAGTGGCAAACGGAACTTAGT
This sequence comes from Sulfitobacter sp. 1A12056, assembly GCF_043558125.1. NCBI lineage: Bacteria > Pseudomonadati > Pseudomonadota > Alphaproteobacteria > Rhodobacterales > Roseobacteraceae > Sulfitobacter > Sulfitobacter sp. 1A12056. The sequence continues at coordinate 173,923 of NZ_JBIFFY010000008.1, read as the reverse complement.
GTGGCCCGGGCACGATTGGTAGCCAGGAGGCGAGCGCTGCGTGCGGGGTCAGACGGCCACGATGCGCATAGTCCTCCAGATACGGTTCAGAACGCGGCAATCGATGTTGATACCGTGGTTCCGTCACCGCTGGCGCACAAAGGTGAGGTTATATGGCCGAGGCGGAGATTTAGCTTGGCGAGAACATCGGAGGCCGTGTTCAACCGGGGATCCCCTTTGGATTTGTCGGCGTCAGTGTTCGCAGGGGCAGTGGCCCTTGGATTTTCCTCTTACTTTTTGGGCATTCACAGCATTGTTTTTCCGCAGGCGAATGGTGTGATTAAGCAGGTTGGGTACTTATGGGCACCGAACTGGACACTCCTCTTCATGGTGCTCATGCCGCTATACTTCGTATTCGTGCGTGACTTAGTGGTCTATTGGAGGGGTACAAGGCGGTCATTGTTAAGTCCTGAAGGTGAAGGAATCGCGAATGACGACATGTGGGTGCGAAAAGTCGCGACCTTTTCGGTGACGTATTGGGCGGCCTTTCTTGTTTGTTTACCTATAGCTACGGTTCTTCAGTGGATCGATAGGTGTTTAGGCCCATTACTGACCCGCGATACCGGCAACTACCCGGTGGAATGGGCTCGGATGGCGATTGAGCGCCCGCACGTCATTTCAATACCGGAGGCGGTCGCGTTCACCGGGTTCGCCTATCTCTACATGGGTGCGGTATTTTTTCTCTTCTTTGCAGGACTCATTTTGCTCTTCACAATAGCGCACGATTCTTGGGAACTTGGACGAAAGTCTGAATCGTGGGTAGATGGAGAATATCAATGTCAGCCTAATCAAGTCGGTCTCAAAATCATGCGTGGGATTTTTCGGTGCTGTATTTTGGGACTCTTGATTGCCATATGCATGAAGCTCCAAAGCACTTTTATGCTATCAAGTGAATCGACCATAACGGCTTGGTTGGCTAACGATTTCCTGTCAGTTTTGGGAAATCATGAGAAGGCAAGCGACTGGCTCGAATACAGCATGCCGACGAACTATAGCAGCCTGCTGATCGTATTGGCGACCTGCACTGTGTTTCTCTATGGGCTTATGCGAGTCCAGGCCGTGTTGCGTCAGCAAGGAGACATTGGACGTGGCCGAAATTGGAGAGAATTGGGAATGATGTTGGCGCTCATCGCCCTTCTGGTCATCGTCTACGTGCTGATCGGCGCGGTCGCCGGCTTCTCGATCTTGCTGTGCACCGGGCTGCTGTCTGCAATCTACGGCCTGATTTATCCAAGCATCGATACATGGCGGGTGACTGACCAAGGAGAAGAAGAAAGTGTATCATAGCTGGCTCGATCGTTGGGATGAGCGACGCGCAGAGCGGGGGGACGAAGTAAAGAGGCGGACAGACTTCGCTCTGGACACTGAACTTGCCTTCCCTAGCTCCGGACATCCGGCAGGTATCGAGGCCTTCTGTAATCTTGCAGACCAGGCTGTCGAGGACCCAACCTATTTCGATGAACCGGGTAACAACGACTTGGTCGTCGAACGCAAAGGAGATTGGGCCAAATTTCCTTCAGGAATTTATACTGACGTCGCAGAGAACAATCTCGTCTGGGCGAAAGTAACAGAAAGCAGATCATTCGATAAAGCTTTGGTTGTGTTTCACCATTGGAATGCAAGCGCGCGGTATCAACAGTTGGCGAACTTTTTCTCCCGGCGTGGGATCACGGTAGTCGAGATGGCACTGCCGTATCACTTCGAACGTAGCCGTCCCGGCGCCGATTATGCCGACTACATGCTAAGCCCGAATCTCGGACGGACGATGCAATCCATGAGGCAGGCAGTATGGGACGGTCGAAAGCTTATTCGTTGGCTAAGGGAGCAAGGTTTTAAAGAGATTTCTGTACTCGGAATGAGTCTGGGCTCTTGGGTTGCCGGATTGATTGCCGCCAACGACAAAACTGTTTCAAAAGCTGCGCTATTCCTGACCGCTGGAAGTCTTGCTGACATGGTGTGGACCGGGCGCGCAACTCGAACGATTTGCGAAAGCATCAAGCCCGCGATCGAACTGGACGATCTCAGAAGGGCATGGGGACCACTAAACTTGGTGAACCATGCGCATCATCTTGCGCGGGACAATCTCGAACTAAATGTGGTATTGGCCAAACGAGACAAGGTGGTGCTGCCGGAGCTTTCTGAACGGCTGATACAAGGGCTGAAGGACGCCGGGGCCGAGCCCAGCATATTGGAACTAAATTGCGGCCACTATTCGCTGTCCATGCCGCCCTACATTGTGTCGGCCGGCCGAAGCGTGGCTCGCTTATTGAAACCCGACCCCTAAGCCGCTGACGACGGGGCTCGAACGGGTCTCGGCTGAATTTCGCTCGTAGTCCAGTTATCAAATTCGGAACCCGCGCAACTCGGACCAAAAGCTTCGCCCCGAAGTTATCGGTGAAGCGAGCCCAAGAAGCGCCCATATTCCTCACTGACTTCGCGCGCTTCCTCGAAGGCGCGAGCACGCTCCTCGTCGAGGCAGCGAAAATAAACCTGTACGTCACGGAAGTAGAGTTCGAAGTCATGACGGAGGATGTCCATAAATTCCGTGGCAACCTTCGGATCTCTTGGAACAAATGGCCGAGGCGGGGGGATGCATGGACCGGCGAGCGCCGGACAACCGACGAGCGACAGCAGAACGAATGTGCGCATCAAAGGTAGGATGCGCAACCGAAGGTAGCAAAAGCCGCTTAAATCCTTGAACGAGCGCATGTTACGTGCCTAAAGGTATCGTGATCAACGTATACCGCAAAAATTATAATATACTATTGCGGTCATCAGTATACTATCGTAACTCTAGGCTTCAAGTAGGAATGCCTGGGGTCGCGCCATTGGAGAAAGCGTGAGCCGGGCCATGAACTGGGACATCGAAGCACCAAATGTGGTTACGGAAGCCAGGTTCCGCGAACTCGTGGAAAGCGGCTATAGCGCAGAAATCCTGTGCCAGGAGTCGGCACACAAGAAGGGCCCCAGTTACTATGGGGTCTGGATCATGCGTGCCGTCTCTGACGAAGGCGTCGAAAAGCTCCTGGTCACCGCCCGCACTCGCACCACGTATAACGACATCAAGATCCGCGAGTTCAAGACGATCACCGGTGTTGTGTCCTTCCTCCTCGGCATCGGCTTCTCCCATGCCGATGTGCCGCTCGAAGAAGGCCAGCGGACCGCGCACAAGCTCACGGCCAGCGACAAAGGCGGTAGCGACTAGCCTTCTCCTTCTCGCCCCGCTGGCGGCGCCTGCATCGGCACAAATGGTGCTTGTTATAGAGAGCGATGGCTCCCTGACACCGTCCCGCTCCCAGAACAGCTTTGCCCGCAACTACAATGACGGCGTCGGCCAGGGATCTGCGGCCGATGGGCTGGAGATCTTCGGTGAGGCTGAAACAGCTACAGAACCTGACGCGCTGCGTTTTGCAGCCCTTGCCAGCCCAACGCCTTTGCCCCGCGCAGACGTTCTCTCGGCCATCGAGGCAACAGCCCTCCGCTATGTCAGCCATCCCGGTCTTCGCCGCGCGGGGCTGTCCGTCACGGATTGGCTGACCCTCTATCGCGCCAATATCGAGGTGGAAAGCGCCTACCGGCAGGACGCGATCTCAAGCGCGGGCGCAATCGGTCTTGGCCAGCTGATGCCCGCCACAGCCCGCGATCTCGGCGTTGACCCGCGCGATCCACTTCAGAACCTCGACGGCTCCGCCCGCTACCTCGCGATGATGCTGGAGACGTTCGGCGATCCGCGCCTGGCGCTGGCTGCCTACAACGCTGGACCGGATGCCGTGCGCCAGCACGGCGGCATTCCTCCCTACCGAGAAACCCAGAACCACGTGGCCCGCGTCATCGCCGTCGTGGCCCGATTGGAAGGATCAAATTCATGATGTCCCAACCTTTTTGGAAATCATTCCTAAAAGCACTTATCGGCAATGTCACGAGAGCGCGCAGCGCGGCAGTGCATTGGCGATACCGATTTTTCCAAACAAGTTGGATTTCAAACCTCTTTGTCGCCTCACTGGCGCTATTCCTGCTCATTGCCGAGCCCGCCCTTGCCCAAAGCATCGACCTCTCCCCAATCCAGAGCCTGCTGCAAGGTATCGTCGATGCGTTGACCGGCCCGCTTGGCGTCGTCATCGCCACACTCGCGGTCCTCGGCGTTTTCTTGAGCTGGTTCTTCAACATCATCGACCTGCGCCAAGCCCTCTGGGTGCTTGTCGGTATCGCCGGTGTTGCCGCCGCCCCCACGATCGTTGCCGCGGTCTTTGCCGGTGGCTGAGCGTGCGCCCCTTTTTCTGGGTCTCGTGCGCCCGCCCAAGCTGCTGGGCCTGCCCATCATGTACGCAATGGTCTGGCTCTTCGGCTCGGTGCTGCTCTTCGTCTGGGTCAAGCACATCGCGGTGCTGGGCGTGGCCGCCCTGCTCTATCCGCTGCTTTGGAAGGCCGCCGATTGGGACCCGCGCTTCATCGACGTGATGATGACGGCGCTGCAGGAGACACCGCCTACGCGCAACCGCAGCATTCATGGCGGGGACAGTTATGCGCCCTAGTCAAACCGGGGATGAAGCCTTCGACCTCCGCACGATGACGCCGGACTGGTATGCGCGCGAGACCCGCCTCGCGCATATGCTGCCCTATGTGAGCTTAGTTGATGACCGCACCGTGCGGACGCGGGTCAACGAGCTTTTCCAGTGCATCCGGCTCGACGGGGTCAACAGCTACACGACGGACGATGCTTATCTCGACAAGGTGACGGCGCTCTTTGCCCGGATCATCGCGCAGCTGGGGCCGGAGTTCAGCTACTACGTCCATAAGGTCTCGAAGGCGATCGTACCGGACCTCGAGCCCGTGCGCGAAGACAGTTTTGCGGGTGAAGTTGACCTTCTCTGGCGCAAGAAGCTCGAGACCAGCGGGCTGCGTGACAAGACCCTGACGCTCACCGTCATCCATCGCCCACCTCCCAAAAGCGTCCTGCCCTTCCTGAACCGCAGCGCGCCGGATCGCCTCAAGGAAGCAACCGAGAAGCGACTGCGCCGTCTGGGCGAGGCCGTCAGCGTATTCCTGTCTGGCCTGACCGAGCTGAACCCACGTGTGCTTTCGGCCAAGTCCGGCGAGTTGGTCGGGTTTCTGGGCGCGCTCAACACCGGCCAGGAACTGCCTCTCTATCCGGCGAACACCTTTGGCTTTCTGTCCTTCAACGTCGCCAACACCAGAGTGACGTTTCAGGGCGATCACTTCGAGCTCTCCGAAGGCGTCGTGGGACATCGCTACGGCAAGAGTTTCACCATCGGGGAATACTCCGAAGCCACCTCCTGCACCATGTTCGACATGCTGAACCTGCCGGTCGACATGATCGTGACGCACTCTTTCACGCCTATCAACTCGAACCTCATGGCAGGCCGCATCAAGCGGCAAAAGCGTCAGATGCAGGCCAGCCAGGATGCGGCGCTCTCGCTGATGGAAGCACTCGACATCGCCGCAGATGATCTCGAGGCCAAGCGCCAGAGCTTTGGCGAGCACCACATGGTCGTGACGATCTTCTGCGATACGATCGATGAGCTGCAGACGCTCAGCGCCGAAATTGTCAACGCCGCCGCCGCCGAAGGCGTGAAGATGATCGGCGAGCGCGTCGCGGCTAAAGCGCATTACCTCAGCCAGCATCCTGGCAACCAGCCCAAGCGCGTGCGCGCCAGTGCCATCACCAGTCGCAACTTCGCGGATTTCGCGGCCTTCCACCGGACCCAACTCGGCAAACCGGCCGAGAAAACCCCTTGGGGCCGCGTCATCACCTACCTGCCCACGCCCGAGCAGAGCGCCTATAGGTTTTCCTATCACGAGCAAGGCTCGCCCGACAAAGAACCGACCAGCGGGCATACGCTGATCATGGGACGACCCGGGTCAGGCAAGTCGGTCCTCTCGGCTTTTCTCATGACGCAAGCCCGTCGCGCTGGGGCACGGATCTTCGTCTTCGACTACCGTCTTGGTATGGAGATGGCGGTCCGCGCCAACGGCGGGCGCTACGCATCGCTCAAAGCCGGCCAACCCACGGGCCTCAACCCGCTCTGGACCGAGACCGATGCACGCGGCACCGCCTGGCTCTCGGACTGGCTCGCCACCCTACTCTATCGTGCCGACAAGCCGCTGACGCCCGCGCAAACAAATCGCATTCAGGAGGTCGTACGCCAGAATGCGCAGGCCACGAACCCAGCCTTGCGAAACTGGCGCGACTTCGCATCTCTTTTTGTGTCTACCGATGATGGCGGCGATCTGCACCAGCGCCTGCTCGAGTGGACCGAAGAGGGCCGCTACGGCTGGATCTTTGGCCAGACCCTGGAAGACACCTTCTCACTCGAGGGGGATGTGGTCGGCTTCGATCTCACCGGCATTCTCGACAGCGAGGCCGAGAAGGAGCGGATGGCGGTCCTCTCCTATCTCTTCCGCCGGGTCGAGCGCGAGATCGAGGACCGCCGCCCCACCATCATCGTCATCGACGAGGCCTGGAAGGCGCTCGACAACGCATATTTCGCCGAGCGGCTCTCGAACTGGCTCGTGACCGCACGCAAACAGAACACCGTCGCTGTGATGATGACGCAATACGCCAGCCAGCTCGAGCGCACCCGAACCGGCAAGACCATCGTCGAGGCGGTGCCGACGCAAATCCTGCTTCCGAACATCCGCGCCCATGCGGCCGACTACGCGATGCTGAACCTCTATGAGAAGGAACTCGACGTGCTTCTCAACACTGGCAGCGACAGCCGCTTGGCCCTCATCCGCGACGACCAGGGCTCGATCGTCATTGATGCCGATCTGAGCGCCCTCGGGCCCAATCTCACCATCCTCGGCGGCATGGAAAAAGGCGAGGCGCTCGTGGGCGCCGATTACCGCGACCGCCCAGACTTTTGGAGGCTTTCATGATTCGTAATCTGTTTCTTCTCACCGCGCTCGGCGCTTTGGCCTCCTGCGCCCAGTACCAGGAGCTGCAGGCCAATTGCTTCACCTTCCTGGCCTCGACGGCCCCCGTCGCGCCAGATTGCACCTTCAAGCCCCTCGGCGCGCCGGAGGGCGACATTGAAGTCTAGCCTGCCTCATATCGTGGCGCTTTGCCTGCTGCCCGGTCTGGCCTCGTCTCAAGGCGTGCCGACCAATGACAGTGGGCTGACCGCGCGTGATATCGTCGAAACAGGCGATCGCGAGGCTGACTTGGCCGTTCAGGCGGACAAGCTTGCCGTGCGCGAACTCATTGCCGAGATCGAACGCGACCAACTGGAAACCCTGCAACGCATCCTCGATGCCCAAACCAGCTTCGGCGGTCAGGGCCTACCCGCGATGGTTTCAGGGCTGGAAAACGGAAGCGGCGATCCAGCCCGTTCCGTCGAAGCGGTCTACGGCAATGCCGACATCGACCCCAATCCCGGCGGCGCACAGATGTTTGGCGATGCGGCGGAAAACATCGAGCAGCTCATCATCCGCGTCGCCCGGGAAACCAGCGGATTAGCGGGCGTGGGCCGCGCGGGCCTCTCCCCAGTCCAATGGCGAGCCCTGCTGCAGGCTCTCATCTGGCAGGAAAGCCGCTTCACCATCGGCGCCCGCTCGCCGGTCGGCGCTTTTGGCCTCACCCAGATCATGCCCGGCACCGCCAGCGATCTTGGTATCAACCCGGAATATTATGACAGCCCCTACCTGCAGGTGCATGGCGGCGCGCGGTATCTGGCGGCCCAGCTCAACACCTTTGACGGCAATATCATCAACGCCCTCGCGGCCTACAACGCCGGACCCGGTCGCGTGTTCGAATATGGGGGCGTGCCACCCTTCCGCGAGACCCAGCACTACGTTCAGGTCATCCCCGAACGCTACAATCTCTACCTGGGCCGCATCGGCGGGATCGAAGCGCTCGGTACGATCGACCCCGCGCTTCTGGCAAATGCAAACCTCTCCCTCACGGGTCATGGGGCGGCCTTTTATGGCAACAACTCACCCGCTGCGATCAGGCAGGCCGCCCTGCGCATTGCGGATATCGTCGAGCGGATTTCCGAGTCGGAAGACATGCAGGAAAGCGTCGCACTCAACACCTATGCCCGCGCCGAACTCGTGCGTCTCGTCGCCGCGCGTATTCGTCTTCAAGCGGCGCGGACCCACGTGCTTTCGGCCGAGGAATTGGCACAGGCCAGCGCCCGCATGGCCGAGGGCGCCTTCATGGAATTCACGATCAGGTAGATAGACTGATGAGAGACTTACTCGTGAGGACGGCCTTGGCCACGACGCTTGGGATCGGTCTGCATCTCGGCACCCTGTCCCCGGCCCTTTCACAGGGCGTACCCGTCGTCGACACACAGAACATCGCGCAAAACATCCAGCAGCTCCGGCAGATGATCGAAGACGAGATCCTGCAAAACGAGCAGCTGACGCAGCTCCGCGAACAGCTTGCGACACTCACGGACCAACTCGCGGAGCTGCAAAGAACCTATGAAGCACTTACCCGCCTTGCCGAGCTTCCCGAGATTATCCGCACCGAGATGGAGGACGAGCTGAACGGCCTGCTCGATCAGGAATTCGGCGATATCCTCGCCACCATCGAGGCCATCAAGACGGGGGATTTCTCCGGTCTGTCCGGTTCCGATGCGGGCGAGATCGAAACCCAGATGGACCGGGTGTTAGCCGATCTGGGATTTGACGATGAGACCCTCTCGGAAATGGCCACTAGCGGGAATCCCGGGGCTAACCGCGTGGCGACGCAGGCCACAACCGGCGCGCTCGTCTCGGCCGCTGCCCAGAACAGCTACGAGGACGCGGGCCAATCGCTGGAACGCATCGACCGGCTGGTCGGGCTGATCGATGACATGGACGAACTGAAGGAAAGTATCGACCTCAACACGCGGGTGACGGCGGAGCTGGCAATTGCCCTCGTCGCCATGTGGCAGCTTGAGGCCGTGCAAACCGTGGGGGACGGCACAGGCGGCGTGATCGATGCCGCCACAATCGCCGAAGAACAGCGCTTCATGGATTTCACCTTGCCGGACCTGCGGGCCGAGTAATCGTGGGGGCATGAATGGTGGCGAGTGAACAAGAAATCATCGAGGAAGAACTGGTCTACGGTGCCTTGCGCCGCGAACGGCTCTGGCAACGCCTTGGCCTGATGGGCCTTGTCTTCGGTGTCATCGGCTGTCTGAGCGCGGCGGCGGTCTCGATCCTCGATGTCGACCCGCCCCCCGTCGTTGTCCCCTATGATCCCGCCACCGGCTTTGCACTCCCCGAAGCCTCGGTCGACGCCTCCTCGGTGACCGCCAACCAGGCGATCATCGAGGCGGAGGTGTTCCGCTATGTGACCGACCGGGAGGTCTATAACCAGCTCGACAACGATCTGCGCATCCGCAACGTCCTGCGCCGCTCGGACGGAGCTGCCGAGAGCGGGCTGCGCCAGATCTGGAACAGCGCCAATGAGAACTACCCGCCGACGGTCTATGGCCCCAATGCGCGGCTCGAAGTGGAGATCCTCAGCATCAACCGGATCGGAACCAACCGCTCGACGGTCCGCCTGCGCAAGCGCCTGACCTCCATCAATGGCGTCCAAACCGGGCTTTTCACCGCCACGCTTCTCTTCGAGTTCCGCCCCGAGACCCGCCGCTCCATCGATGAGGTCTGGACCAACCCCTTCGGCTTCACGGTCCTCGAATATTCCATCCGCTCCGCCAGATTGGAGAATTGAATTTGTTCCCTGTTCGACTTTTCATATTGCTGATTGCCCTGTTGCCCGGCCTTGCTTTCGCCGAAGCCATCCCGCGTGGCGGGCCCAATGACAATCGGGTGCGGCTGGCAACATATCAAGAAGGTCAGGTCTACCGGCTCAGCGTGTCGCTCACCCATGTGACCACGGTCGAGTTCGGGGAAGGCGAGAGCATCCGCTCGATCATTGCGGGCGACACGGAAGGCTTCGAGATCGACGGCGTACCCGGGGGTCAGGCCTTCGCGATCAAGCCGGTGGCGCGCGGGGTGCATACCAATGTGACCGTCTACACGAACAGGCGCAGTTATTACTTCAACGTCGAGGAGACCCGCAGTCCGACCTTTTACGTGGTCCAGTTCCGCTACCCCGAAGACAATACGCGGCCCACACGTGCCATCGCGGCCCAAGCGCCGAACTATAATTACGGTGCCAGCGCGCGGACCGAGTTCACCCCCACCCGTGTCTGGGATGACGGGACGTTTACGTATTTCGAATTTCCGCGGAACGCGCCGGTGCCTGCGATCTTCCGCTACGCCAATGGCCGTGAGCGCACGGTCAACACGCAAGCCACCGAGGACAGCGTGATCCGGGTTTCAGGCGTGAACCGACAATGGGTGCTGCGGATCGGGGAGGAGGTGGTCTGCATCGAGGCCACCCCACCTGCGGGGGTAGGCTCATGAGCGATACTGGAAACGCAGACCTCGAGAAACGCCTCGCTGCTCTAGAACAAGGCAAGGGCGCTGGTTCGCCCCCTGCCCCACGGCGCTCACCGCTGCTCGCTTTGGTCGTCGTCCTCGTGATCGGCGCGGGCGGTGCGTTGCTCTATCTCATGTCCCAACCCGAGGAAGAGGAAGTCCTTCCCACGGCCACGCCGGACGTGTTCCAGAACGAAGGCGACGGGTTCGGCGCCATCGAGACCTTGCCCCCGCCCGAGCCCGAGGTTGTGTTCGTCGCACCCGATCCGGTCGAGCCCAATGCTGAGCTTCTGGCACAGCTCGCAGCCCTTCAGGCCCAGATCGAGGAATTGCGCAACGCCCCTGAACCGGTCGTCGAGGAAGACACCGCCGCCGCAGAGGCGATCGACGCGCTGACCGCTCAGATCGCTGCGCTCCAAGCCGCCTCGGAAGCCGCACAGCAACGATTCCAGGACGAACTGACGGCGCGGGATCGCAGCCTTGAGCAACTCCGCATGGATCTGGAACTGGCCCAACTCGAGGCCAACCGCCCCCTCCCCGCACCCACCGGGCCCACCGAGGACGAGTTGCGCGCGCGGGAAGAAGAACGGCTGCGCCGCGAGGAAGAAGCACGACGGCTCGCGGAACTTGAACGCCGCGCTGCTGAGGAGCGCGCGTTTCAGGAGCGCCGCATCACCTCGCCCACCATCGCCTTTGGCGGCATCTCAGGCGCAAATGAAACTGCTTTGACCGAACGGACTTTTGGGGAAGTGACGGATTTTGTGCTGAATGGTGCGCTGCCCACTTCGGTGACGCAAGCTGAGGTCATCGCCAACCCCTCCAACACGATCATCCAGGGCACGATGATCCAGGCCGTCATGGAAACCGCCCTCGACAGCTCTCTGCCCGGCCAGACCCGGGCCGTTGTTTCCGAAGACGTGTTCAGTTTCGACGGTTCTCGGCTCTTGATCCCGCGTGGATCCCGCCTCATCGGGCGCTTTCGTTCGGGCGTTGATATCGCGCAGCGCCGGGTCACGATCGCTTGGGATCGGATCATTCTGCCCGACAACCAGACCATCCAGATCAGTTCTTTTGGGGGCGATGAATTGGGTCGCTCCGGCGTCACCGGCTTTGTCGACACGCGCTTTGACGAGCGCTTCGGCTCGGCCGCGCTGATTTCACTGATCTCCGCCGCGCCTAGTGCAGCCGCTGCAAATGTGCAGGACGAAACCGCCGCGGATGTGCTCGAAGACGTGGGCGATGATCTTGCCGATGCCACGGACAGTGTGATTGGCGATTACCTCTCGATCGGCCCGGTCATCTATGTCGACCAGGGCGCCCGCGTCACGGTCATGGTCGATCGCGATCTGGAGATATTCTGAGCCCATGTCGCTGAGCTATCTTCAAACCTCGCTCGACCGGATCGACGCCGCCGCCCGCGACGATGTCATCGAGATTTGCATCAACCCAGACGGAACCTGCTGGGGCGAGTTCCAGGGCGATCACTTCATGAGAAAGCTGGACCAGAAGCTGACAGCAACCGAAGTGAAGGACCTCGGCAACCAGATCGCCTCCTCTGCCAACACCACGATGAGCAAGGACCGCCCCATCGTCTCGGTCTCGATCACTTACAAGGGCCGTCCGATCCGCGCACAGGTCATCACCCCGCCTGCCGTGCTCTCGGCCATGTCGATCAGCCTTCGGTTCTTCTCAAGCCTGCCGCTCGAGGGAATTGCGCTTGATTTCCTTTTTGGCAAGGAACGCAAGCTTGAAGAACTCCGCCTCGAGAAAACCCACGAACTGCGCGAAGTGGTGGCCGCGGGCGTGATCGACGATGCGCTGGCCTTTTGCGTCGACAACAAGCTTAACATGATCGTCTCTGGCGGCACCTCCACCGGCAAGACCGTGGCTGCACGCAAGATCCTCTCGCACGTGCCATCCGAGGAACGCATCGTCACCATCGAGGAAGCCGCCGAGCTTCTGCCGACCCAGCCCAATGCCGTGACCCTCATCGCCAATCGCGATGCGGAGTTCCAGACCGCCGATGTGCTGCTCACCGCAACGTTGCGCATGCGCCCCGACCGGATCATCCTGGGCGAGGTGCGAGGCAAGGAAGCCATGACCTTCCTCGAGGCGATCAACACTGGCCATGGCGGCTCAATGACCACGCTGCACGCAGAAACCCCGCAACTTGCCGTGCAGCGTCTGGCCATCGCCGCACTCAAGACCGAGATCCCGATGACCTATGCCGACATGATCCAGTACATCGAGAACTCCATCGACGTAATCATCCAGGCCGGTCGCCATGATGGCAAACGCGGCATCACCGAATTCTACCTCCCCGGCGCAGACCAGATCGGAGCTTCCCAATGAAAACCTTTGAATACGATATCCTGTCCTTTCAGGTGAAGAAGCAAAAGGACTACGACGCGCTGCGAAGTGCCTTAAATGAGCGCGGCTCGGAGGGGTGGGAAGTCATCACCGCCGAGGCAGGTGACTACGGCTACACCACGTTCTTGAAGCGCGAGACTGCTGGTAAGAAGGCGGCATTAGAATGATGCGAGCCGTTGCAATCGGAAGCCTGCTCGTCGTTCTTGGCGCAACCGCTGGCGTCGCTGAACGGAACCTGATCCCAACGCTCGACAACGAGCCAGATGTTTGTTCCGACCAGCCTCCAGAGCCACAGTGGATGAAAGATATCGATGTACGCGAGGGCCACAAACGGCTGCTGATTCAGCAAATCTACCGGGCACAAAGCATGCAACGCATCGTTGAAGCCCAAAGCTGTGAATGTCCAACGCGGTATCCTTCTTGGGAGACAGCCGAAGGCGTCTTCGTCGAGCATTTCGCCGCATCTGAATACTGGGATATCGTGGAAGCGACTTCAGATTACCGACAGCAGGCAAATGAGCTTCGGCGCGAAGCCATGCCAATCTGCCAAGCCGCTGGAAACTGGTAGGGTTCCATGAGCGTCGTCACCTACTTCGTGGAAACGGCTGAAGGATATCTCAATACCGCTGCCGAGACTCAATTTGGCGCGGTTGCCGCAACAGTCGGGACGATGCTCGTACTCGGCACGACACTCGTTGTCATCCTGGTTTTCATCAACACGATCTACCAATATCGAGCGATGGACGGGCGCACGGCCTTTGGGCTCGCCGTGAAAGTGGGGTTGATAGGTGTCTTCGCGACAAACTGGGTCCAGTTCAACATCCTTGCTGCAGCGATCTTGAATGGAATCGACAGCATTGCAGGATCGCTTGTGGCGTCTGTCGGCGGCGGATCACCCGGACCGTCCGGTACCTTTGCTGAGGAGTTCGATGACCTGATTGCAGCGCTCGGCGATTATCTGAATGCTGCGGGGTCTGAACTGAACTGGATGGCCGGTGCCCTGTTGGACACCCTGGGCGTTCTGCTGCTCTCGATCCTCGGTGGTTTGGCGGCATTCATTGTCGTTGCGTCTCGGCTCATGATCGCTCTTCTGATCGGGATTGCGCCGGTCATGATCTTCCTGACCCTCTTTGAAGCGACCAAGGATTATTTCGCGCGCTGGTTATCCGCGCTGATTTCCTTCGCGATGTATCCGATCGTAGTTGCGGGCGTGTTCGCGACCATCACGGGTGTCTCGCGTGCGCTTCTTGCTGAGTTGGGCGACCCGGAAGGCGCCTCCAACATCGGCGCGCTCATCCCGTTCTTCATGATGGTTCTGATGGCAAAGGGATTCATCATTGCAACGCCCTTCCTGGTTCGGGCGATTTCTGGAAACATCATGATACCAGCGCTCTCAGCCGGCTTTGGAGGCAGCTATGCCTTTGCACGAGGACTCGCAGGCAGCCAACAAGTCTACAACCGATACGCCATCGGAGGTGCGACAGGTGCGGAATACGCAGCTCTACGCGCGCGACAATTCTTTGGTGTCCAAGCGTTGCCGAGCCGACCCAATTCTGCAGGCGGGCCAACCGCAGCTCCCACCGGCAACGCGACCGGCACAGGAGCCCGAATGCTGGCGCAGCTTTCAAGGTTGAGGAGGTTAGGCAAACGGTAAGGACAATCTAGTCGACCGGCTTGCCTCACGCGTCTGACCCAACCGTCTTGTTCGAAAGCGTGCTAATCCGTCGCAACAGGCGTTCTTTGAGCAAGCAGAAGCAAACTCTGCTTTCAAGGTGGCGCGTTATTCAGAACCAACGTAACCTGCCAGCAATTGTTCAAGAACGATTGAGAGGGCCGCGAGCAGACCATGGCACCTGATGCAGACATTGATCTGGACTCACCGGGTCTCGCATTCTCCAAACTCCTACGGCTGGCGAAGCCTGGGAGAGTTAAAGCCCTTCTTCCTGACGAAATGCTCGACATTATGGATGGGTTGGAACCCGGTTTCAGCACGTCAGAAAAGTTGACCGAGCTGGCAGTATACATGTTGGATCCTACCGAGACGCTACAGAACGACGTGTCGCGCGACGCTTTGATTTCTTTAATGCCTCTAAAGAAAGCGCGTGAGCTGTGCACAAAACTCGGCACTCCAGCCGGGCGAAACCCTTTCGATAATGCATTGACGCTTGCTTCGAACGCTGAAAACCTCCCAGCATTGCTTTCCTTTTTTGGGGTCGTGGACGACCCGACTGCTCCAGGGGCGCGGCTTCCAGGAAACGATCGCGCTCACGTCGGCTACGGGCTGTTCGAGCATCAACGGTTGGCCGCAAGGCGAACCGAAAGAATGCTCTCCCAAGGTCCACACCGCGGTGTCCTGCACATGCCAACAGGCGCAGGAAAAACACGTACCGCAATGCACCTCGTAGGATCGCACCTGAGCGCCAGTGAACCGACACTGGTCGTATGGCTCGCCCAGAACATAGAGCTTCTCGATCAAGCCGCAGATGAGTTTCAGAAGTCGTGGCGCTTCCTTGGCAACAGGGATGTCGGGCTTTGGCGGCTTTGGGGAAACAAGCCTGTCGATCTTGCCAACGCCAAGGACGGGCTAGTTGTCGCTGGCTTAGGTAAAATGTCAGCATTGGAAAAGAACTCGGTGAATGATCTGCTCACTTTGGCTGACCGGGTATCTTTGGTGATCATCGACGAGGCACACCAAGCGATCGCTCCAACATATCGCTCTGTTCTTGATGCCCTTGCAACAAAACGGGCGACGACGCGTCTCCTTGGCCTTACGGCCACTCCCGGACGAACCTGGGATGATTTGAGCAAAGACGAAAAGCTCTCCGAATTCTTCGGTCGTGAAAAGGTAATGTTGGAAATCGAAGGCCACCCCGACCCGGTCACATATCTGATGGAAGAAGGCTATCTTGCCCGTCCGCACTTCCGAACTCTGAACGTGCAGGCCGGACTCGACTTGTCACAAGAGGACATGAAGGGCCTGTCACAGGCGATTGATGTGCCGGGGGACGTTCTGGAGCGACTAGGTCAAAGCACACAAAGAAACCTCAGGATAATTTCAGAGTGCGAGAATCTCGTGTCATCCCATCGCCGGGTCATTGTCTTCGCCCCATCGGTTGCCAACGCCAAGATGCTGGCAGCCATCATGGTCGCACGGGGCACTGAAGCACTTGTCGTCACCGGAGAATCCGCTCCGGCGGCTCGCGAACGGGCAATTCGACGCTTCAAGAGCCAGGCGCCAGAACCTATTGTGATGTTCAACTATGGCGTTCTCACAACTGGATTCGATGCACCGCAAACGAGTGCGGCCATCATTGCCCGCCCTACCAAATCCTTGGTTCTCTATAGCCAAATGGTGGGCCGGGCTACGCGAGGTGTAAGAGCTGGGGGAAATGAAACCTCAGAGATTGTCTCGGTGACGGATACTGAAATGCACGGCTTCGGAGATGTAGCTGACGCTTTCTGCAATTGGGAAGATGTTTGGAATGAAAGAAATTGTTAGCGACGGGACCACTGAGTCCGGGTTCATTATTCCACCGGAACTCGCCGTTAAAGCGATGCGCGATAGTGGGTATCGAAATACCGCATACGCACTCGCAGAGCTGATCGACAACTCAATTCAGGCTGACGCCAGTGAAGTTGAGCTCATCTGTATCGAGAAGTACGAGCAGGTAAATTCTCAGCAGCGCCTTCGCTTGCAAGAGATCGGCACGATCGACAACGGCAAGGGCATGTCCGCACGAACATTGGCCATCGCACTGCAGTTTGGAAACGGCACTCACCTGGATGATCGAGCTGGCATTGGACGGTTCGGCATGGGACTTCCAAACTCGTCAATTTCGCAATGTCGCCGTTTGGATGTCTGGACTTGGACGAACGGGCCGGACAACGCCATTCATTCCTATCTGGATGTCACTGACATTCAAAGCGGTGTGAAAGATCGGGTGCCGCCGCCAGCTCCTTCACCCCTGCCCACCAAATGGCGCGAACGGTCCGAAATCTTGGGGACCTCCGGTACACTCGTGGTCTGGTCCAGGTTTGAAGAGTATCGACTTACATGGCGAGGCGCTGAGGCGACCCTGCGGAATACCGAGGCGATCATCGGCAGGATGTATCGCAAGTTCATTAACGATGGCCGTGTCGCCATTCACCTCGTTCGGGTCGAAGAGGGTGGGAACACCGGCCGAAGGTTAGCGGTTGTCAATGATCCCCTCTACCTCATGCCGAACTCCTCCACTCCCGAACCTTTTGACAAGGTTCCGATGTTTCAGCGTTGGGGCGAGAACGACGAAGAGTTCACAATCGATTTTGGAGGCAAGCAGCATAAAGTCTTCGTCAGGTTTAGTTGGGCCAAACCAGAGACGGTGCCTGATGACGGGCTGAATCGCGGATCAAAGCCGTACGGCAAACATGCCATGAAGAACCTAGGCCTTTCAATTGTTCGAGAGGGTCGTGAACTCGATTTGGATACATCTTGGACCAACAGCTATGACCCCACGGAACGATGGTGGGGAGCAGAGGTCGAATTCCCTGCCACGCTCGACGAAATCTTCGGTGTAACGAACAACAAGCAAAGTGCGACGATCTTTTCGCAGCTGGCGCAATATGATTGGAAGGCCGACGCAGAAGAGAATGAAAGCCGCTCCTCTTTCATTGAACGAGCAAGCAGCGAAGGTGACCCGCGGGCGCTCCTAATCCCTATCGTCGAGCACATCCGGGAACAGATCACGCAACTGAGGAAAAGAACAGAACAGCAGACGAAAGGCACACGAAGCACGGGCGGTCGCAAGCGTCACGAAGAGCCAGGCGTAGAAGACACAGTCACCTCGAAATTCCGTCAACGTGCGGACGAGGGACATGAGACGCCAGGAGACACGGAGGATTTCGGAGCAGATGACCGGGATGCCTATGAAGACGATTTGAAGGACGACAAGCACTACCCCGACGACGTCGCCAAAGCCATTGCTGACGCCATCCTTACGAGAAAGCGCAAGGTCGCTTTCCTCGAGAAAGCCATGGAAGGCTATGCGTTCTTCAACGTGGAGAGAGTCCAAGGTGGTGTCACCAACGTTATCTTCAATTCCAACCATCCGTTCTACGACAACCTGGTGAGAGCGCTGAACCCGGACACAGAAGAAGATACCGAGAAGGAACTGCTCGACCGCGTACACATGGCTTCGGACACACTGCGCATCGTGTTTTCGGCTTGGGCTCGCTACGAAATGGAAGAAGTCAGGCACAAGCAACGCCTATCGGACATGCGTCAAGAGTGGGGCAAGATGACCCGGTTCTTCCTCGACGATGGCGAGGATGATTAATGCCGGGTGAGATGCTTGGCGACCAGCTGCTGGAACTAGTGTCATCGGCAAAAGAGCGAGTCGTCCTCGTTGCGCCCTTCATTAAGGTCGATGCACTACAGCGGGTATTGGACGCCATCCCGATTTCGGCAGGGCCGCATATAGACTGCGTAACGCGGTGGCGGCCCGAAGATATCGTGGACGGTGTATGTGACTTGGAGATCTTCGACGTCATCGCCGATCGCGCGAAAGCGCAGCTTTGGAGACAGTCAAACCTGCACGCCAAGTTCTTCCGGTCCGACCAGTCTTGTCTCATTGGGTCCGCAAATCTGACCGGGCGAGCACTTGGTTGGCGTCTCCCGACCAATCTCGAACTACTTGTTGAGCTAGATATGAGCCAACATGAGCTCCAGGCATGGGAAGCATCGCTAATGAGCCGCTGCGTTCCGGTGACGGCCGAACTGCGTGATCAGATCGCGCACCAGGCCGCAGAGTTGGCGGCTCAGCGTCCGAAGATAACTTCGATCGATGTTGAGCACGACGATGATCCGAGTTTTCGATGGATACCCCTCTGCCCATCGCCACAACGTCTATTCAAGGTATATACCGGCGAGCTTGACGAGGCAAAAATGGTCCGGTCAGCCTACGAATTCGCGCAGCGCGATTTGAGAACATTAGGCCCGCCCAAAGGCTACTCGGAGGAACAGTTCCTAGAGTACGTTGCAGATCGGCTCCAGCAGCTGGAAGTCGTCCAGAAAGTGGTCTCTGCCAGCAGTTCAGGGGTTTCTGATACTCAGGCGGCGGAGCTGATCGCAGAGTATATCGATGAGTCATCAATGATTGGTCCGACTGACGCCTGGAGAATTCTCAAACAATGGATGATGCACTTCTTTCCGGAGCAGTATCGAATAGAGGTAGGCCAAGAAGTCTTGGTCAAGGGCCGAACCATTTCTTCCGGGTAGCGTTGCCATCCATTGAACTAGACATTCGCTGGTCCTTCACTCAGTTCGAAGATCAAACCGGCTCCCTGATGTTGGTTGACATCCTGAAAGGCGTCTTGAGCAGATTCGTTGATGATGATCTTGCCAATTTCGACGCTCGCACCATCACCCGGTACTTTGCAGGGCTTCGGCTTGGCATCTGACTTGTATTCAACACCCGTTGTGAACAGAGCGTCCAACGCGCTTGGAGCCAAGGTCGATTGGAGTTTCGCCCTGCTAGTTTCGTAGACCTCTGCGATTGCCGCCCGGACCTCTTTCATAAAGCCAAACCTGTGCGCAGCGTCGAACGCGAGCCTATTAGAGCTCTCACCTACCAGAATTCCATCGAGGTTCGTTGCCAATGGCACAAGTTCGCGGTGGCTGTTCGTGAAATACACCACACACCGAATCGGGAACATCGATGGCATGGTTTTCAGTTCTCCAACCCGACCCAAGTCACTGAGTAACTTTTGCTGCAGCGCAATTGCCGTATGCTCCTTCAACCTCGCAGGGACAAAACACGAGCCGTGCGGCGGCAGAAGATTGGTGAGCGCGTCGCTCCCAATCGTCTCGATATGCTTCAAGTCCCATTTAACGATACCGCGCAATTCCTCATTCAGATCCAAGACAGGGGTATGGACTCCATTGGCTACAGCTTTGAAGCTGAGCGCCCCGTGATCGTGAAAGGTGCCTGCGAGCAATAGGACACGCTTGGCCTTCGGTGGATCCCGCACAAGGTCGCACAAAGGCGTCAGTACGAGGAAGACGCGTCGCTCTTCGCCCTCGAAAATTGTGCCGTTCCGAACATCGGGCCCGTCAGCGTCTGGTGAAATCGCAAGGATGTCGCCCAAGGACACTGGAAAGCCGCCACTCGGATCAAGTTGCCTTCTTTTTTCATTTACAAACAGTGTCTTACGAACAACCTCAAGCGTGTTCTTGTTTCCCGTGATTGAATTCGGGGGAAAGGACGTCGCTTCTAGCGAGTTGAGCGCGATCGCCGCGTCGATAACGCCTTGTTCCGCCTCCAGTTCATGTGCCAGCACTGCATCCATAATATCGACCATGTAGCCACCCAATGGCACTCCTTCTGACGATAGCATCTGTTTCACGTGAGAAAGATCTTCGAGATCGAGCTTCCGAACTTCACTTTGCGCTCGTTGCAGCGCTTGTGAGATGCCGGTCTCCCAGGATTTCAGGAACGCCCACAGCTTCAGCGCATCTCCTCGATGCTCGGACAATTCGAAGACAAGCTGCTCAAGGAGCCCGTCCTCTTCGATTTCCGACTTTTTGATGGTCCTGAAGCCGGACGCCAGTAGCCCCGTCTTGTCGCGAAACTCATGGCGAAGGTCATGGAGGCTGTTGTGTGCAGAGGTCAATATCACCATAGGCGGGTTGCCGGCCCGATCCTTCAAGATCTCTTTCAAGCCGCTGATGGATCGCTCCTTATCACCCTCCGCTTGCTCAGACCCAAGAAACAGATCGACAATAATAAGATCGGCCTCTTTTGCAGCGGTAACGAAATCCCTACCGACTTCGCTTACTTTCAAGCCGATGCCATCAAGCTTCGCGGCCGCAGCGTCGATGAATTTCCGGACTTGCTGTTGATTTCCGAGGAATGCCTCAAACACGTTGCCGAGAGCGTTACCAGAAAATTCCTCCCGTCGTTCAAACGCTAGCGTGACGAAGGTCTGGTCTTTGATCAGCGCTTCCGCATCGAGATCCTTGTGCTCGGGGTAGATCTCATCGAGCAACGCTTTGTCCTCGGCTGTCAAATCAGCCCAGAAAACCGACCATTCATCATCCACATTTCCAAGGTCGGACACTAGGGGTGACGGATCTACGCCGTCATCGACAATTATTGCTGTAGCAACGCCGTTATGTTGGATATCCATTAGGTTTGTTCCGAAATACAATACTCAAATGTATTCAGGCGCCCGAAATCATTTACCGGCTCCTCTTGTAGCTCGAGTGATCCACCTGCTGCGACGGCGTTGGCCTTGGCGATGTAAAGACCTAGGCCGCGCCGTTTCTTGCTCTCTTTTAAGGAGAAGAACATATCAAAGATGCGATCTTTATGTTCAGGGTCGATCCCCGGGCCATTGTCAGAAAATATGATTCTGGTCGGAGAGCCGACAATGCTGACACTGATCTGAGGTTCGAACAGAGGCGACTTCTCTTTTTCTAGGCTCAACCAGTAGACGGAATTCGCAAGTAGGTTCTCGAATATCTGCACAACATAGCCTTTGACCGTCTTGGTCATGAAGCGGTCTTTTGGCGGTTCATACTTGAGATGAATTTCGTGCCTATTAAACTGAGTCTGATGATCCTCAAGGGTCTCGCTGATGAGCTGGGTAAGCGAAAAAGTCTCGGGTGCTTGTCGCCCACTTACACTCAATGGGTCCAGAATGCGCAGTCTCTTGTGAATGCTCTTCATCGAAGCCGCCAACCCATCCAAGCCTGTTACGACTTCGTCCGACGTTGCCGTGCTTCGAATTTCCCGAATGCGCTCCAAAGCATGCTCTGAGGTGCGTGCGAGTTCGTGAGCGACGATTTCGACCAGTAGTCCAATGCCGGCCATGTCTTGCATTAGCTTCGCATCGCCCTCGACCTCGGCGTTACGTTCTCTCAAGATCTTTGCGAGCTCCGTCAGCTCGAGCAATGTTTGTTGTAGTTCTTCTATCGTTTCGCGTTCTTGGTTGGTCGTTACTGAACGCAAATTGCTGATTGCCTTCTGCGCTCTCGTCTCGAGCCTTGCGATCTCTGTCTTTGCTTCCACTGGTTTTGCACGCTTGGTCTTGTATTTGGTCTCCGCACGCCTCATCGCGTTGCGCAATTGGTCTTGAATAGAGAACTGAACAATCCTCAGCATCGCTTGCTGTTCGTGGGTCTCTCTCAGGCCCTCCCGATTGGTTTGATCTACGAGACCGGGATTCGCGCTTCGACTGACGTCGACTTGACCGACAAGCTGAATCTTGTTGAGGAGGTATCCTCTAGCCATAAGAGCTTCACGATCAAGTCCGAGCCAGTCATCCTTCTCTTGCCCATACGGATAGACCCGAAAGTCATCGCGATACATTCTGATCCCGGTCCATTGACGGTGTAGCTTCAGGATCTGCTCGCGATCCATCCCACCCTCCGCCTTAACACGGCGCCTGTTGTACCAATGCGCCTCGAAGGTGAATGGACCCAAGTCAGTCAACGCATCCTCTGGAATCGCCTCGTCCCGGCCGCGTATCATTGCAAACAGGTCCTTCTCCCCGAACCTTAGCTCCTCTTCGACAACTGGGTGCTCAAAACCTAACTCTCTGAGTTTCAAGTTCAGGGTAAGCTGGGGTCCGCTTTCTCCTAACGTGTATGCCCCCCAAATGCTAGCGTGGGCGAGCTTGAGAAAGCTCTTTCCAAGCATAGGAACTGGGATGCGCTCACCATTCCATACCAATGCAATTCGTGGTCGATTTCTGCTATCTGCAAGGGGATTGGTCAGAAAAGCAAAATCTTCAGCGGCCAACTGTTTGATCCGGCCTTCGTTCCAATCGGATGTTAGCTCTGAGATAGTAAGAACAGTTCCGGAGTAGTTTGGCGATCGCTTTGCGCCAGACGTACTTGCCTTGATATCTATGTCTTCGATCATCTTATTGACGTCTTCAAACGCCCGCCAATCGATCGATAGGTGATTGAGTTTCGTGTCTTTCTTTCGCGCGGTTTCGATAGAGAGCGTTCCACCCAATCGCATTGCTGACAACCGACCCAAGCCTTTCTCGCCGAGAAAATCAGGCTTTTTCTGCCCTTCGGCAACGGACTTCTCTACGGCGATCTTTCGTGAGGGTGTACCAATGACCAGAAATTTGTCTTCCAGATCCGTCGCCGACATCCCAGTGCCAGTATCAATGACGCGGATCGTGTTAAGCGAATAGACCTCGTTCAACGCTTTAGAAAGTTGATCATAAGAGTCTGCGGCAGCAATCAACTTTTGCGCTTTGTCATAGATCGTTGTGGCAGCTGAGTTCAGCTCGGACAGGCAACGCTCCTTGAGATTTTGCAGCGGGACTTCTTGCTCTTTCGAGCGATTGCGAAGCGAGCTGAAGCTTCGCAGACCAAGCACAACATCAAAGCGCACCTCAACGCCGTTCTCGGTTCGCGCGTCAAACCCGTTCTTGATAAGTTCATAAAACGCGATCACGTCCGAACTGATAAGCTCGGAGCCGAGTTCCAAAACTGTTCTTGCCGTTACTTTAAACAAATACTGCCTTTCTCGCCCCTTGTCGAAGCACCGTGCCGCGAATCTATATGCTAATGGGCCTGGAGACTATTTGTGACAAACAACACATGAATTTCCCTCAAAGACACCAAAAATCTCGTCGATCGACGGCTCGGAGCGCGCTGACAGTGGGTTGGGCCGCACGGCGCGCATGGCGCGGGCCCGGCGCTTTTCGTAGTCCGCCTTGATCGCCTCAACACGTTCAGGTTTGGCGAGGTCGTCTAGGCTTTCACCATCGCTCCAGGTGAACGGGGATCCATGTTCCTCAGCCGTCTTTTCATATGCACGTGCTTCTTCGAACGCTTTGGGGTGCTCTTCCATCAGGCGCACCCATTCTATCTTCTGCTGGAAGAAGCAGAAGGTGCATCCGGACCTGGACCGCCAGCGATAGTATTCTGGCTCGCCGATGTCAGTGTCTTTCAGCAAATCGACGACACCGGCCTTGTCGATGCCGGCGTCCCGAAGAGGAAAGCGCACCAACATGTTTGGATGCTGTGACTTGTAGCCAGTCCGATTTGGTTCATCGGCCCGGATAGCAACGTAGGAGTGGACGACTACGCCCTTTTCCAGGTCGTCACGCAGCCACAGGTTCAACGGTCTCAGCTTTAGTTGCCGTGTGCACCAACGGGTCTTGGCCGACGGCAAGAAATGCCCATACTCCGCCAGCCAGAAATCGAAATCCCGATCTGGGTTCAGCCGATTGATCCGCTTGCCAAGGAACCCCTCGAGCCTGTTCAGAAAGTCATAGACCTCTGGCAGTTCCTTCCCTGTGTCGGTGAAGAAGTACTCCATGTCGATGTCTGGGTGGTTCTGTCGCATATAGACGGCCAAGGCCGCACTATCGCGGCCGCCCGATATCCCGAGAATGTGTCGTTCGTTGGTCATGTTTCAATCTTGTCCATATTATCGGTGAGCGCCGCAACAGCCCGAGCGAGAGCGGCCAACGCGAGTTCATGCCCATGTTCACTTTGGCCAAGATTCCGAATGATCTGGTCCGCAAGCTTGCTTGCAGTTTCTTTTTCGTTTTCGCTGAGTTCGAAACTCTGAAGGATTGGCGGCTGCTTCGGATCCACGCCTACAATGAGAGCGATCGCTTCCGTGTTTGATTTTCGGTCGCGCATCAACGCCACGGCTTCGGCCTGCCTGAAGCGGCGCCCAAGCCTTGCTACCTCAGACAAAGCCCCTTCGCGGTTGCGGTCGGACCAGTCGCGCATGGGCTTCGGCTGCAGAGTTCCGGCCACTGCCTCCAGGCTGCCGGTCCCGGCTTCAATCTCCCCAACACGCGCCGCAAAAGCCTCGAACTTCAGGTCTGAGCTCAATCCCTTGATGGACTCTGCGCGTTCAAGGCTTCCGGCAAAGGTGTCACTCGGAACTCCGATGGAATGCGCCAACGCTTGCCGCAGATCTTTAGCGAGGCCATCATAGGCCGCCTCACACTCTTCAATCGCAGCGACAGTCTTTTCAACTAGATCACCTTTGATATTCAGGCCGGGAAGCGTTTCGAAGAGCAGTGTTTCGGGATCGTCTGCGTGCCGGATTGCATCGCGTATCTTTCGCGTGTCGGCAGAGACGAGATTGGTGCGCTTGGCAAAGTCGCTCAAAGCCTCGATCCGCTGGAAGGCCGCGCTTGCAACCGTAAGTGCAGATGCATCAGACAGGCCCAGCCCTTCCGCAAGCCGGGATAAGAACGCCAGATGGTGCTCAGAACGTCCAGCGGGCCGCAGCACAATGGCCGAAGGATCCTGAAGCATCCTGTCGACAAAGATGTCATCGAGATCCGCCACAAAGCGACCGTCTTGGTAGACAGCATAGGTCTGCCGATTTGCGAGCATGAATGCGAGCGCTAGAACCGGCATCACGCCGATCTTCATGCCAAAGGGCACGCCCCGCCAGACCTCATAGACTTCCGCCAGCGACTGCTCCTTTTTCGAGTGCAAAACCTTCCAGGCTGGCTTCAGGGAAGCACCGGTCATGGTCCTATCTGGATCAGCAAAACCGTAGCCCGACTTGGATTTTCGGTGCAGACCATTCGGGGTCAGGGTTGTGAGGTAGAGACCGAATGCAGCGGGAAACCCTTCGAAGCCAAGGTTTTTCTGATCCGGGTTTTTCACCATGGCATGGCTAAGGGCTCGAAGAGCGGCCGCAGCGCTCGAGGAAGGTCTGTCCTTTTGCAGCAGTTCGCTGTGAATGATTGGTGTCGAGTGATAGGCAGTGTCAGCCAAGCGCGATGCCGCAGCGGACAAAGAGAGCACTATATCGGAGTCGTTTGTCCCCAGGATTTGCCATTGGCTCGACAGCATAAGGCGCTGGAGTTCGACGTTCGAGCGATTGCGCAGCAATGCCTCACGCGCACGGATTCCCCGTCGCGCGATCCTATCTCCGGCTATCTGAGGTACTTGCTTTTGAACTTGAGCCAACGCCGCCAGGTCGCCTGCATCTTCGATCAAGCGCTTCCCATCTCCGACCAAAGAGACTGCGCTTACGACGCCCGTACGCCTTAGAATCCGAACAATCTCATCCATCATCGCTTCGATGTCTGGCGAGCGCGCGTCTTGGGGCGCGATGGCCATCACCATGACACCACTAACTGCCGACGCCTTGCGACCTACGGTACGCTTGAACTCATTTGGATCGAAGTGCTCACCCAGGCACTCTACGTGCAACGCAAAGGTTCGCAATACGCCGCAATCGAAGTAATGTCGTTTAGCGACAATGTGGTCGAAGCCGGCTTTTGCGGCGACTTGGGAAAGATCTGAGGAGGTGGTCCGACCGCCAAATCTCTCAAGAGCCGCATCGAGGTCAAAATCGCTGCCGGAGAATAACGCATACCCACCCACGCGCTTCTGGCGAAGCAAAACTCCCCAGTCACATAGCTCATCGAGTGCACCCGTAATATCAGGGACGCTGCTCCCCGGAACTGCGATCAAAAGGGCAGCCTGGTCGACGGCCAACCCAGTCCCGTTCTTGAAGATCTCAATGAGCGCGGCTGACTTCGCCAGCCTCACGTGCAGGTCGGTTCCGAGCACGTTCGCTTTCTCGATTGCCTCCGCCGCGAGCGTCATCTGCGGCCCCAACGGACCAGCCGCAAGAGCAAGACCAAAGTTCGACTGAAGATAGTCCCAGAGACGATCGGGGTCGAAGGTTTCCCCTGAGGTTGCCGGTGTCGACTTAAGGAATTCGCGAAACCCCCCGGGTTCTTCGGACGCCAGGAATCCGAAGATGCTGCGCTCGTTCTGACCAAAGCTTCGGCGTGTGATCCCGCCAAGCAACAAGGCGCAAATCGGGTTCAAAGGCCAGGTCTGCGCAAGCGCCTCGGTCAGCTCCGCTTCGTCCGTTGGTCGATTTGAGGCGACGAATGTTGCCAAACTTCTTGCCTGCGCTTCCGCTGTGCCAGGGTTCTCATCCGTATCGATTGCCCGCCCGAGCAACCTGACCGTCTCATCACTTGCAGAAAGGAAGGACAGATCCTGGAACCGCCCCTGGATCTTGGCCCATTCGAGACGGGCGCTCGAAGCGAGCTTGTCCGCATATGCCTCAAATGCCTGATGCAAGATTCCGATCACAACGAAACGACCGTCGCTTCTGGCACTTACCTCAGCCAGATCCTGTAGGAGGTGCGCATCGTGGTCTTTATCGGCCGCGGCTTCGAGGAACTTTCCCAATTCATCCAGAACCAGAACAATTGGTCCCTGACTGGCGTGCTCAGATATGTCTTGGATGAGTTGGCCGTCGCTCTTGGTCGCGCGTTCCTTTTGTGCGCGGGTCCACCTGTATCGCTCTGCGATTTTCTCGGCGACCGCCTGTCTGAGGCTAACACGGCTTCCGGTAACCGGAATAACAGCCCAATTGCCCAAGCGGGGATCGAAGGCTTTCTCAATTGCCTTTGACAGTTTCGGCCCGGCGATCTTCCGAGCGAGAGACTTTCCTTCCTTGGAACCGGCAACAAGGTTACCCAAAAGCAATGCTGTACTCGACTTGCCGCCGCCGTAGGGTCCGGTCCAGGTAAAAGCGCTTTGTGCTCCCTCCGATAGCGATGCGGCCATCGCGAGGAGCGATTTTTCGGTACTGGCCTGGAGAACATAGCCTTGAAGGGGCGGCGTCCCGGTCAGGTCCATGTCGATCCGTGCACTTCGCACGAACCGGCCGTTTAGTCTGACTTTGTCTGAGAGCGTATCAGGCACCATATCATGCAACCTTTCCGCGGCGCGCGATCTCGCCAAATGCGCGATGCAGCAGAGCATCCGTGTGAGGACGCCGATTGCGTTGGACCTGTCGCAGGCCAGCCGTATCCGTCCAGACGAAGGCACCACCAGTGCTTTCGTCGATCCGCATCAGCCGCTCGATGACGCTGTCTTCGTCCATCTTGAACACCCGTCCGGGACTGCCGGCGTCGTGGCAGATCAATTCCGCAGCGAGCGTCGCGCGGTTGTCGTGCGCCCGAGTCCAGTAGGCGTCCAAGGCGTAGGCGAAGAGGGCGTCGTGAAGGTTCGGCTTTGGGCCAACCGAGAATTCGTACCATCCGCTCGAGCCAGTTTCCTGGATCAACGCTAGTTCAGCCAGCAAGGGTTCCGCAGCGTCATCCATCGCCCCGCTCGGTCGGCTGCAGTAGCTCCGCAGAAAGACCGTGACGTCGTTCTGGATGGTCTTGTGAGCACCACGCCATCCCTTTTGCTCGATCAACTTCTCGATGGCATCCACCAAATCCGTCGATCGAAACTCATGACCAAATAACCCGTTGAAACAATAGTAGAAAGTTGTGGTGTGCTCCGGTACCGATGCAAGCTTCCAATGGATGAGCCACAGTGAGGTTGGATGCTCCAGAAAAGGGTCAAATCCGTTCTCGCCGAAGAGCAGGTCACCCAAATCATCGGGCTTTAGCTCCTTGCCGTCGAGTTGGATTACTTCCGCGGCTTGCGCCCAAAATCGCATCGAAACAGCCATGTTTCGGCCAACGCCGAACCGGGAGATGGCTTCGTCGTCCTTGAACACCGTCAGCGGGGCGCCGCCCCGAACCGCGTCATATGCTTTGCGCAACCAAAGGATGCGCAGCGGGAATGTTTCGTGCCCGGCGAATTGCGGTTTGCCGGACCAATTGTCAAATACATCGGCCATAAGCCTATGCTACTGGTGAAGCTCACCAGTAGCAAGGAGGACTTTCTCCACTGCGCCGGCCATGATCGCCGTCGCCGAGCCAATATCGTCTTCAGAAAGCCACCACCCGACACCTATGCGCAGGAAGCGTTTCTGCTCGTCATGAGTGAGATGCAGCGCGGAAAGAACCGGTGAAGGCTGCAAAGAACCGGAATGGCAGGCAGACGCATTCGAAAGACATACTTTGGTGTTCAGACTGTCGATCAGATCTGAGCTCGCCGGCGTGTTGATAATGAATGCGGCGGCCCCGGGAACCGCCGGACTTGATGGGAAAAGCCGCTCCACTCGCAATCCGTTGCCAGAGAGTTGCTCTTCGAACATGGTTATCAGAACCCTGCTGTGGACGGACTCTCGCGCCATGTTCTGAGCCGATATCTCAGCTGCACGGCCCATCGACGCGACCATCGCGGCAGGTTGCGTTCCGCTCAGGTACTCTTCCAACGGTCTTGCGGATGTCAGCTCGGATGGCTTTGGGGCGTTGGCGGCAACGAACAGTGCACCGACACCCTGTGGTCCCCCAAATTTGTGAGCCGACAAGCTGAGGTAGTCGGCGCCGAGATCGAATACGTCGATCGGATGCTTGCCCGCTGCCTGTGCAGCATCGACATGCATGAGCGCACCGACTGCATGCGCCATTTCACTTATCTTTTCAATTGGTTGGATCACACCTGTCAAGTTACTTGCAAGCATCGTGCTGACGAGCAGTGTGGTCTCGCCTAAAAGAGCTTCCAAACTTTCCAGGCAAATCGAACCACTTGCTCCGACAGGACACACCGGAACCTCGAAGCCCAGCTCGCGCAGCGCTTCTGCAGGACGTCGAACCGCGTCGTGTTCCAGCGCGGACAGAATGATTTTGTTTCTACTTGGAACCTGACCCGCAAGGGTGCGCGCAGCCCCTATGATCGCGAGCGCATTTGCCTCCGTAGCGCCGGAGGTTATGAATATCTCGTTCGGCGCAGCGCCGATGAGATCAGCGACTGCCCTTCTTCCTTTTTCGTAGAGACTGCTGGCCTGCCAGCCGGCAACGTGATTGGAGTTCGCATTTCCGGGTTGGGCCAGTGCTTCTATGAGTGCGTCTTTGGCTTCCGGACGCATTGGCCAGCTCGCCAGGCCATCAAGGTAATACATGCTGTCTGCTTCACTCCCAAAAACCGCCGGATATCCTCAATACAGAAAGCACAGTGAGCCACATTCAGCCCATTCGGTGCAGTTATATTTTTGCACCATGATACTGGTATCTGAAAGTGTTGCCATACAGTTCTTGTTGCGTCTTTTCTACCTTCGTATTTTCAAGATATCATTCCCCCAAAGACACACCAACCGCCTCAAAGCCATTCTCTCATATTCGTCTCCAGCTCGCCCAACCGATCCACGGCGGTCCTTAGCTGATCGTCTCCCTCCTCCCTTATAGGATCATCAGAACGCACCTGCGCCGCAAAATCCATCTCCATCTGTCGTTGTTCCTCTGCGATCACAGCTTGAACGACAGGCGCTGTCTTCTTTGGGGCGACATCGGTTTGCCCTGACCACTGGCCGTCAGCAGCCTCGCGGGCGGCCTCGGATCCGCCTGACCCGTCTGGCGGCTGTGTCATCGGCATGGCGCGCATACTCAGCGGCAGCGTGCCTTGCGACCCCCCTCCCCCCGGTTCGGGAAACGGCAACTCCCCCGACTGCGCATCATGGATCGCCTTGAACAGCCGGTCGTCAAAATACCGGATCCGCTTCGCACGGACGGGCATCTGCGCATCGATCACCATGACGATTTCATCGAGCGGCAAGCGGCGCGCCTCATCTTCGGGGAGCAGTGAACTTTCTTCGGTCCGGGTGGATTGGCTGCGGCCCTCGAAGGGGTTCTTGCCGATGGATTGGGAGCGCGTGACGACGGTTTTCGTGGTCTTGCCGACCGCCTTGCTCAATTCCTCGACTGTCTTCTCATCCGAGGGCGTGAGGTAGAGCTTCACGCCCGCGTTGCCCTGCAGCGCGCGGCGGGTGTTCTCGCCGTAGATTTCATCTAGGGCGGGGATGGTTTGGGTAACCACGGCGAGGTGACCGCGATACGTCCGCAGGGTCTCGATGCTCTCGACCACGATGGGCATCTTGCCCAAACGATTGAACTCGTCGAGCATGATCATCACCGGCCAAGGCTCATCCGGCCCTGGGTCCTTTTCCTGCATGGCCGAGAGAAGATCGGAAAAGAAGAGCCGGATCAGCGGCGCAAGCGGCTTCACCATCAGCGGCTGGACCACGAGATAGACCGAAAAGGGCTTTTTCCGGATCGTGCGGAAATCAAAATCCGAAACCGCCGTTGCCTCATCGATCGCAGGGTTCTGCCATTGGTCGAGCCCCGAGGTCATCAGGAGCGAGACATAAGAGGTCAGCGTGTCGTTGTTGGTGGAAGCGAGCCGCGTGAAGATCAGCTTGGCGGCCCTGTTGTCCACCTCATGGCCGCGGGCGAAGTATTCCTTCTGCTTGTTCCCGCCTGAAGCCGCGATGCGGTAAATCTCACCGAGGGTCGGACGCTTGCGCTGGAACGCGAGCAGCCCTGCCGCCACGAAGAGATCTATCCCGCCCTTGAGGAGCCCCTGCACCCGATCGTTGTCACTCTGCAGGAAAAGCGTTGCGAGCAGCTGCAATTCCATCTGCTGGCGCGCGGGATCTTTCAACTCATAGATGCGCAGGAGCGGGTTATAGCGATGCGTGCGCTGGCCCTCCCAATCGGTGGGGGCAAAGCGATAGACCTTGTCGCCTTGGGCTGCGCGGTGCCGGGCCGTGGCCTCGAAACACTCGCCCTTCACATCGAGCGTCACGGCGGAGCCCTGCCAGGTCAGCAGGTTCGGAATGACAAAGCCCGTGGTCTTGCCGCGACCCGTGGGAGCCACGATCAACGCGTGCGGGAAGGCTTTCGAGCAAATGTATTTTGCGCGGGAGCCGGGCGTCCCCAGTTTGCCAAGGATGAACCCTGTCCCAGGCGCGCCGAAAAACCCGTTGGCCTTCATCTCGCGCGCGGTCTGCCAATGGGTCTGGCCAAAGCGTGTCAGGGCCGATCCCGAGAGAGCGAGGCTCAGCATCAGGCCGGCGGCGGCGAAGCTGCCGATGATCAGGTGGATGAGTTGGGCTTCTTCGGGGCGGCGGTCGAGGATCGCCAGATAGTTCTGCGCGATATAGGCGAAGTCGATCTCGGCGCCAAAGCCCAGATCCTGGTAGGTCAGCACCGTCGAGGCGATGGTATAGCCCATGGCCCCGGTCACCAGCGTTACCAGAATGACCCCTGTGGCGATCCGCGCTTTTCCCATGGAGGCGCTCAATGGACTTGACCCCGCTCGGTCTCGCCATCCACGTCGGCGGTGCGGTGCCGTTCGTATTCGGTGTCGGCAAGATCATCGACCACCTGACGCAGGGCCTCCGTGTTGGCCGTCGCTGCATCCGATTGCAGGTAGACCTTGGCGACATAGAGCCGGTCAAGGCGGTCCTCGAGAACCTTGTCCAGCGCATCGGCATCGCCGGATGTGAGCCGGTCTAGTTGGCGAACGTCCAGCACCCGCGCGATCTCACCGCGGAAGGCGTCGCGCTCCGCCTCGGTCTCGAAGGGCGCGGACAACTCCCCCGCCCGCTCATGGTCCAGGACATGCGCAATCTCGTCTGCAAGGCGGTCGGCACGGTCAGACTGCGGCGCAGTCCCACCGCGGGCTGCGAGGAGTGCGTCGCGCGTGCCAGAACCGAGCCCGTCGCGCATCTCGGTTTCGCGGCGGACCTGATTGATGACCTCCGTGTCGCGTATCTCCACAACGGCCGCATAGGTCGCACCGAGCCCGCGGGCAAGGTGCGACGGCGTGTCCGGATAGCGCGCGCGCAAGTCATCTGCGACAGCATCCGCAACGGACGTGCGGAGGTCGCGTCCCTCCATGATCCGGTCGACCTCGCGGGTCATCTCGCTGGCGCGGGAAGCATCGGTGATGGCCTCCCTGTAGGGCTCGGACCGGTCAATCACATCGCTTGGGCGTGCGAGCAGATCCGGATGTGCCTCGAGATACGCGCGCTGCTCGGTCTCGATCCGGCGCTCCGCCCGCGAGACAACCTCAGGGTCCCGGTCCTCGATCTGCTGTGTAGTCAAACCCTCGGCGCGCATCTCCTGACGGATTGTCCCTTCCATCTCCCGCACCGCACCCTCGTGATAGTGGAACCGCTCGCTGACCGCTTCCGCTTCCATAACACCGTCCCGGCGCAGCACGTTCTCCCGTTCCAAGAGCGTGCCAAGTTCCACATGCACATCGTTGAGAATGTCGCGCGCCTGTTCCAGATCAGCGCGGCGTTCGAGGTTCAGATCCCGCGCCTCGGCCACCTTGGAGAGATCATTGGCGATCCATTGATGCTCCAGCGCTGCATTTGAGGCGCCCGTCTCGATCCGGGACACCACTTCCGATGTGCTGATCCCGGTGCCGCGCAACGCAGCATCAATCCGTGAGCGCAGTTGTGGCTCAGTGAGGCGCTCCAACTGGCTCTCTTGTATGTTCGCCTCGGAATAGATCCCACCCTCCGAGGGGGCGTCTGATAGCGTGGATGAACGCAATCCGAGCGGCTGCATGTGCTGGACCTGCGTCTGGATCTCGATGAGGCGCTTTTCCAGCACGGGACGTTCCGCGTCAGACTTCTCGGCGATCATGCCCTGCACCCGCGCGAGCTTTTCCGCGTAGAGGCTTCTCAGGTCCTCGAAGCTCTGATCCTCGGCCATATACACATCTCCTGTTCGATCCACCTGCCCGCCCCGCGCCAGCACCTCGCCCGCGCGGAAGAGGGCTGCGGCAATATCTTCGCGGGCCTCCCGAGAGGCTTCCGCGGCGAGGGAATGGTAGACGGTTCTGGTGTTGGCGATCTCCGCCAGAGTCCGGGTCAGGTCGGCCCCCACACGTTCCCGCTCGCGGGGTGCCCGCCCCTCTTCTTTCGCGGCGTAGACCTCGCTGGTCCGGGCTGGGTAATGTACAGCCCCGCGATCCACCCGGCGCGTGGCCTCCAGGCGCACGCCATACTTCTCGGCCTCCTCGACCATGGCGAGGCGGAAGTCGTCATAGTTGAAGCGGTGATTGCGGCCGAGGAAGAAGAACTCGCCTTCTTGCGAGCGGCGGTTCAGCACCAGATGCGCATGCGGGTGATCGCGGTCCTCATGCACCGCGATGATGTAATCGAAATGCCCCTCGTCGGTCTGGAAGAACCGCTCGGCCACATCCGTCGCAATGTCGCGCACATCCTCCCCGCGCGTGCCGATGGGGAAGGACATGAGCATGTGTGTGGTCTGGCCCAGCTTGGGCTTGAAGCCCGCATCCCACCGTTTGGCAAAACGCTCGGTCAGGTCCTTGATGTCATCCGCCTCGAGCTTCGCTTTGCCATCCAGGAACCCGCTACTGTCAACGATATGGGTGGACTTGGTCGTGAGGTAATCGAGCTGGTTTGCGAGCTGCGATTTCGTGTGCGTGCCCCCGCTTCGGATTGCCTTGAAGACCGCCGGCCGATGCCCTGCTGCCGCGCGCACAAGCTGGGTCTGCTTGGCCACGTGCAGCCCTTGCATCGAGCCCCGGACGCGGCTCCAGCCATCCCGAAAGACCTCGCCCGTGACGGCATGGACAGCATCATTCAGCCGCATGGGCAAACTCCCTCAGCGCGGCCGTGGCCTCCAGCTGCATGACGTCGCGCCGACGCCGCAGCAGCAGGTCGATCTCGTCAGCGGAATCCAGAATGAACCGCGCCAGCCCGCGCATCTGTGCAAGGCGCAATTCGGTGAACTCGGCACTCGTGCCGCCCCCTGCCCCCTGCCCCCGCCGGTTGGCCTGCGTCATCTGCTTGGCGATCTGCGCGACCCCATTGCCGACCTCGTGCAGCGAGGCGCGATAGCGCGCCATCTCAGCCGCCATCTGCGCGTCCGGGACAAACACGCCACCTGCCGCATGGATGAGCCGCCGCAACCCCTCGGCCCGGCTCTCGATCCCCGCCTTCGCCAACACCTCGTCGAGCGCCGCCAGCTCCGCAGCCGTGACCTTCACACTGACTGCTGAGACCGGGATCGCGGCATCGGCCTGGCGCTCGGCATCAGCTTTCAGGACGTAGCGCACGGCCCGCGATGTGACCTCGAAACGCTCAGCCAGCTCGGACGTCGACACACCCTCCGCGGCCTCGCGGACGATCTGCATCTTCTCGATCTCTGTCAGGCGTTTTGTTCGGGACATGCGGAAGAAAGACCCCCTATTTCCTGCCACCTTCCACCAAGGCTGCCCCCACCTTACGATAATATACCCAACTGTCAATTATATACTTACGTCGCATTCGGTCTCAGGCAGCCTTGGTGTCCGCTTCCCCCGCGGCCCGCAGGGACGCGGCTCTGCCGCCCTCACCACCGGGCGACCCACCTGTCCTAGGGGTCCCGTCCGCCAGCCCCGCCCGAGGGTCTGGCCGAACACGTATGTGTTCGGACGGAACCGCGGGCGGGCGCAAACCCCACCGACAGGGCGGACAGGCAGGGTCAAGGAGGGCCAGATTTGGGTCCCCAAATCTCTGCCGCAAAAACCGGGAGGCCCTGGCCGATAGGTTTTTGTGGATGGCCCCCTTGAGGCTGACTGGCCGGTCTGTCGCGGCCTGATCATTCCGGGGGGCGTGCGTCCCTTGACCGCGCAGCGACCGGCACCAAGAGGAGGTCGCTGTAGGCGATCAACCGCGCCGGTGACGGCATCCCTGGAACAGGGACAGGGCCGCCCCAAGTTCGTCCTGGGGCGGCTCATCCTCGTCAGAGGATTCAGTCCTGGGGATCTTTCGCACTCGGCGGGAACATCACCAGCTCCGAGACTGCGACCGGAAAGTCGAGCTTGAGGCTGAAGAACTCCGAGCCGTCCCCGTTGCGGTTGTTGCGGAACATCGCGCCCACGCGCTGAAAACGGGTGCGCTCCTGGCCATCGGTATCGGTGAACTTGACGGGGACGGTAGCGACGTAGTGGTTGGTCATTTGGGTTACTCCTTGTTGCGATGGGGATCACCCGGCACGGGGGCAAGAGGCCCGGTCGCAAGCGCAAATGCGGAGGGTCCGCGGCCAGCCGTGGAAGCCGTATTTGTGCTTGCCGAAGCGTAAGCTGAGGGTACGAACGGGCCGACCCCGTGCGATCCACATCAATGAGCAAAAAGGAGTGATCCGGATGACCCTTGCCATCACGCAGCCGCCACCATCCGCGTCCGCGTCCCGCCGAGCCTGGCCGGTGTGCTGACGGAGCCCGCCCGCGTGGATCCGATGTTCCGAAACACGCCCCGAGGGACCTGCAGGTCTTCAGCCTCAAGTGCGAAGTCTCGACCCCTCGCGTCTTGCGCCGCTGACGATGTGCGTGAGGTGCGCACCATCCCCAGCCCGTACCGATGCGGATGGGCCGTACTCTGGCGGACCGGGTAGAGCGATGACGCTGCTGGCCGCCGCGAGCTCCCGATCACGCGTGACCGACCGCACGCGCCATGAGACATGACGAAAGGGCCGCGCCAAGCGCGACCCCCTCTCTTCAATCCTGCGCAGTCTTCTTCGCCGGGTCAGCAACCCGCATGACCGTCAGGCCTTTCGCTTCCGCCTTCTGCCCGAGGTTCAGCGCGACCCCGTTGCCACCGAAGAGAACAACCCCCGTCGCCGCGAACTTGTCGTCCAGCATTTCGTCGTTGCACTTGAACGGTGCCGCCCGCCCGTGCGCGGACCAGCGCGGATCGAAGCGCGCCTGCGCGACCCCGCGTGCCCGGGCCCACCGGGCCGCAATCATCTCCGCCCCATGCTTGCCACCCTTGTGGCAGAGGAAGATCTCCTGATTGCGGTTCTGCTTGATCCGTTCGCGAACCTTGTCGAGCGTGTTGAAGATCACATCGACATCGGTCCAGTCGGTGGCGCCTGAGACGATCAGGGGCACCCCCTCGACTTTCGACTTCTCGGCAGTCTCGCGGTCGTGCTGCTCCAGGAGCTGCCGCGCCTCGAAGACCGCCCCGGTCTCTTGCGCCCGGACGCTTGCGCGCGATCCGGCTGCCGGGATGAAAGCGTGGCCCGTCTCGATCTCGTAGGATTCCGCCGCCGCCTCGCTCATCACCTCGATGGCGCCGACAATTTCGCGCAGCTGCAGAAAGCGCGCTTGCGCCTCCTCAATAGCGGTCTCGGCGATTTCCGATCCGTCGTGGGATTTTGCCAGCGCGCCGATCTTGTCGGCGGTGCGGTCGACCTCCTTGCCGAGTGCCACCTTGCGGCGCTGCAGGATCGTCGCGAGCCCATGGGCCAGCGGTTCGATTTCTGCTTCAAGCCCGGTCCCGCGCAGCTGGCCGAGCAAAGCCTCGAAGCTCTCGCTGACGATGTGGTCGGTCAGAACGTGATCCTCCGGGATCGGCAGCTGCGCGTCCTTTTCAGTCAGTCCGAAAAGTTCGATGGTTTCGTAGGTGTTTGCGTTGTCGTAAGCCATGTCTGGTCTCCAGTGTTCGGTTGCAAGGCCACCACGTGAGTGTGGGGGCATGGCCGAATGCCTGGTTTCCGAATCTGCCCGAGTCAGGGACGGCGCAGCCGCCGGCTTGCCGGGCGCAAAAGTTTTCTGTGCACAACACCCGACACATGCGCGCCCTCACCCACGGGACCGCCCCGCGCCACAGGCCCCGCCCTCGCCGAAAAGTTTTGCGATCCTTGACGCGGGCTGATTTGGGGGCCATCCGGAGGATATGCTTCCACGCTCATGTGTGTGTGTTTTGACGGTAGGTTTGCCCGACCCGAGCAGGCAAACGGCCCGACCGGACGCGGGAGACGGATGGAGTGGCGGGATCGTTTTGCGCTCAAGCAAAACAGACCAGAGCGCAATCCGGCGGAGCGGCCGGGGAGGGACGTGCTCGCGAGGCGGGCAAACCGGGATGCCAGACGCAACGCCGCGGTGAGGCCGCATGGCCGAATGCGCGACGGACCGAAGGGCCGTTCTCCCCTGCGACCTGGCGTACCGAGCGGGGGAGGCCGCAAGGCTAAAGCGAAGAAGAGCTTCGCAACAATTTCCTTCCAGCAAGCCGAATAAACAAGCTAGTATCTCGCAAGGCGCCTATTGATTTCCCTATTGGGAAGTCTGCATCTCGGGTGATCACGAACCGCCTCGAGGCCCGACTTGAGGAGGACGGTCGAACAAACCTCGTGACGTTCCATTTCATCGAAGACCCAGAGGACGCCGTGCATCGCGATTTCTTGGCGCTCCGCCTCAACCCTGAGTGCTCCGTCTCCGGTAAGAAGAACCCAACCCCTTTCAGCCGCGAGGCAAAATGCAAAGACATCTGGCGTCGATAGCATAGCTTTCGCCCGCTTCAGCTCAGTCGCGTGTGCAGTTTCTTCCGGCGTGAGCTCTTCCACTCTTAGTCCCAGATCGATCAGATCAGGGCCCATCCAGTCGAGAAGTTCCGCTTCATAAAGAATATCTGGAACAACAAAATCATAGGGGAGGTCAAAGAGCCTCGCTGTCAGCGAGGCTCTCTCGATGTCGATCATGACGGAGGTATCAGAAACAAGAACTTGCACACAGCGACTATGCCATGTGGTCCAAACGTTCTTCCAGTTCTTTTACTCGTATTTCGAGAAGCTCAGCCGCACGAGACAACCCAATCAACCCCTCGGAGAGGGCACGAAAACACAACCTTTGAAAGCGGTCCGGTTCTTCTCGTTCCCAAGGAATGGAATTCGGCTCCTCGAACGGCTCATCCCGCCAACCTCGTTGCTTATAGACCTTGAAAAGGCGCGCAAATGTTGCCTGGTTGATGATCTCCAAATCCTTGCATCGATACGTCAGCGCTTGAATGCTGACGCCAAACCGATCCTTCAGACTAATGAGCTCACCAATGCTTATGTCCGTTCTGCGGGCACCAATCTCCTGCCGTAGCACTTCTGCCGGAACGAGGAACGCACCAGCAAATCGATTTGCGGCGCGTTCTGAATCGCACCCTTCGGCGACCTTAAGAACCATGTGGCCCAGTTCGTGAGCTAAACTGAAGCGCTTCCGTTCAGACCAGGTCTTCTTCTTGATCATGATCACCCGCGCGGAGTGATGCTCTTTTCGACGGACTTTGGCCGCAAGGCCATCGATCCGATCAACGTCCAGAGACAACACCTTGATCCCGTGCTCCTCGAGGAGTTCGGCAAGCATTGGAATCGGGTCATGACCAAGCTGCCAAGAGGCACGCATGTTGCGAGCCGCGTCCTCGGCATCTCGAACATCGGTCACCCAGTATGGCGCTTCGTGCGGGGCATCCCACTCCTGGCTCGAAAGATTCAGCAAGCTTTCGACAGCCAGGTACTTTTCAACCATATTGAGCGTCTTGGCTTCGATCGTCGCGATCTCCTTGGCCGACGAGCTGGCTGACTTGCGAAACTCTACGCCCTCCAACTCAAGCTCGTCATCGCTCAGTAGGAAATCCACAGAGACCTCGAGTGCTCGGGCAAGACTCAGCAGCACGCCCGATCCGGGCATGTCTTCATTGCGCTCGTACTTGCCTATGGCTTGAGCGGACACCTTGTTATCCATGGCATCGGAAAGTGCACGGAGCGAAAGGCCAGATGCCGCCCGGGCTCCTTTGAGTCTCTTGCCAATCATAGCGTCCTCCCAGTGGGTGGTTTACACTTCACCCATATGATTGATTTTTTGTAAACTACAACGCTTGAAAGCGCGGCCTTTTGTCCCTATTTTGTAGCACGAGGCCAAACGGAAGGCAAATTTGTAAACCTTCAAGTCACGCCAAGAAACGCTCAACAGGCAAAGAAACGAGGAAGCAGCCATGAAGATACCGTTTACGGGCGAGCTGACACCAATGTTTCAGAGCATCGTCGGACTGCCTGATGGTGGGCTGGCTGAGCCAACCCTCGAAAAGCGAGGTGCATCATGAGACGTATCCTAAGCATCGATGGTGGCGGCATCAAAGGCACCCAACCGGCGGCCTTTCTGGCGGATTTGGAAGAAGACCTGGACGAACCGATTGGCCGCTACTTTGACCTGATTGCGGGAACGTCAACCGGGGGTATTCTCGCGATCGGCCTAGCCCTCGGCATCAAGGCCAAGACCCTCCTCGAACTCTACGAAAATCGCGGGCCGACGATCTTCGGGCAAGCGGGAGACAAGAGCTGGCTCGGGCAAAAGGCCCGGGATGCGCGTGCGGCCTTCCGTCACTTGGTCAAGCCGAAGCACGAGGCATCGACGCTTAGGGACGAGCTCCACGCCGTCCTTGGCGACAAGCTCATCGGCGAAGCGGAGACCCGGTTGCTGATCCCGGC
This sequence comes from Sulfitobacter sp. 1A12056, assembly GCF_043558125.1. Lineage (NCBI taxonomy): Bacteria > Pseudomonadati > Pseudomonadota > Alphaproteobacteria > Rhodobacterales > Roseobacteraceae > Sulfitobacter > Sulfitobacter sp. 1A12056. Next base: position 134,155 of record NZ_JBIFFY010000008.1, on the reverse strand, counting down.
CTGGGATGCCGACCAGCGCAGCGTCTACATCTACAAGACGTCGCATCATCCGCGGCTCACAAAGGATTACCGGAAGCCGGCCCTCGACGCCGCGATGGCGACGTCGGCCGCTCCAACCTATTTCGCGCGTCACAAGACGGTGGATGATGTCGGGCTTCTCGATGGCGGCACTTGGTGCAACAATCCGGTAGGCGTCGCGACCGTCGAAGCGATTTCGATGCTCGGCTGGTCTTCGCAGGAATTGCACATCCTGAGCCTCGGCTGCGTCGACGAGGTCTACATGCTGCCTGAATCCCCCGGAAAAGCCGGCCTCGGGTTGAAGGCTCTCAGCCTTCTCATGGACGGCCAGTCTCGCGGTGCGCTCGGCATTGCCCGTCATCTGACAGGTGATCCGCATGACCGGACGGCTGTTCACCGGTACTCGCCGAGCGTGCCGGACGGTTTCTTTTCCCTCGACGACACCACCAAGATCCAGAGGCTCAAGGGGCTTGGCGCTTCGAGCGCCCGGCACGCGAGCCCCACCCTGACCCCCATCTTCTTCCAGCAACCTGCCGAGCCGTTCGTGCCCGTGCATCAACTCGAACGGAACGCGGCATGAACCAGAACTTCTCGCACACCCTCACCGATACCGCCATTCAGCGGCGGGCGCAGGTCTTCACGATCCTCGAAGAAATCTGCCAGGAGCTGGAATGGACCCAAACCCAGTTCGAGAAAGCCCGAACCAGCTACGAGGCGGTCGCGGATTGGTTGGCCGGATCGAGCGACCCGATGCTTGCTTCCCTCCATGTCTACCTGCACGGCTCTGGCGCACTAGGGACCTCGATCAAACCGATCGGACGCGACGAGTTCGATGTCGACCTGATCAGTTTTATCCTTGGCCTCGGCCCAGAAATCGCACCGGCACGCCTAAAGGCTGCGATCGGCCAGCGCCTGCGCGAACACGCCTATTACGCGTCGATCCTGGAAGAAAAGAAGCGCTGCTGGCGCCTGAACTACGCCGGTGACTTTCACCTCGACATCTCCCCGACCATTGCCAATCCGAACTGCATGAACGGCGGTGAGCTGGTGCCCGATCGCAAGCTACGGGACTGGCATGCTACAAATCCTCGGGCCTATCGAGCCCTATTCGACGAAAGGGCAGCACTGGTACCGCGGATGACACAGTCGATCATCGCGGCACAGCGCGATGCGGCGACGACAGAACCTTTCCCGGTACGTCAGTCCGTCAAGGGCATTCTGCGGCGGACCGTGCAGCTCCTGAAGCGTCACCGGGATCTGGAATTCCTGCATGTTCAGGAGGAGATCGCGCCGATCTCGATCATCATCACGACCCTGGCCATGCGTTCCTACGAGATGTGTGTCAGGCGTCATGTTTTCGCCGACGAACTCGAGGTGCTGATCGACACGATCCGCCTGATGCCGGTCTTCATCGAGCGGCCTCTGGTCAATGGCCGCCAGATCTACGCGGTCTGGAACGAGACCACCAACGGCGAGAATTTTGCCGAGCGATGGAATGAAGAACCCGCGCGGATCGAAGCCTTCTACAAATGGCATAGCAAGGCGCTTGCGGATTTTGAGTCCCTTCGTGACCTCGTCGGCCTAGACGCCATTGTCGGCTCCATGAAGGACAGCCTGGGTGACAAACTTGTTGCCCGAACAATGAACCGGCGGATGGACGCGCTGAACGAGGGGCGGAAGACGGGCGCTCTCGTGCTTGGTGCGGGTGTTGGCCTCACCACCCAACAATCGGCCGCTTCGACGTCCGTTCCCAAGAACGAGTTTTTCGGGGACTAGGCGCGATGGCGGGCTCGACCACAAGAAACCCGCTGACACTGCCCCAGCAGTACCTGTTCCTGCGGAAGTCCAAGACAGTAGCCGGCGAGGGGGTGCTCGGTCCGCGCCGGTTGGAATGGCATTTTCACGCACAACCTACGCCGCTTTCCCGGACGTATCAGGTCACCCTTGTCCTCGAAAGGGACGGGACGCCGGATGTTCGTGTCGTAGATCCTGCCCTGAGGTTGCTCGCCGGTGAACGCGACCTGCCGCATATCTACCATGACCCGGATCGGCTCTGTCTCTATCTGCCCGGGACCGGACAATGGGACGCCAGCAAACGTTTGGACCTCACCATCATCCCCTGGACCCACCTCTGGCTGATCTATTTCGAGGAATGGCTCGTGTCGGACGACTGGAAGGGCGGGGGAAAACACCCTGGAGAGGATGACCCAAACGAGGGCAACCGTGCGTTGCGCCGCAGCCTTCAACGACAACGTTAAAATCCGCTGTTATCCTCATTGTATGATGTGAACCAGGTTGGAACCGAGTGACTGTGGCGGATGGTCGTTTTAGACGTGAGGCAACGGCGGCGCATGATCCTGAGAACCACAGTAGGTCGGTTCGGTACTCAACAAACTCAAGTGCGTATCTACACCCTGTCAGCACAGAAAAAGGGGAACCGTGATCCCACGGCTCCCCTTTCGATTCAGATCGTCTCCCCTCGCGCGCCGATTAGGCGACCAAGGAGAGCCCCGCGCCCGCGTCCTGCGGCTGCTCACCGCTGTCGATGAACGGGATGATCGAGAAGGTCTGCCCGCCGCGCTGTTCTTCGTTCTGCACGGCGTTGACGCGCAAGTCGCCATCAGGCGTGTTGATCAGCAGCGACAGGTAGTCATTGCCCGTGCGGCTGCTTTTGGCCATCCACGCCGAGCCGACGCGGATTGGTTTACCCCGGGGCGAGCTGACCTCGATCCGGTAATCTGGGTGGGTCTCCTCGGATTTGTAGCTGTTCTCGATCAGCATGAACTCCAGATCGAACATCATGTTGGCGATGTAGCCCGTGAAGGCGTTGTCAGCGTCCATGGCGGTGAGCTCGCCCGAGATCGAGCCGGATTTCATCAGGCCGTTCGAGACCAGCGGGATGATCTCGAATTCGCCGCTCTGGGCCGCGCGCGCTTCCTTCGTCTGCACCGCGTTGACCCGGAACGGGCCCAAACCGACATCGATCTGCATCGAGATGTAGGGATTGCCGCTGGTCGTGCCGGTCTCGTTCCAGGCCGTACCGATGCGCACCTTGCGGCCAGACTTGTTGACCGCCGTCACGTCGTAATCCGGGCTGCGTTCGGACATCTTGGCCCGTGCCTCGAGCTGGATGGCGATGTCAAAACGCGTCGAATGGATCATGCCGGTGTATTCGGCGGCTGCGGTCTCGACATTGCGGTTAAGGGTTCCTGCGAACATGGGATGGTTCCTTTTGGATTGGCCGGTGCCTGACGTTTTTGCCAACGCATCCGGGATTGCTTTCTTGACCCCTTGAGGGATCACAAATCAGAAAGCCTGCTTTCCTTTCAGCCCCGCCCACGGGTCAGAGCTGCTGTCCGAGTGGGAATGCCCCCGCGCCTCTGGGTGCTACGCCCCTCCCCTGCCCGTCTGGTCTTGATTGGTTGCCCGGATTTTCTGCGGCGTCCTTCGATTGCGCGACGAAGAACTCCGTTTCTTTTCCGTTCAACCGGTGCCCGCTCCGGTCGGTCAGACCGATGCAGCTTCCGTTCGGCACATAGGTGATGAGGTACTGACCGAGCCTGTCCTTGTGGACAACGTAGCCGGTATTGGCCCAATGCACGGTCTGCCCGGCATCAACCGCGGCTTTGATTTCATCGAGTGTCATGCGATCCTCCTCAAGAAGAATGGTGGGGAAACGACGCAAGAAGCCCGATCGTCCAACCGGGCTTCCGTGCGGCATTCGTTTGGCAAACGACCGAGACCTGTCAGGCGCTTTGCGTGGCTTGCATCGCGCGCGCCGCCATCCAATCCTTCAGGCCAAGAACGGTTCGTCCGGCGGCGACCTCGGAGGCCCAGGCAACCCTTGGGTCGCCGCAGGGATCATCGCCGACTTGGCGGTCGATATGACCATTGGCCATCCATGGCTCGGGCTGGATCCGTCGCAGCCAGTCCGCCATGCTCGGAATGCGGCCCTGGCAGTCTTCACGGATATGCTGCTCGCCGATCCAGCGCACGGGAATGTCCCGACCTGCGCTATTGGTCAGGGACACGCCGAAGACACGTTCGGCCTCAAATAGGCCTTGGGCATGGTGACGCATGGCTCGGTGCGTGAAGAGCGCGAGGTGCTCTTTCGAGGCATCGAACCAGTCATGTATGGACTGATAGTCAGACGGCACTCCGCCGAATTTCCGGGCCGAGCTTTCGGCATGATGAAGCGGATGCGCCATCTCACAGCCCCTCGTCATAGCTGTGCGAGCATTCAACGTAGCGGTCCGCATGATCGAGCGTGATGCTGTCGGCTGCTATGTCCCAGGTCAGCGTGCCGTAGCCGCCCTCGTTGTTTTCGAACCCCGGGTGATGGTGATAGGCGAGCGACCAGGCGAAGTCGCCAACCTCGGTGGCAAGCGGCTCCGGCAGTTGGACCTCCGCAGGCTGCACCGTCACATCCTCGACATTGCCGGAATCGCCATAGCCTTCGTATTCGGCGGTGACCTCGCTGATGCCAAGCGCACGTAGTTGCGCGAGCAGCTCCGTTCGGGATGCCTTCAAGGTGGTTTCGCGCTCTGCACGCCACTGAGCCGCCATTGCGGCATAGTCGATCTGGGGGTTGGTCATGGGTCTGTCCTCTCGTCTGAAGTTGGGGGGGCTGAGCGTGGCATTGGTCTGCCCGCGCCCCGAAAGCGCAGACCGGTGAAACCCAGATCCACGCCGCCCGACCGGAAGCCCGCTTTGACTTTTCAGGCGGCTCGTTCTGCCGCTCTGGCGGCTCCCTGCCCGACGATCAGAGCCAGCATGCCGGCTGTGTCGATCCCGTCCCCATGCGGTAGGAACACCCGTAGCTGGAAGGCGATGATCTCGGTGAAGCAGCCGAGGGCCTTGAGGCCGTCGATCATGCCCCGATCCGCACCAGAGAGCTCAAGGCGCATCTCGCCTGCGACGCGGCGACGGGTCAGGGTGAGACCCCGGCCCAGATCGACAGGTACGGTGGTGCCGAGGGCGGCGGTCAGCATCTCCTGCGGCGTTTGCGGATTGGAGACGAGGAAGCGGGCGCGCAGCGCGGCCGCCCCTTCTTCGCTCAGCGTGCGCCCGATCATGGCGGTCGCCCCGTCCGGCGTGACGCGGTAGATACGCTCATTGGTGGTCGGAATGTTCTTCCAGATCGGCAGCAGCAGCCCGGTCAGCAGGTAGAGCTTGGTCGTGGTGGTTTTTGGCAGGGACGCAGCCTCGGCATCCCAAAGCCCTGCAAACTCAGGCTTGCCGATGTCTTCCCAGGCAGAGGACGCGAACCGCGTCTCCTCGAGGTAGCTGAACCCGTTGGGCCGCACGGCCTTGCGCATCAGTGTGACGATATCCTCGTCATACATCTGCATGGGCCGCGCCGAGATCAGCGCCGCGCGGCCGGAAGCGCGGTTGACCATGGGCAGCTTGTCGGGATTGCGCGACAGCGCGTCATCCGCCGACAGCACGTGCACCGGGTCCGTCACCTCAAGTCCGATGATCCGCGTGACCGCACCGGATTTCGGGCAGGTCCAGAGATCCTCGGTGGAAACCTGTTCGATCTTTTCGCCAGGCAGGGTTTCCACGCCGAGATCGAGCGTACCCGCTGCGCGCGCCCGTTCGGTCTGATCGGCAATCCGGCGCATGAACTCGGCAAAGAGCGCGTTCTGCATGTGGATGGGCAGCGCCAGAACTCGGTTGAGAAACCGCTGGATCGGCGGCAGCTCTTCGAGCAGCACCCCGTCCTTGTCGATCAGCCGCAGGGCCGTCCAGTCGGTTAAGCTCTCGTAGCTCATCGCCTCGGCGCGCCCGGCGGCAAGATCGGCATAGTAGCCACGCAATGCCGCGCGCGCGATCGGGCTTTCGAGATTGTCCTCCTCGCGGAACATGCCTTGCGAGCCGGTCTCGCGCTGACCCTTGGTCAGGGCTCCCAGCTGGTCGAGGCGCTTGGCTATAGTCGAGGTGAAGCGTTTCTCGCCATGCACATCCGAGGTGCAGACCCGGAAGAAGGGCGCGCTGACCTGGGCCGAGCGATGCGTGCGGCCGAGCCCCTGGATGGCCGCGTCGGCGCGCCAGCCGGGCTCCAACAGGTAGTGCCGCCGCCGTTTCTGGTTCTTCGCCGTTTGCGCCGCGTGATAGGACCGGCCCGTGCCGCCTGCATCGGAGAAGATCAGGATATCCTTCTCACCGTCCATGAAGGCTTGGGTTTCGGAGGAATTGCTGCTGGCGGCGCGCTTCTCGATGAAGAGATGGCCGTCCTCGGCCTTGAGGGGCCGGATAGATCGGCCTGTGACTTCTGCCACGGCCTCATCGCCAAAGGCCCAGAGGATCTGATCGAGCGCCGAGGGGATCGGCGCCAGCGTCATCAGCTCCATCATCGCGGCGTCGCGCAAGGCGAGCGCCTCGCGTGAGACGACCAAGGCGCCGTTCGCATCCCGAAGCGGCTCGGCCACCATGTTCCCGTCGATCTCGACAAGCTTCTGGGCATGGATCGGGAAGGCCTGCTCGAGGTAACTGAGAACGTAGTCGCGAGGTGTCAAGGCACCCTCCGCCAGCTCGTCCTCCGGGTGCATCGCCTCGAGCCGGCGCTTCAGCAGGCTCTCTCCCGTCGAGACCACCTGGATGACGCAGGCAAATCCTTCCGCCAGGTCCTCATTGATAGCGCGGATAATGGTCGGGGCTTTCATGCCCATCAGGAGATGGTTGAAGAAGCGCTGCTTGGTGCTCTCGAAGCGGGACTTGGCCGAGGCATTGGCGGCGGAGGCATTGGTCTGACCGGAGGCATCATTGACGCCCGTCGCGGTCAGCGCCGCCTCGAGATTGTGATGAATCGTCCGGAAGGCGCCGGCATAGGCATCGTAGATCTCGATTTGGGCCGGTGTCAGCGCATGTTCGAGAACGTCGTATTCCACGCCGTCGAAACTCAGCGCCCGCGCCGTGTAGAAGCCAAGCGTCTTCAGATCGCGCGCGACCACCTCCATGGCGGCCACGCCGCCCGCTTCCATCGCGGAGACGAAACTCTCCCGGCTCGGAAACGGGTATTCCGGCCCTTGGCCCCAGAGACCGAGACGGGAGGCATAGGCGAGATTGTGAACAGAGGTGGCGCCGGTAGCGGAGACGTAGAAGACGCGGGCCCTGGGAGCGGCGAGTTGCAGGCGGAGCCCGGCGAGACCCTGTTGGGAGGGTTTGACCCCCCTGCCCTCTGACGATCCGGCGGCGTTCTGCATGGCATGAGCCTCGTCGAAGGCCAGCACGCCGTCGAAGTCCTCGCCCATCCAGTCGAGGACCTGGCTGAGGCGGGTTGTCCCGCATTTGCCAGCGGAACGCAGCGTCGCGTATGTGACAAAGAGGATGCCATCGCCCATGGGGATCTGCTGGTCGGGCTTCCATTTCGCGAGCGGCTGGATGTCGGCGGGCGATCCGCCGAGATCGGTCCAGTCGCGGATCGCATCCTCGATGAGAGTTGCGGATTTGGAGATCCAGACCGCCTTGCGACTTCCCGCGAGCCAGTTCACGAGGATGAGCCCCGCGCATTCCCGCCCCTTGCCGCAGCCGGTGCCGTCACCGAGGAAATACCCGAGGCGATAGGCACGTGCCTCCGGGTCATCGTCGGCGCGGGTCATCCGGGTCTGGTCCTCGTCGATCATAAACCGGCCAGGCAGGTCGCGAGCGTGCGCGTCGTTCGCCATGATGATGGACTCGAGCTGCGCCTCGGAGAGATGTCCCTCCTCGATCAACCGTGCGGGCAAGCGCAAGTCATCACTGCCCGTGTTTGAGGGCATGGGCGGGGCAACCGAGGCCATGGCGATGCTTTCGACGAGCGGGGTGGGATGTTCCTGCGCACCCGCGATCTCGATCCGCTGCGGACGGTAGCGCGCATAGATGTCCGAGATCGGCGTGTTGTCGCGCGGGATATCAAGGCTCGTGAAAACTAGCGGGACAACGGCATTGGCCCGGGGTTTGGAGGCGGCGACAGGCGCAGCGGCGGTCTTGCGCGGAGTAGAGGATGGAACGGTCAGCCGCCCGTTAGGGATCGCCGCTGCCTGTTGTACGGAACGCATCTCGGTCCGGGTTGAGGCCACAGCATCGACATATGCCAAGGCTTCATCCAGATCCCGCACAGGGACGCGGATCATTTCGCCGTCCTCCTGCACCTTGTCGAAGACCATCAGCTGGGTTTCGACAGATGTGCCGAGCTTGCGGTAGACCTGCCCCGGCATCGTCAACGCCAAGCGCGGCGTCAGGAGACCGCAGGCGCGGGACCAATGCGCGGCATCGCGTTCGGGCGTGAATCCCGGCGGCATGATCGCCACTAGCCGCCCACCGGGTGCCAGGCGCTTTGCAGCCGCGACGAGATGTTTGGCGGCGATGTGCTTGTCTCGGGAGCGATCGACCGATGAGGCGAAGGGCGGGTTCATCACCACGACGTCGGGTAGAACCAGCGACTGCAGCAGATCGTCGATATGCTCGCCGTCATGGCCTGTGACCTCTCCGCCGAAAACCGCGCGCAGGAGGCGCTGGCGAAAGGGGTCGATTTCATTGAGAATAAGCGCGGCACCGGCCCGGGCGGCGAAAGCAGCCAGGGCACCGGTGCCAGCCGAGGGCTCCAGCACAGTCTCTCCCTTGCGAATGGCTGCCGCCCGCACGACCATTGCCGCGAAAGGCAACGGCGTGGAAAATTGCTGCAACCGGATCTGCTGCTCTGACCGGCGGGTTTCCGTAAGGAGACGTGAGGCGAGGAGTTTTGCGTTGGCGATGTCTGCTGTGGCACCGGCCCCACGCAGAAGCACCTGAATGGCCGCTGCCTGCATCATGTCATAGGCCATGCGCCAGTCCCAGGCGCCACCGGCATCACTGCCATGAAACGTCTCGCGCATGATGCGCGCAAGCGATGAGCTGCGCAGGGGTTGGTGGTCGATCTCCGCGCCGATTTGCGCGAGGGCAGAGGCGAGGTCAGTGTCGGAGATTGAGAGAGCCGGATTTGCCGGTTTGGGCTTGGACATGGGGGTTTCCTTTGGATCAGGGTCTGAGTTCCAAAGGACAAAAAGCCCGCTCTACACTTTTTGTGGTTTCCGCCGAAAGCTATGACGGAGGTTGGGCAACGAGAGTGAGTGCAGAATTTCAGATCACGAGCGCGACCCGCCCTTGTCCGAATCAAAGGCTAAGTCACGCAGCCGATCGGCAAACACTTTTTTGACAGAAGAAGCGGCGGCAACCCACCAAAACACCCCGAAACGCACAAAGGTACCAGGTAAGACCAGAACGCACTGTTCAAGACTGTTGGCGGCGCTTCTCATCAATCACCGCCTGCACAAGATTCATCACGTAGGAATGCGGTGTCGCGGCCTGCTGGTCATTCAGCGCCTCCTTCACCTTGGACCGAAACCAGGCATCATGGGACGTCATCTCAGCGGTCACGGCAATGGTCCTCGAGGCGCCTATCCAGAAATTCGCCTAGGTCTCTCGGCATAGCTGCAACGCTCAGAGCGACCCGAGATCGGCGGTAGGGAGAATGGACCTTGGACAGATTGACTTTGTCGCAAGCCTGTTTGCGGTCTGAAGGCTGTTTCAACTCGGATTCCCCGTTCACGCGATGATCGAACGTTACAGCAAAACTTCCCGGACGATAAGACTCTTGAGATCTCTACATTATGGGGATGACCAAAACATCTGCGCACAGACGCCCCTTCACACCATTGCCGACGTTGGGGCGGGATGCCGCGAAGGTCTCAAACGAGCCCATTGTGACTAATGCTGCGCTTCGAATGAAAGTCCGAATTTCTTGTTGGTTTGAACTCTACCCACGCTGCTTGGCAAGAGCTTGTTGGTTTTATGGCGTCGCTCGTTGAAGCATCCCGAACAGGTCGCGCGGGTCGTCAGGATCGGCGATCAGGTCGAGCTGTGTAAAGAATGGGGTGCCTTTTACCGCTTTCGCGATGTAACGCAGGGCGCTGAAATCTTCGATGGCAAAGCCCACACTGTCGAACAAGGTAATTTGCCTGTCATCCGTGCGTCCGCTTACCTGACCTTCGATGACCTGCCAAAGTTCGGTCACGGCGTGGTCGTGGTCCAACTGCTGGATTTCCCCCTCCACCCGGGTCTGAGGCGGGTATTCGACAAAAATTGACGAGCGGAGCAAAATATCTCGGTGTAGTTCGGTCTTGCCGGGGCAGTCGCCGCCAATCGCGTTGATATGCACGCCGCTACCGACCATGTTGTCGGTGAGGATCGTTGCATATTGTTTGTCTGCCGTGCAGGTCGTGATGATCTGTGCGCCTTCCATCGCCTCCTGACCAGAACGGCACTCCACCACTGTCAGCCCTTGGGCCGCAAGATTGCGCGCGCAGCGCTTTGTGGCGGAGGCGTCGATGTCATAAAGCCGCACTGTGTCAATGCCGCAAACCGCTTTGAACGCAAGGCATTGAAATTCAGATTGCGCCCCATTGCCGATCATCGCCATGGTCCGCGCACCTTTGGGCGCTAAATGTTTGGCGGCCATGGCGCTGGTCGCCGCAGTGCGCAGCGCCGTCAACAAGGTCATTTCGCTCAGCAAGGTGGGATAGCCGCTTTCCACCTCGGCCAACAGGCCAAAGGCGGTCACGGTCTGAAGACCCTCGGCAGTGTTCTTGGGGTGGCCGTTCACGTATTTGAACCCATAGGTTTCGCCATCTGAGGTCGGCATCAGCTCGATCACCCCCACATCGGAATGCGACGCTACGCGGGGCGTTTTGTCAAACAGGGGCCAGCGGCGGAAATCGGCTTCGATCTCGCTGGCCAGATCGGTCAGCACCTGTTCGATGCCGATATGATGCACGAGCCCCATCATGTGTTCGACCGAGACAAAGGGCACATAGGCGCGTTTGGAAGGCGTAAGAGACATGGGAACCTCGTCAGGCGCTTTGAGGGGAGCGGGCACTCAGATGTAGCCCGGCAATCATGCAGCGGACAGAGCCGCCGGCGTGTTCGATGGTGGGAATGTCCAGCGGCAGCAGCGAGACATGGCGTTCCAGCGTTTTGATCTGCGCAGGCTCCAGCGAGCGCAAAGCCCGGGACGACAAGGCCAAAATCAGCCCATCCCGTCCCTGCAATTCGATGGCATTGCCTGCGAAATTGGCGATTTGCGCGTGGGTCAGATCCACAATGTCCCGCTCGCCCCGGCGTAGCCGCTCGGCCACATCGCGGCGACGGACGGTATCGGGAAGCGCGCTCAGCCCGACCATTGCAAAATCGGTCCCGATGCACATTAGAACGTTGGTGTGATAAATTGGCTGGCCTTGGGCATCCACAGCGTCGAACACCACGGGTTCGTAGTTGAAATGAGTGCAAAAGCGTTCCAGCAGTATTTCACTGGTGCGTTTGGATCGTGCTGCATAGGCGACCCGTTCCAAATGGTCTATCACCATGGCTCCGGTCCCTTCGAGGAACAGATCGTCCTGCTCCAGGCCGGAATAATCAATGATATCTTGGACACGGTAGGTATGTTTCAACATCTCCAGCACATCCTGCCGCCGTTCAGCGCGGCGGTTGGGCGCATACATTGGATAAATGGCCACATGCCCGCCGGAATGGGTCGAAAACCAGTTGTTCGGAAAGACAGAATCCGGTGTCGCCGTGCCTTCGTCTTCGAACAGATGCACCCGCACCCCCGCATTCTTTAGTGCCTCGGCGGCGCGGGTCACTTCGTCCAGCGCGGTTCGGGCGACATTTGCGGCGTCTGCGCCACCGTCGGTTTGAAAGTGGTTGTCCCGCGCCGTCAACGTGTTGGGCGTGAAATGATGCGGGCGGATCATGGCGACCGACGATGGTGCCTGAACAGAGGAACGGGGCATGGAAACGAGCCTTGTGCTGCGGGTTGCACAGAAAACATAGACTGCCGTGATGGCAGTTTGCAGACTCAATACATTCGATATTTATATTCTTATTGAGCAATCTGCTATATTTGATTACAAATATTGCCATGCATATCTACGATGACCTTGACCGCAAACTGATCGCGATCCTGCGCGAAGATGGCCGGGCACCCATCTCGAAACTCGCAACACTGCTGCAGGTGTCGCGCGCTACCGTGCAGACACGTCTGGACAGATTATTGGATAGGGGCGCGGTGTTGGGATTTACCATTCGCGCCCGCGAAGATAGCGGGCCAAATGGGGTTCAGGCCATCATGATGATCGAGGTGTCAGGTCAATCGACAACCCAAGTGATACGCAGCTTGCGCGGTATAGCAGCGCTTCATCAATTGCATTCAACCAACGGAAACTGGGATTTGGTTGCGCAGCTTAGCGCAGAAAGCCTCAGTGATTTCGATCGAGTGCTCCGCGAAGTGCGGGGCATTCCAGGGATCACAAACAGTGAGACTTCGATACTTCTTAGCTCGGTATGACAATCAGCAGCCCTTGAATGTGATTTTTGCTCAGTGCTTCGACAGATTCGAGCGTAAGCCGTCGTTGGCGCAGCTGCAGCGAAGTGGCACTTCGTCCGCATCTTACCAGTTAGTACACGATGCAGCGAACGGCAGGTGTACGGATAGGGAGGGACTTCTGAGAATTTCATCGTACCAGCCATATGACACACCAATGTCGCCTATTTCACTTGGCCCAAGTATGACGGCGATTGAAACGCATAATGCCCACTCACTGGCAGCCTTAGCGTGGGAATCCGCCCCTTCGGGCATTCGACCCCACTTACCGATCGGGCGCTGCTTCAAGGGACGTCTCGAACCGCTTGTTCGCCGCCGCTGCTTCTTTCAAGAGCGCGTCAAAATTGTCAGGTGGATTGCCATCTTCCAACATCCCTTTGAACGTCGCATAGGCATCCGTCTTGCTGCCGTAGGCGCGCAGGGTCTTGTCGTCGTTCACCCAGGCCACCACGATGACCTTCGCATCGCTGTTGAACCGATAGAACAGCCGATACTGCTGGAAGAATTTCGCCCGGAACCAGTGCTTGCGGTGATCGCCGAGTGTGCCGCCTTGCCGGAAGGCGGCGGCACCCGGATCTGCCGGTATGGCCTCGGTGACCAGCTTGAAGATGGCGGCCAGCCGTTTCGTCGGGTTTTTCTTGCGCCAGGTCTTAGGATCGCGTGCCTTACGCGCCTCGACCTCGAGGGTCAGCCCTTCGAGCTGATCCAGAAAGAGCGGATGCGCATAAATCGACCATCCGTTTACGACAAGGGGCGCTTGGGCGGGCACGCTATCGCCGCTCATTCATCCTCGAGCGATAGCGGCGCATCGAGATCGACGTCAACGTCTCCGACCAGTGCTGCAAGACGGTCATGCAAAGCCCCATCGAACGCCCGAATGCGGTCCGGATGCGCCTTGATATCGGCCTCGACAAAATCGAGAAAGGCTCCTAGCACGGGATCTTCCTCGTCGCTGCGCACGGGCTCGATATAGACCCTGCCACTCGGCTCGGTGCAGTAGCGAATCTGGTCGCCCTTGCCCAGCTTGAGCTGCTTGCGCACACCCGCCGGCACGGTCGTCTGATACCGATCCGTGAGTTTCGAGACATCTTGTGCGAGGGCTGTCATGGCAGTCTCCTGAAGAAAAGGGTCTTTGCTGCCCGCGATAGGTAATGCATTTGCATTGCCTTGTCAAGACAAGCCGCAGCATCTGCTGTCGCCGGGCAGGTCGATGAACCGTCCGGCGCAGGACCTAATTTCGCCACGCCAGGAACTCCGCCAGCACCGGGCTAGCCGCACCTTTCGCGGAGCTGAGCAGCTCCGAGCCCGCAAGCGAGGCCTTCGACAGGCGTACGAGCCCACCAGTTTCCTCGATGCGGTAGCAGCGGCGTTTTTGCCGCCCCCGCTTGTAGTGCGTCGCGGTGACGATCTGGCATGTACTGCCATCGGTGAGCATCACGGGCGTGGCGAGCCTGATCTTGTCGCCTTCCTCGTAGTCCGGGATCGCAGCCCAGTCCTGGCAGCGCTGGCGCCAGGCATGAGCATAGCTGTCTGGGTCTTTCAGCTCGGACAGCAGGGCCAATAGGCTCAGTGGCGCGCGGGATTCGACCGGTCCCGCGCTTTCCTCCATGTCCTTGTAGCCCCAGCAGCCGTCATCATATCGGGTAAGGAATACGGCGGCGAAAGTGATGGAGCCATCCGCATCGGTGACATAGGTCGTGTCTTCGACAGGGGTGCCGTCGATATTTGTGACCTTTGCCGCCGCGTACCAAGTCGAACCCACCTTGCAGGCTTTGACCAGTTCCGTCTTGCGCCTTTCGCCCTCGAAGGTGCACAGCCGAGCAATCTCCGCTTTCTCATCCGCGTAGGTCTGGACGCGGCCGTCGGTGTAGAAGAGCCAACCCATCTCAGAGTCCTTTCTGTCATTGGGGAAATTGTTGTCGCCAATGTCCCGAGAGGGCCGCAGGCCCGGCAGGGTATTGGCGATGCGTGTTTGAGAATGGGCGCGTTACGCCACCCTCCGGTCATCGAGTTCCATCAGCGCATCGAGCGGCACGCGGTAGGGCTGCATGGCGTCGAAATCCTCGCAATTGCCGCAGTTCTGCACGATCGCGAAGGTGTCGCAGGCATCCTTGAGGATTACCCGGAAGGTGCCGCCGAGGCCCGAGGGCACCTCGTAGGTCCCGCCGATGAGATAATCCGCTGCGCGGCGCACGAAGACGCGGATGCTGTGGCCATCGGTGGCGAGCCGGATGGCACCCCGCCCCCGGTCGATGAGCACCTGCATGTCATCCAGGATGTCGGTGTAGAACTGGCCGGTCAGATCGCGAAACGCCATGCGGCGCTGCGCCATCCAGTCGGTGTCTCGAAACGGGTTCATGCCGTCGGCGAAGGCGAAGGACGGGTCGGCCTGCTCGGTGGTGACGATACGGGTGGCCGTGCCATCGATGCCGTTCGAGCGCAGATGCACACCATTGCCGACGATGAGGATCAGGGCCGGCCTGTACACGGGCCCGTTCCAGTTGGGCAGGAAGGTTTTGCAGGCGCGCGCATGTGCGATTTGCGCCGCGACAGCGGAGGCAGAGAACTTGAGAATAGCCATGGGATGTCTTTCCGTTGGGTGTGGGAGGGTCGACCCGCGCGGGCGGCGTGGTCCACGCGCGGGTCGCGTGATGGCTCAGGCCGCCCGCGCGACCTCGCTGTCAGGCTCCGGGGTTTCCGCAGCGGGCTCCGCCTCATCACAGGCGACACCGGCGGTCTGCATCATGGGCGGACACCAGGCGGCCACGGCAGCGCGCTGCGCGTCCGTGAGCGTGGCGAAGGGCTCTGCAAAGAGCTTGTCGCAGAAGGCGACGATCTCCTTCTTGCTCGACGGGGCCAGCGTCAAAGCCTCCTGGGCGAGACCCAGATCCTCGCCGAGGATCTTCAGGAGCCAAGCCTTCTTGAAGCGGTTGAAGAGCGCCGCATTCGGCGTCCAATGCGCGCGGATATCGGGCATGATCTCGATTTCGAAATCATGCATCAGGCTGTCGCGCTGGCGGTCCTGCGCGAAGCAGGACTGCGTGGTGCTGGCGGTTGCAAAGGCGACGAGCTTGGCCTTCTCCCCTGCCTGAAGGGCACGAAACGCCGCGAACTGATCGGCGGGCGCGCGGGTGTCATCGAGCCAAGACAGATCAAGCGCATCATGCGCCGCCGCCACCTGCTCGAGCGAGGTCTCGTCGATCTCGTCCATCTTGGCATGGCTGCGGTATTCCTTGCGGGCGTCGATCTTGATCGCCTGCGTGACACTCATGCCGCTGGCCAGAACGTCACTGACCAGCTTGAAGAGCGTCAGATCGAGCGTGGCTTCCGGATGCAGTGCCATCGCGGCCCCAAGCGCCATGGCTCGCTCGGTCTTGAGGTCCTCGGCCAGCGAGGCTGGATAAGTGATTTCGCCGGCGTCTGGGGACTCCTCCCCGGTCGGGCTAGCCGAGGAGCCGCGCGCGCCCGCCTCTTTGACGGTGTCTTCCGGGCGGACGAGGCCCACATGGAGCATGATCTGCCCACCCTGCCACGACGCGATCACCCCAGACCGGGCGAGGTCCTCGGCGCTGTAGGCCTCCTGCAGATCGCGGGCTTCCTCTTCCAAGGCGTCCACGCGCTCGTAAAGGGCATTGTAGGCACCGTCCTCGAGCCCCTCATCCTCCATCTCGAGCTGGAGTTTCTCGAGCTCAGCGGTGATCGCATCCACGCGCTTCTGGGCAGCCTCATCCGGATCGATCGGCCCGGGATAGACCCGGCCATAATCGGCCATGGTCGCGTAATCATAGCGCACCATCGCATCGGCCCAAGCAAAGCCCAGGCTCATACGGGCGTCCTCGGCGGCGGCCCCGAGCTTCTCGAGCAGAATGGTCTCGACCAGCGCGGCATCCTCGAGCACGGAATGCTCTTCCAGAAGGTCAGCCGCGACGGCACCGCCACGCGCCTCGTAGTCTTCGCGCACGAAAGCCCCGATATCATCGCTGACCTGCACGCCGCGGGATTTGAGCGCCTGACGGACGGTATAAGCCTGCAGATAGCCGCCGTCCTTCGTGAGCGCCTCGAAGACCTCGCACTGCGCCTCCTGGCTCGGGTGCTCGGCAAAGGCCTTCATCGTGTCGAGCGTGATCACCTTGGCCCGGGCCGCGGCGCGGATGTCGGGGTGGATAAGGCCATAGCGCAACCGGCCTTTCACGGCGGCCACCGTGGTGCCGAAGGTCTTTG
Organism: Sulfitobacter sp. 1A12056; assembly: GCF_043558125.1. NCBI lineage: Bacteria > Pseudomonadati > Pseudomonadota > Alphaproteobacteria > Rhodobacterales > Roseobacteraceae > Sulfitobacter > Sulfitobacter sp. 1A12056. The sequence continues at coordinate 117,519 of NZ_JBIFFY010000008.1, read as the reverse complement.
CGATGGTCTCGGGCGTCTGGCCGTCGACCTCCATCATCCGGGCGAAAGCCTCGAACTCGTCGATTGCGTTCATCGGTGCCTGGGTGATGTTCTCAGCGAGCGACAGGGCCGTGGTGACATCGCAATCCTCTGGCACAAGACGGCAGTCGAACTTGGTTTTCGCCGTGAACCCCTTGCTGGCCTTGTCAGCGATCAGCTCCTTCAGGGCTGAATGGCGCCGGCCACCGGCGAGGACAGCATATTTGCCGTCAAGCTTCTGGACCAGTAGCGGCTGGAGCAGGCCCAGCACAGCGATACTGGCCTTCAGATGGGCGATGTTCTCGGGGTCATAGGTTTCCGGCGCGTTGCTGCGCACATTGGCGGGATGCGGGACGAGATCGCCGATAGCGACGGTAAGGGGAGCAAAGCTTGTGGTCATGGGATATCCTTCCAGGAGGGTGAGGTGTGGCCCGCGCGCTCACGCGCGTGACCAATCCCCGGCTTCAGGGATCACCACGACAAAAGGCCCACTTTCCCTTTGAGGGGTCAGCGGGCCTTCATCGTCTCAGATGTCAGGGGGGAGGAGTCCCCTGCCCTTCTACCAGTCGCGCGCCAGCATGATGGTCAGCACGCGCATGGTGGTGGCAGGATTGTCAGGGGTCTCAGCCCCATAGCGGAAGTCCGAGTCTGCTTCATAGAGATCGATCTTCCAGAACACGGTCTCTCCCCGGATCTCGACCGCCCCGAAATCGTGCCAGCCCTCGGGATCATTCTCAGGCTCGAACGTGGCAAACTCACCGGTTGCCTTGACCGCCTCGGCCATGAAGCCATCGCCGGCCTCCATAAGCGAGCGGGTGACATGCATGCGGCCCTGGATGGGTTGCGCGGGCGGCACCCCAAGGCATGCAAGCTTGCGAAACGCGTCGTTCTGCGCCGCGATCACACTCGGATCCGGACGGTCTTGCAGGGGTTGAACGGTCATGGACATGGGGATCTCCTTTGAGAAGTTGAAACACCCTTCCCAAAGCCCGCTTTCACTTTTCCGCGTGGTGAACCAAACCTCCCCAACCGGACCAGATCCAAGTGTCCGCTCAGCGTGACTTTGCTGCCGTTCGACAATCTGATCCAGAACCGCTAATCGACGGCATGCGCAAAACCATAGTTGATACACTTGCGACAGTGATCTTTTTCACGTTTGTCGCATCGCTTACCGAATTGTTCGTCGCAGGTATGGAGCCCGGCGAAGTTCTGAAGACGCGACTGACAATGATACCGCTCATGCTGTTCACAGGGCGACCGTACGGACTCTGGCGAGACTGGTTTTTTAGCACAACCAAGCCCACGGTTTCTTGGAGCAAAACTCTGATCGACGGGCTCGCCTTCTTGTCGTTCCAATTGCCCGTTTATGCCGTAGTGCTGTTTTTCGTTGGAGCTGATCGAAGCGAAATTGTTTTGCTTCTTGTATCAACCGCTGTGCTGATGTTCGCAGTCAGCCGACCGTTCGGACTGTTCCTCGATGCAGTTCGCAAAGTTTCTGGTGTGACCTAGCCTAAATTTTGGTCACGCATTCGATGTGATATTGAACTCAAAACGGCCATATTCCGCTTCGCAGCAATAGATCTGTCAGGCGGCCTCGGCACTGCGCCCTGCCCTGCCCGTCTCCGATCTGGCGATCAGGTAGTCGCAAGCGCGCTGCGCGTCCGCGGCGTGCCGGAAGATCGCGCCCTTGTCCGACCGAAGAACGCGCAACCAGTTGTGGAGGTAGGCGGCATTCATCTCGAGCGTATGCGCGGTGAAGCCGAGCGTCTGACCCAGGAACACCGAGGTCAGTTCTGCGACGATCTCCTCGCGCGCGTAGGAGGTGTTGCCAAACTTCGAGAACCCGAAATCACGGTTCAGTCGATGGGGGGCCTTCGTGGCATGGGCCAGCTCATGGGCCCAGACCCCGTAGAAATTGCGCGGGTCCTGGAACCGCGTGATGGATGGCATGTAGACCTTGTCCACGGGCGGCAAATAGTACGCCTCCGTCCCCGTGAAGACGGTCGTGATGTCGATGGCATCGAAAAACGCCTGCGTGTGCGGGATGGGCTCGGACGGGGGATGTTCAGGCACCGGGTCCGGCTCGGGATGGAAGCTATCCGGCAAACCCTCGATCTGGCAGGCGTTGAATACGCGATAGGATTTCTGGAAGCGGAAGATGCGGGCTTCCTCGGAGCGATCATCGCTATCGCTGCGGTCGTCCTCGCCGCCCGCGTCTTTCCGGCTTTGGCCGTAATAGACGACGACAGAGGATTTCTCGCCCTTGCGGACCTTTGCGTCCAACGCATTGGCCTGCGGCAACGTCATCCAGAAGGGCGAGCTGTGGCCCGCCATCACGGTCCGCATCGTCAGCAGGAAGTTGTTCACCCCCTGGTAGGGTTCTCCGCCCACGCGCAGGGGACGAGAGCTGCCCCCTGCGGTCCATGGCTTGCGCCACGGCAGGACGCCGCGCTCGATGATGCGGATGATTTCGTTTGTGATGACCTCGGAGGCATCGAATTTGGGGGTGCGGGATCGGGCCATGGCTGGCCTCCTTTCGAGTATTGGTGAGAGGGAATGGTGATCAGATTGACTGACGGGGCCTCGGATCGTTGGCGATCCTGGCACCAAGCACTTCGACCATGTCGACGTAGGTGGTCAGCGAGACGGACTTGCCAGGACCCCAGGGTTCAGGGTCGACCGATCCGTCCCGCGTCACCCGCGGCAGGTTCGCAAAGGCAATCACATCGGTGACGGGTCGGATATCGATGAAGGGCGTCCCTCGAGCGACCGCAAGAACGGCCAACGGAAAGCGCTCGATCGGCGCGAGGGTCGAGACGGTGGTCCAACCAAGATGGATGAACGTGCCGCCCTCTCCGCAAATCACATGGGCATTCGGCAGCGTCGCCGCCTGCCTGAGATAGCCGAGATCACGCAGGACCGTCTCGCGCTCGAGCCGTTGTGCCTGCCCCGTCTGGCCGGTTCGGCGTAGTTCCTTGTGTCGCCACCACGAGGCAGCGGTCGCGCGCAACACGCGCAAGACACCTATTTGCATGGGAATGCCCTTCGTCAGGAACGACAGACCGGAATCCGGCCCGGACCCATCTGAGGGACCCCAAAGGCCCTCATTCGTCAGTCACAAAACCCGAAGGACACTTTCTCTTTTTCCGGCCCCTTTGGGCACACAACAAAACCGAAAAGCCCGGCCTTCTGCCGAAGCCATTGATTTCATGCAGCAATTCCAGATCGGCAGGCAAGATCGGCAACGCATATCGGCAAAAACTTGATTGAAAGTACGAAATGTGTTTATTTTTCAATTACTTTGCAAACATGGAAGATCGGCAAAAATGCTGGAAACACCCGCCAGAATCGAACCCTGCTTCTTCGAGGAGCATATTCCTACAGAATTGGCAGACCTTTCGGTCGACATCCAGAGGGAAGCCACCGGGCTGGGACAAGGGCTGCATCCTGACAGCGCAGCCGAGCTGGCCGACCTCGTCCGCGTGATGAACTGCTACTACTCCAACCTGATCGAAGGACACAACACACGCCCTCGCGACATCGAAAGGGCGCTGGCTGGCGCCGAGCTTGAGGAAGAAACCCGCCCTCTCGCCCTTGAGGCCCGGGCGCACGTCATCGTTCAACGGGCCATCGATGAGATGCATCGCATAGGCACCCTGCCCCGCCCCACATCTGTCGAATTCCTGACTTGGGTCCATAAGAGCTTCTACGACGAGATGCCTGACGAGTTTCGGGTCATCGAACATCCCGACGGCACACAAGAGCCCATCGTTCCGGGACGCATGCGCCAGGATGACGATCGGGAAGTTGCGGTCGGGCGCCACCTACCTCCTTCATCGTCGCGCGTCGCGGCATTCATGGACCATTTCGACAAACGGTTTCAGATTGCGGCGCGGTCTTCGAGCGGACGGATCATCGCGATCGCCTCTGCACATCACCGGCTCAACTACATCCACCCTTTCCCGGATGGTAACGGCCGTGTCAGCAGACTGATGTCTCATGCCATGGCCCTCACAGCGGGGATTGGTGGCCAAGAGCTCTGGTCCGTATCACGTGGGCTGGCCCGCGGGCTAACCGATCGGGGCGAGTACAAACGGATGATGGATCTGGCCGACAGTCCACGCCGCGGAGACCGCGACGGACGGGGGAACCTGTCAGAAGTGGCACTGAAGACGTTTAGTGAATGGTTCCTAAATGTGACGCTCGACCAGATCACCTTCTCAGCAAGATTGTTCGATCTCGGCGGACTGGACCAACGGTATCGTCGTCTTGTTGCAGATACCATCGATGACAAGCGTGCGCCGGAACTAATCTCGGCGGTTCTTCGGCATGGGGCACTGGAACGAGGCGATGCGCAGATTGTGCTCAAGACGTCCGAGCGTACTGCTCGCAACACGCTGAGTAAACTGACCGCCGCCGGATACCTGACGTCCGCCTCGCCGAAGACGCCAGTTCGGTTGGCGTTTCCGTTGGATTATCGAGAGCGGCTCTTTCCAAACCTCTTTGGAGACGGTGACCTCCCACAATAACTCTAGGGATTTAGGGTGTAATGCCTGACCGCATATTTCTTCCATCGCCGGCGAGATTTCCAACAAGGCTCGCTCGTGTGTCACTTGTCCACCGCGGTGGACATCTGCTGGTCTGAGATAAACTGAAGAACCACCACGCGCCGCTAGGTGCGTTTGGACAGTTGTGGTTGCCATAAGCGCTGTTTCCCGTTCGAAGTCCACCGCGGTGGACATTAGACGGTTTGCTCATTGGTTTTGGACAGTCGCTTGATCAAAGCTAATGGGTCAAATTGGTTTTGTCTTTGACCCAGGGTGATACTGTGGAAATACGCTCCAAAATCCCTGATGCGTTTTCCGAGCTGTAGCATGATGAAGATCGCGCATGACGTTTTCTGAGCTCCTACAGCATTCTTGGCTTTCTCGAAAGTTTCTGGGTGAATGCCCATCATGGGTGCAAGTGTTCGAGCATGGTTTTCAATGTCCAACCAGTTTCTAAGTCTCTCTGTGGAGAACGATGTCGCCTGATCGCAGACTGAGGTAAGCAAGTCTGGTTTCAGGGCCTCATCGCCTATGTTGCTATCTAAATCTTTTTTTTCTTTTTTAGACTTAGATTGATGCCGGACAGTTTGTCCGTCATTGGCGGGCAATTCCATAGTTTCAGGTGGGTCATCCGGGGTAGATAAACTCTGGCATTCTGCATCTGTATTGGCGAGCAGAGCGTGGTATTCGGGGAGGCTCAGCTTCCTGCGTAGAGCTTTCCGTGCGTGGTTGATGAATGTGTTGCTGGGATCATGCTCTTCCAAATGGGCGAGCTTGGTAAGGATCTGTTTGCGAATAAATATCCGATCGCGCCGGTTATTCTCTATCTCTTGCGCGATGGCGATAAGCTCGCTCGCACGTTGGAGCAGGGGGGTGAGAGACAATCCATAACTGATGCACTCGCCGCCGGATGAGCGTACGCGGTAGCGCTTTCGGTTCGAGCTGTCATTGCGCTTGATGAATCCGAGTTCAACGAAGCGGTTGATGTGCCTGCGGAGTGTCCGTTCGTCGATCCCGCCAACGCGCTGGCAAATGGTGTAGTTGGACGCAAATACCGTTTCGCCGTTGCCAGGTTTCAAAAAGCTGAGCATTGCTTGAAGGGTCTGGATGTGGCCAGGGCGAAGCCCGAACACGCTGCGCGCGTCTCTCAGGGCCCGGAAGATGGTCCAGATATCGATTTCAGATGCGGGAATTGAGCCGCATGATGCATCTGCACCAGCAGCCTCGATTGATAGTTTTGTAAATGCCATGATTTGATCACGATGACCGTTTGGCCCACAGCTTCCCTGTCTCCTCCCAAGATTTTATCTGGGAAAAGGCAATAAAAATCGGTTCACCGAATCGGTGACTCTTGACCGGTTTGCTGGAGGTTGCTACATCATGAGTGCAAATCGAATGATGAGGGCTCTCCAGGGGAAACTTTGGGGGGCTCTTTTCTTTCTGGTCTTCGCTTTTCTCCTTTGCTCGGGTTCCTCTATGTGGCTTGGGTTAGGACCCAGAGCCGCTCTCATTCCGCCACTCATCGAAGAGTTGCAAAAGCGTAGCTTCCGCACGTTCCTCGAGCCACTGGCCGAATTCCGGGTTGTCCTTTTTGGCGATCTTGATGGCGATCGCTTTCTGATCGACTGTCAGCGTTCCGACAGTGTCGCCGCTCTCATTCTTGACGACGGACGTCACGCCGCGACTGGTCGGTTTCTTGTCTGCACGCGCCTTGTGCGAGCAAGCAGAATAGACTGCCTGAAATCTCTCGGGGCTTGGAATGTCGTCGGGCAGGGCGGCGATCACCTCTTTGGCCGAATTCACCAAGTCTACCTTTCCCGATAGGGCCGCTAAATCACCCCACTGCCGTCTTCCGATGCCATGTGCCGGCCCGATAAGCTGAACAAGCCCATCAGGCAGTTGATCGATAACGACCCGGTGGTTGGACACGCCTTGCCGGGTTAACCCCAAAGCATCCTGAATGACGCCGGGTTTGTACCCAATTTCCTGCATCTCTCTGATAAACAGAGATTTTTCGATGAAAGACGGATCAAGTCGAAGGTTGTTTTCTTGACCCTGTGCGATAAGCGAGGCGTCGTCGTCCAATGTGCGAACGATTGCCTTGACCGTTCCTCCGATTTTGCGGATCGCTGCCAGTCTACGGCGGCCGTAGATGATGCGGTATCTGTCGGGTTGGCCCGATGGGCGGACCATGATCGGCACTTGTTGGCCATGCTTGCGAATGCTCTCCGCAAGCTCGTCGATACTCGTATCTTCCAGCACCAACCGATCGCGAAGGCCATCCATGTCAATCTGACCGGGTTCGATGTCCCGGATCGAATTGGCCGTGATTTCGCGCAAGGAGTCCCGCAAACCGCCAACAGAGCCGGGCAGCTTTGCAGTTTTTTGCAGGGTAGGGGAGGGAGCCGCGCTCTCTTTTTCGTCCTTCGGAGGTTGGTTGAAAATGTTTCTGGCCATCAGCGACGCCCCCATGCCATTTGGATCGTCTGCTCCAGTTCATCGGCAACGCCGTTCACGCTGGTCAGAGCGCGATCAATCGTTTTCCTGATGAACTGGCCGGGATCAACTTCATAGACGGTTTGCTGGGTCATTCCGGCGTCAGAGATTGCGGTAGACTTCAGCATGGGTTCAGTCATGACCTGGCCGGCGAGAATTGATCTCAGGTAGCCAGCCATTTGGGTCTGTGGCCCATCTGACGGCTCATACCTTGTGATCAGGAATTTGACGAAATCCCATGTCACACGGCGTCCAATCGCTTCTTCAACGGCCTTTACCGTTTCTGACGCAAGTTTCAGGAATTGGCTCATGGAAGCGATATCCAGCATTCCTGGCACGACCGTCACCAGGAGCCCTGTAGAGGCCGCCAATGCCGTGAGAGTCAGAAAGCCGAGTTGAGGAGGGCAGTCGATCAGTACGATGTCGTAATTTGCCTCTACCTCCTCAAGTGCCAAGGCGAGGCGCTCCGCAAAAATGGGCTGCATCCGACGGGCGAGCGCGTTTGCTGTCTCGGTTTCGTACTCCGAGAGCATCAAGCCGGCCGGAACCATGTCGAGTTTGTGAAAGTAGGTCTTTTGGATCACGTCAGAGAGCGGAACCTGATCCTCATATCTCAGAGCATCATAGATTGTTCCGCCCTCGGCGAACTCGAGCTCAGGCCGAAAGCCGAAAAATGTGGTCAAACTTGCTTGCGGATCGAGATCCAGGACCAAAACACGGTAGCCGCGCAAGGCATAACGCTGTGCAAGATGAATCGTCGCTGTTGTTTTCGACGAACCACCTTTGAAATTGACGACCGATAGCACCTGAAGTCGGTCGCCATCGCGTCGACCTGGCCGATACGATTCGGCGTTCTTTCCTGTGCGCTCCAAGATGTTGCGCAATTCGTCCACTTCTTGGGCTGTGTAGAACCGGTGCCCGCGGTTATCAGTATGCACTTCCGGGAAGCTACCGTCCTTGTGCCGGTTGCGCAGGTTAGACGTGCTTACGCGCAGGAGACCGGCAACTTCGGTCGAGCTGAAACGCCGCAAGGCTTTACGCTCTTCGGGTTCGAAGGCGATCTTCATCTGCCGATCCAAGGACTCGGCCAGATTGTCGGCAAACGTGCCGATGTCAGAAGAGCCTATGCCTTGCGCATATCCAACGTTTTGATCATCCATATCCTGCCGCCCGCTCTTGGCCTCTGTTAAGGCTCTTGATCATTTTGACGACGCACAACGTGTCTGACGCAATTTGCCGTCAGAATGGGAATGCCACGATCCAGTGAGTCCGGCAAGAAGAATCTAGATGTAGTGCAAAAGTTATCCACAGCACCTATAGGTGTTGCCACGCAAAAAAATCAGCAAGTCATTGAAATAGATATATTAAATGCAGATCTAACCGAATCGAGCCACCACTCTGTTGAGTTGGCACAATAGTAGCTAACCCCAAGCAACTAATGGCACTTTCTGCCTCCTGCGGAGTTTTCTCCCGGTGAAATTTTTTGGATTCGGGTCAGAAGCTACACCTGATCTTGGCTCGATTCGTACGGCATGAGGCCGAGTCGTTCCGCCCGCTCCAACAGCATTTTCACCGAAGACGGCTGCCAGCTGGCGCGTCCGCGCGGGGAGCGTTCGCGCATGGATTCCAGCCGGTCACAGATCGCCTGGAGCGTGATGTCAGGGTCCGCGCCCTTGATGCCGGCGACGATGGCGGGCAGACGGTCGTCGGTTTCGCGGCGCCCGGCGCGGGCTAGCACCTCGGCCGGCAGGAAGCCGTCGCCGACATAGGCCTTCACAGCGCGCAAGAGACGGCTTTGGGTCCAGCGACGCGCCTCGGGCAAGGGGCCGTTGATGATGCGCACCACGTCTTCCCAAGCCAAGTCGGGTCGCAACCGGCGCACATGGGGCACCCAATCTTGTGCCGTCTCGTTCAGACGCTCCATGTAGCCGTCTTGTCGCGCCAGCCGTAGCTTGCGCAGCGCGTCGGGGTCTTTGGTGCGAAGCCCAGGGTTCCCGCCGACCCGGCCCTTGGTACGGGCGCTCGCCAGCCCCGCCTTGGTACGTTCCCGGATCAGCGCCCGCTCGAACTCGGCCGCGGCGCCCAGAACCTGCAGCGTGAACTTGCCTTGCGGGGATCCGGTGTCGATCGGGTCCTGAATGGAACGAAAGAACGCCCCCTTGGCCTCCAACCGTTCGATCACCTCGAGAAGGTGCGACAGAGACCGCGCGAGCCGGTCGATCCGTACGACAACCAGCGTGTCGCCCTTGCTAATGCGCTCCAGCAAGCGGGCAAGCACCGGCCGGGCACGATTGCCGCCTGAGGCGTGCTCTTCGAAGATCTCGACGCATCCGGCAGTTTGCAGGGCCTCAGACTGGGGCAGGGGGGTCTGATCCTCTGTGGATACGCGCGCATAGCCTATCAGGGGCATGAAAATCGGCCGTTTGCAATTTCATATACCGTTACTAAACGACCGTTTGTAACCAAATGCAAGTAGGTGCTCTCTCGTCGTGCTCGTCCAAAAACCTTTGGTTTCCTTGCGCTGAAAGCGATCTGAGAGGTTTCACCTGCAGTCGCGCGCGCGTACTATATAAATGGCGCAGGCAGCGGCCACGAAAACGCCTGGGCAATGTGCAAAAAATCAGTATTTTGCACACAAGATGACGCAAGCCTCTTCTTTGACTGATGATTACGGCGACCTCCTTATCACCATCGAGGAGGATGAAGAGGCTCACGAAGACGATCTCTGGTTTCTACCTAGGTCACTTGAAGAAGAACCGGATGATTTGCCTCCAGGGCCACGGGCGGAACCGCCCGACACTGCTGTCGTCGAAGACTGGGCAAAAGCAGAAGGCGTTCACGCTGCGCGACTGGCAAGAGTGGCTGGACGCCTGGGAGCTCTGGATGACCGGCTGCTGCGTGGCCCGGAAGGCTGGCGGCATCGCCTCGCTCTTATCGAGGCAGCGGATCTCAGCTGGTTCGCAGGGGATCGCGTGAGTTCTGATCGTCTGGCGCTCTGGATATCGATGCGGCTGTCAGGTGCACAGGATGACCCAAATGCACTGGCAAGAGTTGGATGGGCTGTTCGGCGCCTAACAGGCGGTCCTGGACCGAAAGCTGACTTGGCCGCCTTCCTGGATCGCCGCGATCCCGAGAACATTGAAGACAGCGCTGAGCGTTTCGAGGATCGCGCGGGTGGGTGGCTGGACGTCATGGCAGCCGCAAAGGGTCTCCACCCGATCACGCGGGCGTGCATGGGGTATCACCTGTGGAGCTTGGCGGGCCTCGGACGCCACGGCGACCAGATCGAAGCTGCCGTCACCGCGTCCAGGATCGCGACCAGCGATGGAAGCGGTGCCATCTTCGCGCCGCTCGCTATGGCCGGGGCCGGGGGGCTGCGCGTTTCGGGCTTGCCACCCGAGCGTTTGGCCCGCTGGTTGGATGGGATGAACAGCGCAATTCTAACGGCGATGCGAACACTTGATGATATTGAAGTGTGGATCGGGCGGGCAGAAAACGTCATGGCGCAATTATCTGGCCGCACGCCGGTTGCCTTGCGAAAGGTTTTCACGGAATGGCCCTTGGTCTCCGCCCCGATGGCTGAGGCCATGACCGGAGCCAGCCGCGCCGCCGTTCAGCGCAATCTCGCATGGATGGAGGCAAGCGGTTTGATCCGCGAGGTGACGGGGCACGGGAGGTATCGCATGTGGAAAGCTGACCTAATATAGGTCATTTGTCGAGGCTGACACCGGCTTGACCTGGCACGCTTTAGTGCCGCCCCAGATGATCGTTTAAGCCACTTTCCGTTCGAATGCGAGAAGGCTTTTCCAGCCCAAAGCGTTCGTTAGCCATTCGTCTCACGTTTTTGTGACAATTGATCGCTTGAAGCTCCAGTGGGTGAAGGTTGTAACCAGGCGAAAGAGGCACGACCGAAGGATTGATCATGAAGCTAATTAAAGACTCATTTATCTCACGTCGCGGAGCGCTGCTCGGTGCGGCCGCAAGTGGCGTGTTCCTAGGAGCAGGCGTTGCAACAGCGCAAACCACAGCACCACTTGCTACGCCACCAGTGCGCCGCAATATTTCATCCTTCAGCACCTCAAACTGGCGGGATCACTTCGATAATCTAAACCACGGTGCAATCCTGTGCGACATTGATTCCCGAGCGGTGCAATATTGGTCAGAGGATGAAAGTGTTTATAAGCTGTATCCGTCGAGCGTTCCGGAATCCGAAGAACTGACAAAACGCGGATACACTAGCGTTATCAAGAAAGTGGAAGGACCAAGCTGGCGCCCCACGCCTTCGATGAAGATCCGCAATCCGGATTGGCCAGACTATTTTCCACCCGGTCCAGACAACCCCTTGGGTACACACGCCCTCTACCTTTCATGGCAATATTACCGCGTCCACGGAACGGGCGACACGCGGAAAATTGGCCGCCAATCGTCGAACGGATGCATCGGCCTTTACAACGAACATATCAAAGAACTGTTCGCTTTGGCTGAGGTAGGAACACAAGTGAAATTGTTCTGATCGCGCACCTAGCATGACTTGTTAAAGTCTTTTTTCGTGTACCGGCGTTCATTCAACGTTCACCGTTCGAAAGCCACAGCTTCATGAATCGAAGAAAATTCCTCCTTGCCGCCGGGGCTGTTGGCACTTTGGCCAGTCAGCCAGTTTCAGCCCATGTAGTGCTGCCAAAGTATGATTTACCGCCGGAGTATTTACCTCAAGTAGTGAGCATTCCAGAGGGCTCCGCTCCATACGAAATCCATGTTGTTCCAAGCCAGTTTGCCCTGTTCTGGACCCAACCCGATAACACTGCAATTCGCTACGCTGTCGGGATCGGTCGCCCGGGCCTTTACGAGGCAGGCGAATTCTATGTGGGGGCAAAGAAGGAGTGGCCCAGCTGGACACCGACCCCGGGCATGTTGCGTCGTGAACCGAAAAAGTATGGACCGTTTCGGAATGGAATGCCTGGCGGTCTGAGCAACCCTCTAGGTGCGCGGGCCCTCTACCTTTTTCAACCGGGACGCGGGGATACCTTTTTACGTGTGCATGGCACAAATGACCCAAGCACTATTGGCAGTGCCGTTTCAAACGGATGCGCCAGATTGGTTAACGATCAGATTGTCCAGTTGTATGATATGGTTCCGCTGGACACGCGTGTGATCCTGTACCCCGCAACTTTCTAGGGTCAGGATGCATTGATTTTCAAAGCGCTGCGTGATTCACGGCCCGGAAAACGGAGCGGTGACATGAGCGACCTTTTCTGGCTGACCGACGAGCAGATGGCCAAGCTTTCCCCTTTCTTTCCCAAGTCCCACGGCAAGCCTCGGGTCGACGACAAACGCGTCTTGAGCGGGATAATCTTCATCAATCGCAATGGCTTGCGCTGGCGCGACGCGCCTGAAGCCTATGGACCGCATAAGACGCTGTACAGCCGGTGGAAGCGCTGGAGCGAGAAAGGCATCTTCGCCAGGATGATGGTCGGCCTGGCTACCGGACACCGCGAAGAAAAAACCGTGATGATCGACGCGACCTATCTGAAAGCACACCGTACCGCGACCAGCATGGCCGCCAAAAAGGGGGGCGCGGTCGCCTGATCGGTCGAACCAAGGGCGGCATGAACACAAAACTGCATGCCATCTGCGACAGCCAAGGACGACCGCTCAACCTGTTCGTCACCGCCGGACAGGTCAGCGACTACATCGGCGCACGGGCGCTGCTCAGCAGCCTTCCAAATGTCGAATGGCTGCTCGGGGATCGGGGCTACGACGCTGATTGGTTCCGAGAAGCATTGCAAGACAAGGGGATACGCGCCTGCATTCCCGGCCGAAAGCAACGCAAGACCCAGGTCAAATACGACAAGCGCCGCTACAAGCGGCGAAACCGCATCGAGATCATGTTCGGGCGCCTCAAGGACTGGAGGCGCGTGGCAACCCGCTATGACCGCTGTCCAAAGGTCTTTCTCTCAGCCATCGCGCTCGCAGCAACCGTCATCTACTGGTTATGAATCCTGACCCTAACGAATTGTCGCTGCGCAACTTCGGACCAGGTATCGTGCGAGCAGTTTTCTCCTCCCAAGCAAACTGGAAACTGCAAGGATCGCATGTTTACTCACGAAAATTTGCCCTTGAACCTCTAGCCACTAGAAGTCCTATCTGTTCAAGGAGAACACATACCGTTCTTGCCATCAATCGCCGGTGGGAACCGAAAGGGTACGACATGCTGACAAGACGACACTTCATTCAAACAACAACGGCGCTATTTTCTGCGACCGTTCCCGGCGTGACGTTTGCCGATAGCTGGCCCACCGAGGCGCAGAAGGCTGAATGGGACGCACAGGTGACGCCTCCAAATTATGTCCCCGAAACCTCCAATCCCTGGGATTTGCACCCGCGGTTCCTGCCGCAACGAGTCCTTGCGAAGGCCGGTCTCGTGCCGGGAGATATCCATGTCGACGCGGTCGCACGATATCTTTACCACATTGAAGAGGGTGGAACCGCGATGCGCTACGGCGTGGCCATCGCGCGGGGGAACCTCTACGAGCCGGGTGTCTATACCATCAAGCGCAAGGTCAGGTGGCCGCACTGGCAACCGACACAGAGCATGATCAATCGCGACCCCGAACTTTATGCTGACATTGCCGATGGCATGGAACCGGGACCGGAAAACGCGCTTGGATCGAGGGCGCTGTATCTCTACGTCGGGGATCGCGATACCCTTTTGCGCATCCATGGCACTCCGAGCCCACGGAGTATCGGTGGCCGCGCAAGTTCGGGCTGCGTACGGATGGTCATGGCTCATATCAATGATCTTTACCCGAACGTCGAGACCGGCTCTACGGCCTATCTTTACTCGGCGGAGGACAGCGTGACTGCCCGCAGCTAAGCCAAGCAGCGGACGGCAAACGCAATTAAGTTTCGCGAGGGGTGCAGATACGATTGCCGTTCGCCGTGCGCAGCGGCAGCAAGGTTGTTTCTACGGGGCCGCTGTGTTTGTACCAGTAGCACCCGTCTTCCGGTACCAAGCGCGCAGTTGCAACATCCTGATCCGGGGCAGCCATTGCAATCACGGCTTCGGGAACGTTGCCCCCCTGTTTTGCCACGTCGCCCGGTCCAGTCGGCTGGACTGCGCACCCGGCCGTGAGCGACAGCGCCACTGCAACCATCATTTTTTGCTTCAGAATCAAAACCCGCATTAAGTTTCCTTTCGTGACTGTTTTTCTTTGCAGCGGCTGTTCATGCCTCAAGGCGTGATAGAGCCAGTCACCGCATCCTCTAGCAATAAAACAATCTGAAATACCACCGTATTTTGCTCTTGAAGCTCTAGCCACTGTAGGGGCTATGTCATGGTAAAGCACCCGAATCCAGAGGTCCATTCATGCCGTCCGACACCCATCGTCACGACCACGATCACGCCGAAGATGCCCAGACAAGCGGCGGCAGCTGCTGCGGGAGCGCCGGAACGTGCGGCGACATCGTTCCGGCGACCCCCGCGCCAGCGGGCGGGCGCAGTTTTCAGGTGTCCGGCCTCGATTGCGCCGAGGAGGTAGCAATCCTGAACAAGGTGGTCGGCCCGAAGATCGGCGGGGCCGAACATCTTGCGTTCGACGTGATCAATGGACGGATGACTATCCTCGACAGCGCCAAGAGTGTATCGGACGGCGAAATTGCAGAACTGGTCGCAAGCACCGGCATGACCGCCAAGCCCTGGGATGCCGAAAACGCGTCGGTCGACCAGGCGGCCCATCTTGCACGCCAGCGGCTGTTTACGGCGCTCAGTGGTGGCTTCTGGGCCGCGGGATTTCTGTGGCACATCATCGAGACCGGCATGGGGGGGGCACTTGGCCTCTTCGCAGGGCACGGCGAAGCGCCGATGCCACTGGTCGAGGCAGGGCTATTCGCGGTCGCGATCCTGTTCGGTGTTTGGCTCGTGGCGCCCAAGGCATGGTCGTCCGCACGGCGGCTGTCGCCCGACATGAACCTGCTCATGGTCGTCGCAGTCGCGGGTGCAATTGGCCTCGGCGAATTTTTCGAGGCGGCGACGGTTGCGTTCTTCTTCTCGCTCTCGCTTTTCCTCGAAAGCTGGAGCGTCGGGCGTGCGAGGAATGCGGTTTCAGCTCTGCTGGACCTGGCGCCGCCGACGGCAAGAATTCTTTATGATGACGGTTCGGAAGCGGACGTACCGGCTTCCGCGGTTGCTATCAACGCACGTTTCGTCGTGCGCGGCGGAGATCGCATCCCATTGGATGGTGAGGTTGTCGATGGGGCAGGGGCCGTCGATCAGGCGCCAATCACCGGAGAGAGTGCGCTGGTCCCAAAGGAACGGGGCGACGAAGTCTATGCCGGTACGATCAACGGCGAAGGCACACTGACGGTGCGCGCCACGAAGGCCGCCTCGGACACCGTGTTGGCCAAGATTATCCGCATGGTCGGCGACGCCCATGCCCGCCGTGCGCCGGTGGAGCAGTGGGTGGCGAAGTTCGCCCGCATCTACACGCCTATCGTCATGGCTCTCGCCATTGCAATTGCCCTGCTGCCGCCGCTCATTTTCGGTGGGGCCTGGGATTATTGGTTCTACAATGCACTCGTGCTGCTGGTGATCGCCTGCCCGTGTGCTCTGGTCATCTCGACACCGGTCTCCATCGTCGCCGCACTCACCGCCTCAGCGCGGGCTGGGGTGCTGATCAAGGGCGGTGCATATGTTGAGGCACCGGGCAAGACCACTGCACTGGCCATGGACAAGACCGGCACGATCACCATGGGCGAGCCGGAGGTGGCGGCGGTGCATCCGCTGGGCAAAGCATCGGCGCAAGATCTGATGACCCTCGCCGCTGGGCTGGAGGCACGTTCCTCGCATCCCTTGGCGCGCGCCATTCTCGCGCGGGCAGAAGCCGAAGGCATCAATGTGTCCGCCGCGCAAGATACCCGAACCGTTCCAGGTAGGGGACTTGAAGGACGCACAGACGGCCGGTCGATCTGGCTAGGGTCCGACCGGTTTGCCGAGGAGAAGGGTTTCGGCGACGCCATTCCGAAGGATCTGCGCGACCGCATCGAAGGGGCCGGCAGCACCCTTGTTGCCGTGGGCGACGACACCGGCGTCACCGGCATCCTGGAATTGCGCGACCGTATCCGCCCCGATGCCAAGGGCATCGTGGCACAGCTCCACGCGCAGGGCGTGAAGACCATCGTCATGCTGACGGGCGACAACGAGCGGACAGCGCGCGCTGTTGCAGCCGAGGTCGGCATCGACGAGGTCCGTGCCGAGCTTCTGCCCGAAGACAAGGTGACAGCTATCGAAGAACTGGTCGAAACGCATGACATGGTGGCCATGATCGGCGACGGGGTCAACGACGCCCCGGCCATGGCGCGCGCGCATTACGCCATCGCAATGGGTGCCGTTGGTTCGGACGCGGCAATCGAGACGGCGGATATTGCCCTGATGACAGACGACCTCGGGAAGGTGCCTTGGCTGATCGGTCATTCGCGCCGGACAATGTCGATTATCCATCAGAACATCGGTATTTCCTTGGCGACCAAGGGCGTTTTCGTTGTCGCTACCGCTTTCGGAGTGGCATCGATGTGGGGCGCTATTGCAGCCGATGTAGGAGTGTCATTGCTGGTGGTGGCCAACGCCCTGCGCCTGCTGAACAGCCAAGAGGCCAAGGCGCCGCCGTCTGGCGGTGAACAGGTTGGCGAAGGCTTGGCCAAAGGAGCGCTGGCACATGGTCATTGAACTGGGAGAACCCGGAAAGGAGCCGAGACGAGACATGAGCGTGAAGGGCAGGATGATGTGTCCGGTTTGCGAGGTGCCCTTGAGCATGACCGACCGCCAGGGGATCGAGATCGACTTCTGTCCCGATTGCCGGGGTGTCTGGCTCGACCGGGGTGAACTGGACAAGATCATCGAGCGTTCGGCACCCGATGTGGCGCCTCAGCGGGTGCCTGAGCCGCGCGGCTACGACGATGATCGCGGCTACCGGCGCGGAAAGCACGGCGGCGGCGACCGCAAGCACGGCTATCGACGCAAATCCTGGCTTCACGAGTTGTTCGATTAAGGCTTGCCGTGGTCTCCCTGCCGGTCGCCCTCAAGGCGCTGCGGTAGGCCCGCAAGGCATTCAGCGGTGAGCAGGTTGGTCCAGAGATGGCAAAGGCCGCGCTTGCCCACGGACATTGATCACGCAGCATTTGCAAGGTAACGTAATGTCCATATCAGACCTCACGAAAGAGGCATCGAGCAGTGAAAACCATCCGATTTCCCCGCCGCGCCGTCCTGTTGGGCGGATTGGCAGCGTTTTTGTCTGGCTGTGCCAGCAAGTTCCGCAGCTATGGCGGACCCGAAGTGACCCGTGTTCGGCTTTACAAGGGGCAGCGTTTGCTTGTTCTGGACGGAGCCGATCGCGTATTGCAAACCTATCCGGTCGGGCTGGGTTTCGCTCCTGAGGGTCACAAGCAATTCGAGGGAGACGGCCGGACCCCTGAGGGCGCTTACGTAGTCGATAAGCGCAACCCCGACAGTACGTATCATCTTTCGGTTGGCATCTCCTATCCGAATGAGGCCGACATCGCCTTTGCTGAAGCGCAGGGCCTTTCCCCCGGCGGCGACATCTTCATCCATGGTGGTCCACGCCCAGGCATCGACCCAACGGACGTCCGCGACTGGACAGCTGGCTGCATCGCGGTCACAGATCGGCAGATCGAGGACATCTATGCAATGGTGAAAGACGGAACACCGATCGACATCTACGCCTGATGGGAGGAGATGATCTTCCGTCAGATCAGGCAAATCGTCGGCACAGGGCCACGTTGATCGCTTCGATGGCGATCACGGCCAAAGTGACACTTGCCGCCGTGGGCCAGCGCAAGCACCCGGTACGCGTAAGGACACTACAATATGTGTCCAGCCGTGGCAGTGGCGAGACAGGCGGGCCCTAGCGGAGAAGAATACGTCTGGTCTCATGTCGAATTCAATCTATCCGAGGGCATAGACGATGGTCACGACGGTAACCATGACAACCATGAACATGGAGAATGCGCCAAGGGCGAGCGTACGGCCCATGTCTCGGTTCGGCTTCCCTACTTTCAGACGCAGTTCCTCCGCGGTTTCCGGAAACTCGAGCGCCGCCGCATTCGATTGGCGCATCAGGTCGTAGCGGGACGTCCAGCGCCGTTCCTCCGCCGCGTTCCAGCCGTTCAGCACCAGAATGATTGCCGCGATGAGAACCATCGACGACGGGACCCAGATTACGTAGCCACCGATTGTCTCGTCAGCCAGGGCGCGAAGTCGGCCACCGCTCGCTGCGATGATTTCTGATCCATAGAGAGGCACCTCTTTGAGCGTTGTCAGGGAGCCCAGAAAGATGTTGGAAACGATCACCACGAACCCTGACATCAGCCGAGCACCGCGCCGCGCTCCTTCAGGCGGATCACGCAGATCGAACAGCATAGCAAAGTACCAAAGCCCAGCCAGCACCATAGACAGATGTGCTAGCGCTTCCATCGCCGCAATACGTTGTGTAAGGGCGTAGATCATCGGGATCTGCCAGACGAAAAGCGCACCAATCAACAAGGAGGTGGCAGATGCAGGAAGCGCCAAGAATCGCGGGATGCGCGCACGCCCAATCGCGGCAAGGCGTCGGCGCCATCCCCTTTTCAATCCGGCTTGAAGGACAAGCCAGGGTTGAGAAACCGCAATGAGAATGGGTCCTGCCAGTCGCAGAAGAAGATGCTCGGCCTGGTGTACCGAAAACAGACTGTGCCCCAATGGCGGGAGCGGCCCATTCGTCGCGACGAGGACGGCCGCGAGGCCGACAAAGAAGACGGCTCGACGCCAGCCAGAAACCCTTCCGAGACAGCGAGCGTGTATTTTGAGCCCACGCAAAAACAGCCATGCTGTAAGACCGACAACAATGAGCGACACCGGTGACAGCACATAGCCGAAAGGGTCGTAAAGGAAGAAGAAGTTCGTGATCATTCGCTCTGGCCCTCGCTCATCCGAGGGTTGTCGGAGGTAGCCGGTGTGAGCCGCGATATCCCGGAAGCGCCGCCACGGGCTAGTGACAGATCGGTCGACATGGCGAGGTATTCGCCTTGTATCCACGAGGGAAAAAGATTGTCGTAGAATCGAGATAGCGGATGTCCCGACTGTCCGGCGGGCGAGATGTAGTATGATCCCGCTGCTCCCGATATCGACATGACCGCCTGAAAATTGCTTCCGGCACTTACAAGGAATGGACGGTCTTCTTCAACACCAAATGACGTCAAGAATTGCGTAAAGGGATCGCCTGAGATCGGCGCTTGAAGGGACAGCAGGTCGGTCAGCAACCCACGTGAACTGATCGGCGACCACTGCATGTCCAATGTATGCTCCTCCCCCCAGGTCCAGGTCGAAAGATCGCGCCCATATCGATCGACCAGCCAGCCAAGGGCATCATCCAAGGCCACGCGAACCTGCTCCTCACATGTCTCTCGAGGTGACGATGGACGGATGTCGCACCAGATCGCGCTGCCGCGACGATCGCTGAGTACCGCATAAAGAAAGTCCGGGTTCGGACGGGTCCAGAGTTGCTTCGCTGTCGGAAACTCGTCTTTCAAAATGCGCTGCTGCAAAGCCCAGACCCAGGTCCAAAACAGCAGAGGTTCCGGCGCATATCGATCCATTTCGCCATTCCACGACGCAAGCCTGTCCAGTAGCTCACGACGAAGGTCGTCCGTATCGGTGCCTTCGATGCTGTCTCTGGACTGCACGAACCAAAGCTCTTTCGCCATTAGGGGCAGGAGGGTTCGCGCCACGGAACTTACGGTGTCCCTTTGAACACCCATGACGCCTTCTGTCGAGAAGATCGATTGCCGCGTTTCAAGCTCCGCCAGTCGAATGTCGCGAAATGACGACGCCCGTACGGCTTCCTCTTTTGGCCAACGGTCAACGGTCTCTCGATCAATTACCAATGCCTCCATGCCCTTCGGCAACATGTCTGCGGCAACTCTAGTGGCATCGTTCGCGTCGGCTGAACGCGCAAACAGCTCCAGCATCGTCAGGAAACCTGCCGTCTGCATGGGTGATGGCCCCCCTGGCGCCTCCTCGTCTGGCACGGGAAGTGACCGGAAGGCCCAGGCGACGCGCGCGTTGCGACCAACAATAACGAAAGGTACGCCCGGCATTGTGGCCCCTATGGCCGGCCCCGTCGAAAATTGAAGATCAGCGAGATACCATTCCGAGGGAAGCGACAGGGAACCGCTGATTTCGGCGGCGAGAATTGGCGTCCCGGTAGCGGTTCGGTCACCGTCCATCGCCCACGCATTGAGGCGCTGCTGCGGATCAGTCGCCAGTAGTTCGGGCGCTCTCGGGCGATCCGTCGGTATAATGGCACCTGATATACTCGGCATTCCTTCCCGTGCGCTTCCCGGTCGCAGGCCATTCAGGAAAGACCGGGCAATCCTCAGGCTATCGCCGGGTGTCCAGGCCGCGATCGACCGTTCGTCTGCGATCAGCAGCTCCGGAGAGCCTCTGCCACGCCCGCCTTCCGACACAAGCTCGAGCCACGCATTGACGCCCGCGGCATAGGACGCGAGCGCGTCTGAGACCGCTGGCGCAACGGACAATGTCCCATCGGCTGGCCACGAAGCTTCCGCTTTTCGCCTTGCCCTTAACAGTTGACCGAGCCTGTCTTGGGCGTGAACGAAGCCGATCGCGAAGTAGACATCTGCAGCGGAAGTCGCGGAGATGTGCGGGACTGCCGAAGAATCTCGCAGAATGTCGACCGGTCCGCCTAAGCCTGCGACCGTGAAGTCCTCGTCGTAGTCGGGAACGGATGCGCTCAGCAGAAAATAGACCAACCCGGAACCAACCGATACCGTGATGCAGATTGCCAGAAACCCGTACAGCAATATGTTGAAAAGCCGTCTCATGTCGGTGCTGTTTCGAAACCCTTCTTAAAAAAAGATGCGCAAGAGGACCACCGATATGAAATAGGTGAGAAGACCGAAGGCGATCGCCGAACTCGCCGCATACTGGAGGATATCCAGCCGGTTTCCTTTTCGGCGTCGCGCCAGATATCCACCCCAGATCGCACCCGCGACAATGCCCGCGATTACCAGCATGACTTTTTCTCCGTTCTTGTTCTCTTGTTGCACCGGTGTGTGCCGACCAGACCTGCAGCCAGTCCGACGGCCCAAGTAGTGAAGATGAGAGCCAGCAGCGCCCAGTCACCGAAGCGCGCATAGAGCGTTGACGGATGAGCAGAGGGCAGAGCCGCATCTATGACACCGGTTTCTCCGTTGCCGAGCCGCGCGACGAGGTCACCGTTTGCGTCGATGATCGCGGAGATCCCTGTGTTTGCGGCCCGGACGATGGGAAGCCCTTCCTCGACAGCGCGCATGCGTGCGGACGCGAGGTGCTGCTCCGGTCCAATGCTGGTTCCGAACCAAGCATCGTTGGTCGCATTGAAAATCCAGTCCGGCCGGAACAGATCGTCGACCACATGGCTTGGGAAGATGATCTCATAGCAGATCGCCACGGCGACCAGCGGCACACCCGGAAGCGCAAGCGTTCGCGGGCCCGGTCCGGGCGTAAAGTCGCCCAGACCCGCCGTGAGCCGCTCGATGGGCAACCAGCCACGGAATGGCACATATTCGCCGAAGGGTACGAGATGGTGTTTCGCGTATCCGGTCAGGATTCTGCCGGTCGCGCCAAAAGCCTGGACCGTGTTGAAATATCGGGTGCCATCCTCGCTCGGTACACGGTCCGGCACACCGGTGAGCAGCACCCTGCCCTCTGTGAGCGCAGCGGCAATGCGGGCCTGCGCCTCCGTATCCTCGTCGAGGAAACCCGGAAAGGCGGTTTCCGGCCAGAGAAGCACGTCGAAATCGCCGCGCCGGGTTGAAAGCTCAAGATAGCGCGCGAATGTCGCCTCGCGGTTCTCGGGCGCCCATTTCTCCTCTTGTGGAATGTTGCCCTGGACGATGCGCAGGTCGACACCGGGTGGCTGTTGTGCATCCGACTGGAGGCGCAGCGTGCCGACAGCCCACATCGTCGCGATTCCGGCCAGCGCCATGAGCGAAACGGTCAATCGTTGCCGCCCGGACGCCATAGCAGCCGCGCCAGGGAGTACCGCGACGAACACGGTGAGAAAGCTTAGCCCATAGCTTCCGACCCAGGCGGCGGTCTGGCGAAGGGCGGCGTAGTCTACAAGTGCGTAACCGGCCAGATTCCAGGGAAACCCTGTCAGAACGTGACCACGCAACCACTCGGCCACGGTCCAGGAGGTCGCGAACAGGAGGCAGGCCAAGAGACTGCCCATGGCTCCGCGCCGCGCGATTTCGGCAAAAAGCGCAGCGGCAATGGCTGGGAAAATCGCGAGACCTGCGGACAATCCCGCGACCGCCGGAATCGCCATCGTCCCAAACCGCTCGGCCTCGACGTAGAAACTTTCCGCGATCCACCAAATCCCGAAACCGAACTGGCCGAGACCAAACGCCCAGCCGACGAGGAAAGCACGCCCGAAGGAGAGATCGCGAAGCCCGACAAACAACGCGGAATAGGCAACGGGAACAAGCAGGAGAATCGAAAGAGGCGGGAAAGTCAGAACGGTCATCGCCCCGGCGGCGAAACCAAGCGTCATCCGCGAAAGAAAACGGTGGCGCAGAGCGATGCGGTTCAGAATTTCCGGCTTCACGACTTGATCGAACGCCGCGCGCTGATCCATGGCGCGGCGAGCAAGAGCCCCACGCCACTGACGACAAATACATCGGCCAAGTTGAAGGCAGGCCAATGTGTTGTGCCAATGTAGAAATCGAGAAAGTCTGTTACAGCCCGATACCGCACACGATCGATGACATTGCCCAGGGCTCCGCCAATGATCGCACCGTAGGCAAGCATTTCCACCGCATTGTCGGCGCGAAACAGCATAACCCCTAGCCAAACACAGATGGCAAGAGCGAGAGCGATTAGGCTCCACCACGGAGCGCCGCCCAGCATCCCGAAAGTCACGCCGTCATTACGATAAAAGACGAGGTTGAATCCCGGAAACACGGAAATCCCGGCGCTTAAAGTGGCGGCATCCGCAACAACAATGGCTTTGGTGATCTGATCAATCGCGAACGCAGCAAGCGCCGCGAAGACGCCGATCACCGGAGATACCTTGTTTAGTGACATTGCCTCATCCCAACCAGACATCGAGAAACAGCATCAGAACGAGCCCGACTGCGAGACCGAGCGTCGCCCTGTTCTGATGGCCGCTGCGATGGGTTTCGGGGATGATTTCGTGGCTGATGACGTAGAGCATTGCGCCCGCGGCAAAGGCCAGTCCCCATGGCAGCAGCGGTTCCGACAGTGTGATGATCCCGGCCCCGAGCAGGCCGCCAATCGGCTCGACCATGCCCGTCAGCGCCGCGATGCCCCAGGCGCGCAGCTTCGGATATCCCTCGCCCAGCAGAGATACAGCGACGGCCAATCCTTCGGGCGCATTCTGAAGCCCGATGCCGACAGCAAGCGGCAAACCGCCCTCCATACCTCCGGATCCGAAGCCGACCCCCACGGCAAGGCCTTCGGGGAAGTTGTGGATCGTGATCGCAATGATGAACAACCAGACCCGCCGCAAAGACGCCGCTTCGGGCCCTTCGCGTCCCATCTTGAAGTGCTCGTGCGGCAGCTTTTCGTTCATCAGGGCGACAGCCCCCATGCCCAGAAGAATCGAAACGCATACGATGGCCGCAGGCATCGCGCCGTTTTCGAACATCGGCTCCGCCGCATCCAATGCCGGGATGATCAGCGAAAAGAAAGAAGCGGCGAGCATCACACCGGCAGCGAAGCCGAGCGACAGAGCGCGTGTGGCCCGAGACGGGATGCGCCCGAACAGCACGGGAACTGCTCCGACTGCTGTGAGCGATCCGGCGGCAAGACTTCCGAGAAAGCCGAGCATTATCGGAGACAGATTTCCCATGGGCGGGCCAGATTATCCTTCGGCGTAGCTCGAAAAGACTTCCGTCGACCCGTCCTTGCGGATGAGGAAGACATCATAGGCTTCACGGTCGTCTTCTGGCCCCATGCCGGGCGAGCCATAGGGCATCCCCGGAACAGCGAGGCCGACGGCGTCCGGGCGCTCCTCGAGAAGGCGGCGGATGTCAGCGGCCGGTACATGGCCCTCGATCACGTAGCCGTCAATGAGCGCGGT
Organism: Sulfitobacter sp. 1A12056; assembly: GCF_043558125.1. Classification (NCBI taxonomy): domain Bacteria; kingdom Pseudomonadati; phylum Pseudomonadota; class Alphaproteobacteria; order Rhodobacterales; family Roseobacteraceae; genus Sulfitobacter; species Sulfitobacter sp. 1A12056. Next base: position 93,302 of record NZ_JBIFFY010000008.1, on the reverse strand, counting down.
GTGGCAGGAGACCATGCGCTGCGGCACGCCGTTGTCTAGCTTGAAGCGCACGAGAAGCCCGCCGAACATGTCCTGGCCGGTCGGCACAAACCCGTTCTCTTCGAGATGTTTCATCCACGAGAGGCAGCAGCCGCATCCGTTGGTCTTGCGGACGTCGATCGCCGTTGCCTCTGCGAGGGCCTGGGCCGCTGGGAACAGGGCGAGCGTGATGGCGAGAGCTTGGGTCATGCGTTTCATGGGTCAGAGCCTTTCGGTTGTCGTTTTGGCAATCTCGCTGCCGAGGTTTTCATTCAGAAGCGCGCGCGCCTCGGCCAGACGCGAGAGCGCGGCGGTATCATCCGCTTCGCTCTCGGCTGCTTCGGCGAGCCGGTCGTCAGTGAGGGGGTCAGTCGGGCGCCCATCCACGAGGACTTCGTAGTGCAGGTTCGGACCTGTCGCCGTGCCAGTCGCGCCGACGCGGCCGATCACATCTCCCGCCGCAACGCGTTGGCCTTGTGCCAGGTCTTCCGGCACGGCGCTCAGATGCGCGTAGCGCGTCATGGTGTCGGAGCCGTGCGAGATTTCGACCACACGGCCATAGCCACCGCGCCAGCCAATGAAACTAACCCGCCCCGGTGCCGTCGATTGAACCGGTGTCCCACGTGCCGCTGCGAAATCGACGCCGGTGTGCATCCGGACGTTGCCAAAGACCGGATGCGTGCGGCGTCCGAACACCGAGCTGAGGCGCGCACCCTCGACCGGCTGTGCGAAGACGCGCAGCACCTCGCCATCGACGTAGATCGTCGCCTGACCGCTGCCGTCGTCCGGCCATACGATCTCGTAAAGCGAACCGCCGACCTCCAGTGCGGCGAAGGCGAGTTCGGGCTGTCCGATCCTGTCCTCTCCGACCCGCGCCTCACGCCAGAGAAGCCTTAGTGTTTCGCCACCGGCCATCTCGCGGCGGAAATCCACGGTCCCACCCAGCATCTGCGCAAGGTCCACGGAAAAACGGGCGGGTATGCCGGCTTCGTCGAGTGCCGCGAAGATCGAGCTGTCGATCACGGCTTCGCCGGCAAGGGTTACGATCTCCGGATCCGGAGCCACGACCTGTGTGGACAACTGCTCGCCGAAAACCACCTCGATCCGAACCCCGTCCTCGACGGCGAGTGAGACGGTGCGGGGGCTGCCGTCCACGGTCGAAGCGACAGTGACCGAGTGCCCCGGCCGCAGCCGTCGCAGATCGTATTCCGCACCAAGCGCGAGGGCAACTTCGGCTCTGTCAGGTGCCGCAAGACCGGCCTCTGACAGCAAGAAATCGAGCGTTTCGCCCGGAGCAATGTCGCGCGACCACGTCGACAGGGGTGGCTCGATCGCTTGCACCGGCCTGTCGGCAAACGCGGCCTGCAGAAGGGGCAGCGGGCTGAGGTCGGGTGCATCGTCTGCCCATGCCGCCGCGGGCAACGTCACGGGGATGTCAACGTTCTGGGGGGCTTCAGGACCTTGGGGCATCCAGCTACCTGCCTGGGCAAGTTCCGGCGGCACGGGTTCTTTCGACATGGAATCAGAGATGGCGATAGCCGCTCCCGAAACCGTCCCCGCAATTGCGACACAAGCCGCCAAAGATCTGAGCCTCATGTCGCCCCCTCCATTTCTTCTTCCAGCGCGCGGCGGATCTTCGGCACCGCGAATTCTTTGGGCTCGTGATAGTCGATCATGGTGACGAATCGCCCAGAGGCTGCGAACAGGAAGACGCTCGCGGTGTGGTTCATCGTGTAATCGCCGCTCTCCGCCGGTACTCGCTCGTAGGTGGCGCGGAAGCCGTCCGCGACGCGCGCTATCTGCTCTTCCGGTCCCGTCCAGCCACGTATCCCAGGATGGAAGTAGCCGACATATTCCGCCATCGCCTCGACGGTATCGCGCTCGGGGTCGACCGTAATGAAGACCACGTTCATCTCGTCGGCCTCGTCTCCCAGATCGTCGAGCCATCCCGAAATGTCCGAGAGCGTGGTCGGGCAGACATCGGGACAGTAGGTGAAGCCGAAGAACACCATCGTCGGGCTACCGATCAGGGTTTCCGGCCCGACCGCGTTGCCCTCATGATCCGTCAGACGGAAATCCATCTCGGTCAGGGCCATAGGCCGCTGCCCGACAGGTTCGGGTCCACCGGGTCCATCGACCTGCCACCAACCGACGAAGAGCATCAGGGCGACCGCCCCGACACCAGCCGCGCCGTACCCCAGGATCGCCCGTCGCCGCATCAGTCCTCCGGCCCTCGCGCGGCGATGCCGAGGATCGGCACATGGACCGTCACTTCGCCTCCGTCGTCGAAAAGCAGGGTCAGCGGAAAGGTGTCCCCTTCCGTCATCGGTTCTTTCAGCCGCATCAGCATCGCGTGCAGGCCGCCCGGCTCGAGCGCGACGCTTTCGCCAGGGGCGATCGCGATCTCCCCCGCCGGGCTCATGGAACTCACACCTTCGGCATTGGTCTTCGTCTCGTGAATTTCGGGCATCATCGCGAGCGGTGTTGTAAGGCCGATCAGCGTCACCGGTTCGTCGCCAGTGTTGCGGATCGCCATGTAGGCGGCCCCGGGGCGGTTCATCCCGATGGAGGCGCGGGACCACGCGTTCTCGACGACAACATCCTCTGGTCCGGCCAGCGCGGGCACTGAGAGCCCTCCAAAGGTCAAAAGCACGGCCAGTGTGCCGGTCAAAATATACTTTTTCATCGTTCTGATCCTGCCCTTTCCATTCAGCTTTACGCGGCAGCGACTTCGGCAGCCACCAATCGCCGCAGTTCTGCCTCCCCGAACGGATCGAGCGGCTTGCCGTTCACGAAGAATGTGGGCGTCTGGCGAATTCCCACGGTCTCGACGTCAGCACGATCCTGGTTCAGGATCGCCACGACATCGGGTGCCAGCATTTGCGTGCGCGCGGCCTCGGCATCGAGTCCGGCCGTGGCGGCGATTTGAAGGATCAGACCAGGCTCCGGGGCACCGTGCGACGCCCATCTCGGCTGTTCCCGCAAAACGGCCTCGAGCACCGGCACGTAAATGTCCTGCATGCGCGCCGCCTCGAGCACGCGGATCGCTTCCTCGGATGCCGCGCCGTGGAAGGGCGTGTAGCGGATCACGACGCGGACAGCATCCCCATGCTCGGCCATGATGTCCTTCACGATGGGATGAAAGGCGCGACAGGCCTCGCAGGCCGGATCGAAGAATTCGACGATCGTGACGGGCGCTTCCGCAGGCCCGAGGATGGGCGAGTAGGGGCGGATCATCGCGTCCGCGAGTTCCGGCGCAACAGGCTCCGCTTCGGCCACCGGGCCGGGGCGGGTTGCAAACCAGGTGGCTCCGCCGAAACCGGCGACGCCGAGGGCGAGAACGGACAGGATCAGGCCGCGTCGGTTCATGTTCGTGTGTCCTTCAATGAAAGGGCCGAAAGCGCCCCGATCAGCGCGAAGGCGGCGAGCGCCATCAGCGGGATAGGGATGCCTAAGACCAGTTGGTTGTCATCGGTGCAAGAGGGGCCGGTCGCCGTGCAGGGCTGGATGCGTTCGGGAACAAGACCGACGTACAGTCCCATGTGCCACAGGGCGACTGCGCCGCCGCCAAGCGCCAATGCGATGCCATAGCGCCCCACGCGGCCGTCCCGCCACCAAAGGCCCAGCCCGAGGATAATGGCCAAGGGGAACATGAAGGCGCGCTGGAACCAGCACAGCACACAGGGCGTCTGCCCCAGCACCTCGCCGATGAAAAGCACGGCAAGCGAGGCGACGAGCGCGATGATCCACGCCAGCCCGAGGGCTGTTTCTCCGGACATACGGTTCATGTCGGTCAGATCCTCTCTTCCAGGTCGGCGAGGATCTCTTCGGCGGAGGTGCCGTAGGGCCACGAGTCGGCGAAGCCCGCGTCGGGATCGAAGAGGAACAGATGCGACGTGTGGCCCATCGTGTAACCATCCGGCGCCGCAGCCTCTTCGACGCGTTCGAAGAAGATCGGAAAGGTCTCGGATGTGGCGGCGATCTGTTCCGGCATGCCGGTCAGCCCGATGATGCCCGCATCGAACAGCGGGACGTATTCGGCGAGTGCTGCGGGCGTGTCTCGTTCAGGGTCGATTGTTATGAAAATCGGCTGGACCTTGGCGGCATCGTCGCCCAGACCGTCCATCACCGCCGCGACCTCGGATAGGGTCGTCGGGCAGACGTCGGGGCAGTTGGTAAAGCCGAAAAAAACCAGCATCCAGCGCCCCGCAAAGTCCTCCTCGGTTCGAACCATACCCTGGTGGTCCGTCAGTTCGAACTCAGCGAAAAAAGGCGGTTCGGCGTCGGTTCGGGCGCTATCGGAACGATAGTCGGACCAGAGCAGAAGCCACACGAAGGCAAGCGCTGCCACGCCTGCCAAAACCCAAAGAAACTTCTGTGCCGATGTAAGGGACAATCCTGTTCGCCTGATTTTGATTCTTATTGCCTGTGCGGATACATCCTCTAGCCGCTAGAGGTTCAAGCACGAAATCATGGTATAGCTTGAACTCACGCGTCTGTGAATCCGACACTTGTTTATTCCGACGGCAAAACCTACACAGACTGTATCTTTTTCATGGAGGCGAAAATGCTCACGATCGGTACTCTGTCAAAGAAGACTGGCACAAAAGTGCAGACCATCCGGTACTACGAACAGATCGGACTCATGCCCGAACCTGGCAGGACCGAAGGCGGACAGAGGCGCTACGACAATGCACAGCTTGATCGACTGTCCTTCATCCGCCACTCGCGACAACTCGGTTTCTCGCTCGATGCGATCCGCGAGCTGCTCGACCTCAGCGACCATCCCAACCGGCCCTGTGATGAGGCTGATGCCATCGCGCGTCGCCAGCTCAAACAGGTGGAGCAGCGCATGGCCCGCCTGAAGGCGCTGCGCACGGAACTGAAACGCATGGTTCACGAATGCAGCGGCGGGCGGACGGGAGATTGCAAGGTGCTTGAGGTGTTGCGGGACCATTCGGAATGCTTGACCGAACACGAGGAAATCGGGGCCTGAAGGAATTCAGCCAACAATCCGGCTGGAACGCAGATCAGCCGCAGAAGTTAATGTGTCGTACAACACAAGCTGGAACCACAAAATGGCCGCTAGACAAGATTCAATGGAGAGACGGACGCTTTGGATCGTTCTGGCGCTCAATATTGGTTTGGCCGTGGCCTTTTTCGCAACAGGCGCCTTCGGCGACTCAAGTGCCCTGATCGCCAACGGGCTCGATAACCTCTCCGACAGCTTCGTCTACGCGATCAGCCTTTTCGCTTTGTCCCGATCCGCCAAATGGAAACGCGGGGCGGCGAACGTTTCCGGCGGGCTGCTGATCCTGTTCGCTGCAGGCATCCTCTACGATGCGTGGCGCCGCTACATCGGTGGGTCAGATCCGCTCGGGACGATCATGATCGCCATGGCCCTGATCGCAGCAGCCATCAACGCGGTCTGCGTCTGGCTGCTCGCTAAGCTCAAAAATCCGGACGTCAACATCCGCGCGGCCAACACCTTCAGTTACAACGATTTCGCCGCGAACCTTGGGATCGTCGTGGCCGGTGGCCTCGTCGCCTGGCTAGGAACCAACTGGCCGGACCTCGTCGTCGGCGTGATTGTCGCCGAGATCGCGGCCTGGGGAGGTATCGACATTCTGCGCGACGCACACGGCGAACACCACAAAGCGGTTCACACGGACAAATAGTTGCGGGAGATTCTTTCTGAAAGAAAGGATTGAAGCTACAGTGACTATAGAAATTAGTTTTGTTCCAAGACGATTCGAGGGTAAGCGTCGTCTCGACCCCACGTTGCTGCTGATGGCTTCGGCTGCGAAGTGATCTCCATCTCATGATGGGGAGTGCGTTTCGCAATGTGCGCTACAAATTCGTTTCTCAAATCGCTGGGCGTCGAGATCTACGCGTCGGGTCATCGTCGGTGGCCGGATGAAGCAAAGGCCTTGGCCGTCTCGATGACCCTGGAAGCTGGAGCGACTGTAAATGCCGTAGCGGAGCGGTTTGGCATTCTGCCCAATCAACTTTCGGCGTGGCGACGAGAGGCCAAACAGGGCAAGCTGGTGCTGCCTGCAGCCGAAGTCGAGGAACCTGTCTTTGCGCCGCTCGTCGTCTGCGAGGTCGCCGAGGAGGAAGCGCGTCCGGAGGTAACATCGCAGGCGGCCCCGATCAGGATCATTCGGGGGCTGTTGTGATCGAACTGGCGCATGACATGCCCGTCGCCCGGGTCGCTGAGATCGTCCACGCGCTCGAGGCGCATCCATGCTGATGCCCTCGCAGGGTGTGCGGATTCTGGTGGCGACGAAGCCGGTCGACTTCCGCAAAAGCCATGACGGCCTCGCGGCCCTGGTCCAGTCTACTCTGGCGGAAGATCCGTTTACCGGAACGGTCTTCGTCTTCCGCTCGAAGCGCGCCGACCGAATGAAGATCCTATTCTGGGACGGCAGCGGGCTCGTGATGGCCTACAAGCGGCTGGAAGAAAGCACTTTCACCTGGCCTGCGATCAGGGATGGGGCCATGACGCTGAACCGGGCACAGTTCGAGGCCCTGTTTGCCGGCCTGGACTGGCGCCGTGTGCGATCGCTGGAGGTGCGCAGACCAGCTGTGGCAGAGTGACTCGCCCCAGGGAATGATAGGGCATCGACGCATTTGGCGCGGTATAATCTGCGCATGTCCAACGCCCCGCCCATCGACCTGTCCGCGATCCCCGAGAGCCAGCGCGCCGCCGTTCTGGCGCTGCTGCAGGAGAATGGTGCGCTGAAGGACGCAAACCGGCGCCTCGAGCATCTCGTCGCCGAGTTGAACCATGTCGTGCATGGCAAACGGTCCGAGAAGCTGAGCGAAGACGACCGGCAGCTGGCCTTCGAAGACCTGGAAACCGCCGTCACGGAGGTCGAGGCCCGCAAGGAGCAGGCCGCGCCATCCACCACGACGCCGCGCCGGAGACGGCAGCGCAATCTCGGCCATCTGCCCGCTGATCTGCCGCGCATCGAACGTGTCATCGAACCGGCGAGCCTTGAGTGCCCGTGTGGGTGCGGCCGCATGCACCGGATCGGCGAGGATCGGACCGAGCGGCTGGACATCGTGCCCGCGCAGCTTCGGGTGCTGGTCGACATCCGGCCGAAGTATGCCTGCGGCATCTGCTCGGATGGGGTCATTCAGGCTGTCGCCGCACCCCGGCTGATTGAAGGCGGGCTGCCGACCGAAGGGTCCATCGCACATGTCCTGGTGTCCAAGTTCGCGGACCACCTGCCGTTTTACAGACAGAGCCAGATCCTTGCCCGCTCCGGCATCCAGATCGATCGCAGCACCTTGGCGGACTGGGCTGGCACAGCGGCCTTCCACCTCGGCCCCGTGGTCGACAGGCTAACCGAGCATCTCAAGTCCTCCGGCAAGTTGTTCATGGACGAGACGACCGCCCCGGTGTTGGATCCGGGCCGTGGCCGAACCAAGACCGGCTACCTCTGGGCGCTTGCCCGGGATGATCGTGGATGGGGCGGCGATGACCCGCCCGGCGTGGTCTTCACCTATCGTCCAAGCCGTGCTGGCGCCCATGCCGAGCAGATCCTGCAGGGCTTCGACGGCATCCTGCAACTGGATGGCTATACCGGTTACGATCGACTGACGCGCCCCTCCCGCAAGGGCGGCGCGCCGATCACGGTGGCCCACTGCTGGGCGCATGCGCGGCGCAAGCTGAAGGAGGTCTTCGACCGCGACGGCTCGGAAATCGCCGCCGAGGGCCTGCGCCGGATCGCTGAGCTCTACCGCATCGAGCTCGAGATCCGGGGCATGGGCCCGGGCCAACGTCTGTCGGCCCGTCAGGCCCGCAGCGCGCCCCTCGTGGCCGAGTTCGGTGATTGGCTGCAGGCACAGCGTCTGCGTATCTCGGTTAAGTCGCGCCTCGGCGAGAAACTGACCTACATCCACCGCCAGTGGGGCGGCCTGCAGACCTTCCTCCACGACGGCCGCGTCGAGATGGACTCCAACGCCGTCGAAAACCTGATCCGCCCGATCGCCCTGACAAGAAAGAACGCACTCTTCGCCGGCCACGACGAGGGCGGCCGCACCTGGGCCCGCATCGCCTCCCTGATCGCCACCGCGAAGATCAACGGCGTGGAGCCCTTCGCCTACCTCGAGGCGACCCTCGAAGCGATCACCGCCGGTCACCCCGCCAGCAGGATCGACGAGCTGATGCCCTGGAACTTCACCACGTCAAGCTGATCCCGCGTGGGGCGCAGACAGCGCTTACATTCGAGGAGCGACCCGTTGCATATGACCGACCCCCTACTTGTACCCACCAAACTACTGGATTTTGATGCCGCGCCTCTTGCGCATCTAATTGAGAACCGCAGCTGGCGCGGCTTATCCGAATACGATCGGATCGGAGCTGCCTATGATTTCGTTCGGAATGAAATCGCGTTCGGATACAATCGAGCTGACGACATCCCCGCATCGGAAGTGCTTTCCGACGGCTACGGGCAGTGCAATACCAAAGGCACGCTCTTGATGGCGCTGCTGCGTGGTGTCGGCATTCGTTGCCGGTTGCATGGGTTTACGATCCATAAAGGCTTGCAGCGCGGTGTTGTACCTGAGCTGGTGTATCCGCTTGCTCCGCAGGAAATTCTCCACTCATGGGTCGAGATCGAATTTCAAGGTGCCTGGATCAACCTTGAAGGCTTCATCCTGGATGACGCTTTCCTCAAAGTCCTGCAAACGTCTTTCTCGGACACGGACAGTCTCTGCGGTTATGGCGCGGGCACGGATTGCCTTGGCGCGCCTCCCGTCGCCTGGAACGGAGAAGATACCTACATTCAGAAAACCGGCATCGTGCAGGATTTCGGCGTGTTTGATACGCCGGACGCCTTCTATTTTTCCCATGAGCAATCCTTTGGATGGCTGCGTGGTGCCCTTTACCGTCATATCATACGCCACTGGATGAATGCGCGCGTTCGTGGTTTCCGCAGCGACCGCCTCAAGACTGACCGACGCGCGACACACGCGCATGAGGAGCCTGCCAATGCTACATGACCACGGGCACGCGCATATCGATCCGGATTCTGGCGATCGGCGGGTTGCCATCGCGATCTGGGCGAACGGGCTTCTTACCGTTGCGCAAATCGTCGGGGGCATATTGTCGGGCAGCCTGGCACTGATCGCCGATGCGCTGCACAACTTTTCCGATATGGCTTCGCTTGTCATTGCCTTCGCCGCACGCAAGATCGCGCGCCGCCCAGCCGATGAGCGCATGACCTTCGGCTATGGTCGGGTCGAAATCGTCGCAGCCCTGGTTAACTACACCACCCTGATTTTGATCGGCTTCTAACTGATCTACGAAGGTGGCATGCGCATGATTGATCCACCCGAAGTCATGGGTTGGACCGTCGTCATTCTCGGTGGAATTGCGCTTGTGGTCGACACGCTGACCGCAATGCTGACCTATTCGATGCAGAAGGGCAGCGTGAACATCCGCGCGCTTTTCCTGCATAACCTGTCGGACGCGCTTGCTTCGGTCGCGGTTATCGTCGCTGGGTCGCTGATCATCCTTTACGACATGCGTTGGGTCGATCCTGCCATCACCATCGGCATCGCCATCTACATCCTGTATCTGTCTTTCACTGAAATAGGCGGCCCAATCCGAACCCTGATGCTCGGGAGCCCGCCGGACATCGACAACGAGGCCGTCGTCGAAGCGATGCGGAAAGTCGAAGGCGTCGCCGACGTCCACCACGTCCATCTCTGGCAAATGCAAGAGCACGAGGCTGCGCTCGACTGCCATGTCGTCGTGGCAGCCGAGGGGTGGTCGAAGATTGAAGAGATCAAGAGCGCGATCAAGAAGCGGCTGAAGGGAGAATTCGGCATCAGCCATTCCAGCCTCGAATTCGAGCACGAGGATCGCGCTCATCAGAACGCCGATCTCTATGGTCACGGTAATTCGAGAGATGGGGAGGAAACTCATACTCACGAAAAAAGCTGACCGAGCATGAGGATATCATTTCCTCATTTGCGACGGCAAGTTGACGTCGACCAACGTCAAGTGGACTGATGAACCTTTGCATGAGCAACTGGCTGCGAAGGGCAGTAGGGAAGGTCTGAGGCGGATACACTACAGGGGTATCACGTCCAAGTTACAGAATGTCACTTGACCTCCCCTTGCTGGAAGGTTGTAGCAGTAACTGTATGACCTGCGTTTTTCGCCTTGTTTTGATTCTCATGCTGACCTTCGGTGCAGTGACTGCGCCGGATATGTCGTCGGCCAGTATGTCAATCACGGCTATGGCGCAGATGGAACCCACCGAAAGCGCGGATGGCCGTTGCGGCGGGTGCGATCCCACCGGATTTGCTGAGGGCACTGCCTGTGAAGGTGGGTGTCCTGTTCCTTGCGCCTCCAGCGGTACTTCTGGCCTCCTTGCCAAGATGCCGTCAGCGCGGCTCACGAGGCCTTTTGGTACTGCCGTCCGGGGTGCCGAACCTCTGATCTCACTCGGCACGAATCCGTCGCTTGATCCATTCCCTCCCAAACTGCCTGTCTGAATCGTCATCGTCTCGCCCGGCGCTACGAGGGTCGTGTCGCGAAGGTGGGTTCGCGCACCATTCTGATCGGTTTCCCAGAAATGGTGGCCATGCAGGTGGATACCGTGCGGAAAAGCAGTGTCGTTCACCATCCGCACCTGCACTGCTTCATCACGTCTTGCCGAAATCAGCGGTTTGTTCGGCAGACCGCTCACGTCGTTGAAGGCCCAGCCCCCGAACCCGCCGTGCGCGCCGTCCCCGGCACCGCCTTGCATGAAGAGATCTGCCGTTTGCGTGATCTCTCCGGGCGCGGGCACGAGGTTCGCGGGGAGGGGAGCTATCGGCGCAGACCGGATTTGTCGCTGACCGTTCAACATAATGCCCCCCAGTTCCTCGCCACCCGAAGGCACGGTTTCTCTTAGGATCACATCACCCGTCACATCTGCGATGATGTCGATGCGCTGCGCCGGTGCGAGTTTTAGATTGCCCAGCGAAACCAGCTCGGGCAGCGGCATCCCGTCATAGGCCACACAAAAGCCCGTCAGCCCGTCGATACGTATCTCGAAAATGCGATCCGGTGTCGGATTGATCAGACGCAACCGGATGTGATCCCCCAGCCGCGCCTGCTCAGACGACAGGAAGGTGGTCATCAAGTTCCCCAGCCTACCTGCTGTTATGAAATCAGCGCGGTCGAATTCCATGTCGAACTGGCCGGTGTCATCAAGCCGAATGTCGAAGAGGATGGCCGTGATGTCCTGATCCACGTCTGGCGGGGCAGGTTCTTCGACGATCAGGGGCCGAACAGTCCGCGGGCGACCTGTTCGTAGGAAAGGTAGTGGGAGTGATACCAGTAGGTTCCGGCATCGGGAACCGGAAACCGGAAACCGGTACTCGTAACCCTCATTCGGGATGATGACATCCTGTGTCAGCACGTTTACGCCGTCCATCGCGTTGGGCAACCGAATGCCATGCCAGTGTACGAGGGTCCCTTCCTCCAGCCCGTTTTCCACCCGCGCCCGCAGAATATCGTTCTGGCGCTGTCTGATTTCGGGGCCGGGACAGGTGCCATTGAATCCAAGCATTGCAATGTCCCGCGACCCGATCCGGGTGAAGGCCGGGCGTCAGGGTGACAGGCACCGAAGCCGCACTCAGGGGCAGGGGGAGCGTGGCTGCGCCAAGCGCAACCATCATCTGAAGACGCTTAAGCATGGGTTTCCGTGTATTCCGTTTCTGGGGCCTGCAACCCACATCCCCCACCGTTGCGGAAGGGCGTCCCGGCGAGATATATTGATACATTGCAGATCGGCGCCCAGGTTTGGCGGAATACCGGAGAGCACCTAACGTATCTGCAGGTCCTGAATGGCCGCAAGGATCTTTCCGTCGGTATCATCGCTGTCGGCTGTCACCGCAAGACCGACCAGAACCTTTGGCATGTCCCCGAACGCACGCACGAAATCGCGATCCAGGTTCACATTCTCGGTGAAGTTGCCGGTTTGCGCCGTTTGCAGAATTTTCGATTTGAGACCCGTCGAGTAGGGGCTGTTCAGCAATGCGCCTTTCGCATGATTGCCACCCCAGACATAAACCAGCGCCCGCGTATTGGGATCACGCAGCAATTTGCGCGCCGTTGTTCGGCCAAGCGTGCTTGCGGTCTGCGGATCGACGAATATGAAGTACAAAGCAAGATTGCGATCATCGCCGCCGCGCCGTGTGAGGTCGGTTCCCTTAACACCCTGCGTGACGGACCATTCCCACATTGCTGCCTTTGCGGTGCCAAGGGCTGCGCTGACCGGACGCCAGAGAACCGAAACCGTGCCATCGGAAATCACGTCCAGCCGCCGACCTTGCAGGCCGTACTCGTTCGAAAAGAGCCGCAAGAGGCCCTGTTCTTTCCAGCTTCCATCGAATGGAATTGTCTTTCCTTGCGCATAGAGGGGCGGGGCGTTTGCAGCTAATGCAACAAAAGCGATGAAAAGTGTCGCTGCGAGGGACCGTATAAACATCTGAACTCCTTTTGCGATGCCGCTGGTCCTGCTTTGATCCCGGTTATCACCATTATGTGCCGTCATGATCCGTTGAATTGTGCCGGGCGCGCGCAACTTCAATGAACATATCCGTGATCATAGATGTGGTTGCGCAATGGTCGTTGCAGGACGCGGGAGCGAATTCAGATCATGGAGCGCGACCTTGATCGGCTGATTTCCCGCGACGGACGGATCCAGTAGGCGGCGGAGCTTCCAACCGTTACAAACAAGTACAAAACTCATGGGATACAAGCGCCTGAACACATGGACGCGGGTGCCGATGTGCGTCATCTCTGGTTCAACGGAACCGACTCCCGCACGCAAGGATGGCACATTCACCACAGCGCTTTGGGCTGGGGACAACAGGGTTGAACGCGCCAACGTCCGTTGCGGGAAACAAAATGTGGCCTTGTGTGAAACAGGCAAAGGTAACAAAGAATGCTGACTTCGATTATCCAATTTCCTGACATCGGAACAGAGATTTTTGCCGTTGATATCGGATCGTTCCGCTTTGCCCTGCGTTGGTATGCGCTGGCCTATATTGTTGGCCTCCTTATCGGCTGGCGCATCTGTGTCGCATTGGTCCGCTCTTCGTCAGTCTGGGGGGCCGGGGCGCCGCCGCTGCAACCCAAGCAACTGGAAGACCTGCTGACATGGATCATTCTGGGCGTGATCGTGGGGGGCAGGCTGGGGTTCGTGCTTTTCTATCAACCTCAGTACTATTTTCAGAACCCCGTCGAAATCTTCATGGTCTGGCAGGGTGGTATGTCATTTCATGGCGGCTTTTTCGGCGTGGTCGTGGCCACCTTGCTTTTTTGCTATCGCAACGGCGCACCCGTTCTATCAACGGCGGATCTGCTCGCTGTTGCAACACCACCGGGTCTTTTCCTCGGTCGGCTGGCCAACTTCACCAATAACGAGCTTTGGGGCCGTCCGACCGATGTGCCCTGGGCGGTGGCATTCCCCGGCGAGGCGGCCCAGTCCTGTGCGGGCGTCGTGGGCCTGTGTGGCCGCCATCCGTCCCAGCTTTATGAGGCTCTTCTGGAGGGTATCCTGCTTGGCTCGGTCCTGATCTTTCTGGCCTGGAAACGCGGTTGGCTGCGCTTTCCCGGAAGCCTTACTGGCCTGTTCCTGGCGGGATACGGAAGCGCAAGGTTCCTTGTCGAGTTCTTCCGGCAGCCTGATATGCAGTTCGTCACGCAGGACAACCCGATTGGACATGCGGTTCATTGGGCGGGCTATGGGCTGACAATGGGCCAACTGCTGTCGTTGCCGATGATTATCCTTGGCGCGGCCCTGATCGTATGGTCCCGCAGGCGTGTGACGGTTAATTCTGCGGATCTGGTGTCGACATCAGATTCTTTGTGAATATCCGAGCGTAGTGTTGGCGAAGTGACCATTGCGGCCTGGGTCCGCATATGAGCCTTGGGCGCGTGCTCAATGATGCGGCTTGCGTCCTTTCGCAATCATCAGATGGTGCTCTTGATGATGTACACCGATTGTCATCAGACCAAAGAAACCAAGGCCCTGTATTTGTTCACCATCGCCACCCACGATCAGTGCGACACCATCCTCCATTTCTTCTGACGCAACACTCCAGCCTGTTTCACCGGCAAGGAACGGTGCATGGGCGGGAACCATTGTGTTGATGGCCGACAGGACACGCGGGCTGCCACGCACTTCGAACCGTGCCCCGTCGGGCCGCAGAATGCGGGTGACCTCTGCCTTTCGTGTCAAAAGGTCCATATCGACCAGATGGTCCCTCAGTTTGTCGATATTGACGGCGCCCCAATCGGTTTCGGGATCGGCCTGGAGCAGCACAACTATTTCGGCCAATGCGGCGAAGGCGGACTGGCCGGTTTCCTGGGGCGTCGGACGCGTGACCCATGGATGAATGCATTTGTTGCGGCGTAACGGGTGTCGCAAGCAAGACAGCGAAGAGAACGGGTATCAGTCGCATGGACCAGCCTTTCCTGAGTGTATTCGGATTCAGCCTAGTACCTGATCGGACCCTGAAATATGATTTGGATCATATGATGCCTGAACCCTATAATCTCATACCGCCCTCCGCCTTGCGTCCGCTGACGAGGGCCGCAGGGGATACGGTCTTTCGTCAGGGCGCGCGGACCTGCGGCCTTTATGTTGTTAAGTGCGGGCGCGTTCATCTTGAGCGTGTCGGCCCGGATGGCGAACGATTTATCATCTACCGTGCCGAGCCCGGGATGAGCCTTGCCGAAGCATCGGTGTTTTCGGATAGATACCACTGCGATGCGGTCGTGGCGGAGGCTGGGGCGTTTGTACAGATCGACAAAGCGGCGGTCTTGTCTGCCTTTGCAGATCCGGATTTTGCACGCGCCTATGCGCGGCAAGCGGCACAGCGGATACAAGCGCAACGTCAGGCGCTTGAGATCGTAGGCATCCGCCGCGCAGAAGAACGGGTCTATGCCGGTATGGTGGCGGGCCTGCTTGAAAGCTCCGTTGTCGATTTTGCCAGCGCGCTGCACCTTTCGCACGAGGCCACCTATCGGGCCTTGCGAAAGCTTGTGAATGATGGCCGGATCGCAAATCCGACCCGGGGAACGTATCATTTGCGCCCCTGAATGGATCAGCCGGACCATGCCCGGTTCGAGATAACAAAAGGTGCGGTAGCAAAGCTTGGCGGGTATTTCGCTTGCCCGATAACAATGAGAATTGCTGCCCGCGACGATGACCTGTTTTCAAAGATCGCCGTTATGCCCTGTCTTACTGCTCGCCGCTGAAAGGTCGATTGCCTCAGCGCCGCTTTCGTCGAAGCACCGTGTTTCGATCTGCAGGGTTGCGAAAAAGAACCCGAAGTCCTTACGCAGCATGTCGTAGGCGGTTTGCAGGACCTCTTCTTGATCTGTGACACGCAGATGCGCGGAGAAGACATGCTTGCCACTTGTCAGCGCCCAGGCATGAATATGGTGAACATCGGAAACCTCGTGCAGTTCTTCAAGGGTACGTTTGATTTCAGGCAGACTCACTTCGGGAGGCGTGCCTTCCATCAAAAGATGCGCCGCTTCTTTCAGCAATCCCCAGCTCGCCCATAGCAGGACAAACCCGAACGCCATGCCAAGCAGCGGGTCGATCAGCAGAAACCCGGTGAATTCGATTGCGAGGGCGGTCACGATGATCAACAGACTGCCAACAAAGGTCTGGATGATATGCCAGAACGCTCCCTTCGTGTTCAGATCTTCCTTGCTTTGCTTCCAGATCAGCGCAAGCGAAATGAACTCCGTAAAGAGCCCCCCGGCAGCCGCAATCAGCATCGGACCCGTTGGAAGATCAATTGGCGCAGACATGCGCATGGCAGCCATCGCGATGACAACAACCGCCATGGCCAGCAAGAAGCCGCCATTCACAAGGGCGCCGATGATTTCGGCGCGCGCCCAGCCAAAGCTCCGCTCTTCATCCGCCGGACGCAACGCCATACGCGCCGCGACAATGGCGACCAGCACACCGCCCACGGCCGAAAAGGTATGGAACGCGTCGGAGATGACCGCGATTGACCCTGTCCATAGGCCAATCGCCAGTTCAATCACAAAATAGATGCCGGTCAACTAGGCTGATATCGCCAGCCCCTTGCCGCCGGACGGCATATGCCCCTGATGTCCGCCTGCCATCATCTATCTCCTTAGTTTGCGACTAAAGCCGTACCCGTCGCAGCCGCAGTGCATTGCTAATGACGGAGACCGAAGACAGGCTCATCGCGGCGGCGGCGATCATCGGCGACAGAAGAAGGCCGAAAAACGGGTAGAGAATACCAGCCGCGATGGGCACACCTGCGGTATTGTAGGCGAAGGCAAAAAACAGGTTCTGCTTGATGTTTCGCACCGTTGCCTTTGCCAATCGGCGCGCACGCACGATGCCGACAAGATCACCACCCAGAAGGGTGATGCCTGCGCTTTCCACGGCAACGTCGGCACCGGTGCCCATCGCAATGCCCACATCAGCCGCCGCCAGGGCAGGGGCATCGTTCACGCCGTCTCCTGCCATGGCGATCCGGGCCCCTTCTTGTCTGAGGGAGTCCACCAATGCCTTCTTGTCTTCGGGCAAGACGCCTGCGTGGACTTCATCAATACCCAGCTTTGCGGCGACGGCTTCGGCGGTTTTCTGATTGTCACCGGTTGCCATTATGACCCTGAGACCGAGGCGATGAAGGTCATCGATGGCGTCTGCCGTGGACTCCTTGATGGGATCGGCAACAGCGACAATGCCGGCAAAAGTGCCATCTATCGCCACAAGCATTGCTGTCTTTCCAGATTCACGAAGGTCGTCCGCAGCAAATTCCGCAATCGAAGCGTCAACGTTGATCTCTGCCATCATGGCGGGATTCCCAAGTGCCACGACCTGGCCATCGACCATGCCTTTCACGCCCTTGCCAGTCACGGCTTCGAATTCCGTTGCGTTCGGAAGCGTCAGCCCCCGTGCCAGCGCACCCTCGACTATTGCTTCGGCCAGCGGATGTTCGGAGCCCCGTTCGAGGGCCGCAGCCATTGTCAGCAGGTCATTTTCAGCCTTGTCCCCCGTGGGCACCACGTCTGTCAGCTTGGGGCGCCCTTCGGTGAGTGTTCCGGTCTTGTCAACGATGACGGTATCGACACGCGCCATGCGTTCCAGTGCTTCGGCGTCTTTGATCAGAACGCCAGCCTGTGCCCCGCGGCCCGCCGCCGTTGTGATCGAAATGGGCGTCGCAAGGCCCAAGGCACAGGGGCAAGCAATGATAAGAACGGATACGGCTGCAGTAACAGCGAAGGCGAGCGCGGGATCGGGCCCTAAGAACAGCCAGACAACGAAGGATATGATCGCAATGACGACAACCGTCGGAACAAAGACGGACGATACCCGGTCCGCCAGACCCTGAATCGGCGCGCGCGACCGCTTTGCACCTGCCACCATGTCCACGATCTGGGACAGGACCGTGTCCGCACCGACCTGTGTGGCCCGGATCGCCAATGTGCCGTTCTTGTTGATCGTGCCGCCTGTGACCCGGTCGCCTTGTGTTTTCTCGACCGGCAACGGCTCTCCGGTGATCATACTTTCGTCGATAGATGAATGCCCTTCGAGGACCTCGGCATCGACGGGTATGCTGTCGCCGGGGCGTACCCGCAACATGTCACCCTCAACAATGTGTTCGAGAGGTGCGTCATATTCCGTCCCGTCCGGCAGGATCCGCCGCGCCGTTTTTGGTGCGAGATCGAGCAATGCACGGATGGCATCACCCGTCCGTTCGCGGGCGCGCAACTCGAGCACCTGACCGACAAAGATCAGCGCAACGATCACAACCGCAGCTTCGTAATATGTCCCGACGCTTTGGCCGTTTCGATACGCTTCGGGGAAAATGCCGGGCAGGAATGTTGCGGCAAGCGAATAGATATAGGCAGCCCCGACGCCAAGCGCGATCAGGGTCCACATGTTCGGCGATATATTCCTGATCGATTCCCACCCCCTTTTGAAGAAGGGAAGAGCCGCCCAGAGAATGATCGGGGTTGCGAGGACGAATTCGATGTAGACAGCCGTCTGATGTCCGATCCATTCCCGCACAGGTAGGCCGACCAGTTCACCCATCGTCAGGATAACCAGCGGAACGGCGGCTGCCGCGCTGATCCACATGCGTGTTGTGAAATCGGACAACTCTTCTGACGGCTCGTCCGATGGAAGCATCGGTTCAAGCGCCATGCCGCAGATCGGACAGGACCCGGGCTCATCCTTCAGGATTTGCGGATGCATCGGGCAGGTCCATTGCGTACCGGCCTCGCCATGTGCTGGTGTCTTTTGGGCGTTTCCCGACGCATAGTAAAATGGGTCTTTGCCAAACTTGGTTTCGCAGTTTTCCGAGCAGAAATGAAAGACCTCTCCATCATACTCGGCACTGCGCGTGTCTTCGTCTATCTCGACGGTCATGCCGCACACCGGGTCGGTCGCTGTATCTGGGTCTGATGCGGTCGAGGTGCGCGTCATGTCGTGATGATGTTCTTGGTCCGTGGCCATCTTCTAATTCCCGTTTTCAAGACAATTGAACACATAACCCTTCCAGTTACTGGAGGGTCAAGACTCTTCCTACAACGCTGCGTATGAATTTTATGGGCCTTCGCGATGCGCGAAGCTCCTGTCAGCCCAGGGTCAGTATCATGTCTTCCGAAACGGACATCGTGGGAATATGCAGGTTCTCCGGTGCCGGACCCTTTCGAATGCGTCCTGCTGTATCATAATGGGAGCCATGACAGGGACAGAACCAACCACCAAAATCGCCGGCTCCGTCACCAAGTGGTACACATCCCAGATGCGTGCAAACGCCTATCATGACCAAGAAATTCTCATTTCCCGCCACTGCCCTGTTTGCATCGGTGGCCAGGTCATCTCCGGATATGTTGGGATTTCTGGCGACGGTATCAGGAAGGGAAAGCACATCTTCCGAACGGGCCTGCGCGATTTCCGCGTCGGTCCTGTGCCGGATGAACACCGGCTTGCCGAGAAAACTGACAGTCAATTGCGTTCCGGGTTCCACACCGGAGATATCGACGCGGATCTGGGACAGCGCGCGGACATCGGCGGATGGGTTCATCTGATTGAGCAATGGCCAGACCGCAGCCCCTACGGCAACCGCGCCCGTTCCGGCGGTGGCGTAGTACAGGAAATCCCGGCGGAGTTGTGGTGTTTGTGTATCCATAGCGATTCACGGTCGCAGCTTCCTGTGGGGGAAGGTCAATGGTAAAGTAGGCAATCACGGTTTTCATTTTTGCTGACATACTCAGACTTAGGAAGCGTTGGTTGACCGATTTGTTCGCCAGAGCGCTGCGACCAGCAACGGTGCGGCAGTCATCAATCCAAGACCGATGATGATCCACTCAGCAGTGCCGAAATCTCCCGACATGGCCTCTGCTCCGAAATGCGCGAGCAGGAAACTGGCTGGAAG
The DNA here is from genome assembly GCF_043558125.1 of Sulfitobacter sp. 1A12056. NCBI lineage: Bacteria > Pseudomonadati > Pseudomonadota > Alphaproteobacteria > Rhodobacterales > Roseobacteraceae > Sulfitobacter > Sulfitobacter sp. 1A12056. The sequence goes on along the minus strand of NZ_JBIFFY010000008.1, from coordinate 73,829 downwards.
AATGCCTGCCAGAGTTGCGATCAGGAACCGCCAAAGGCGCAGGCGGCTGAGACCGGCAGCGTAGCTCATTGCGTCAAACGAGATGAAGGGCAAGAGGCGAGACGCGAACACCGTCAACATCAACAGATTTTGAGAGCCCAATAACCCGAAACCGGCCTTATCCCCAAGCCAGCGCTCAACGTGGTCGCGCCCGATATAGCGGGCGATGATGAATGCCACGAGTGCACCCAGTTCCGACCCGATGGCGACATAGACAGCTCCGGCAACATGACCATACGCCGCGCCTGCCACCAGTGCGACCGGTGCACTTGGAATGGGGCTTGCCACGATCGAAACCATCATGAGCACGATGATGAGCAACGGTCCCAAAGCGCCGGCCCGCTCTATCCAGACCTCGATAGTCTCGCGGGCTATCGCCGGGCCATATCCCATTGCCCATATGGCTATCAAAAGTACGCCAAGCGCAACCACCAACCATAGCCCAACCCGATGCAGGCGCGGTTTGCTAAGCGGCATGGAGCACCAAAAGAAAGAGAGCTGCGAAGACAATTGGCCTTTGCTCGGGCAAGATGAAATGCATAGGCGCAGAGATGACGATCAACAGCCCGCCGGCGAGGGTCAGCCGCTTGATGTGCAATTCGGTTTTCATCTCAAACCTCTATCGAGGAATAGGATTCCCCTAAAGGTTCCTGTCAGCGGAGGGTAAAGGGATTTCTGCGCTAAGCAACACTGAATTGCCCCATCATGCCGCCGTCTTCGTGTTCCAGAATGTGGCAGTGATACATGTAGGGCGCAGCCGCTGAGGCAGGTTTTTCGAATTTCATCGCAAGCTCCACTTCACCATCCACCAGTACCGTATCCTTCCAACCCCTGTTCTCTGCACGCGGTGCCGTACCGTTTTCCGACAGGACCTGAAACCGGACGCCGTGAACATGGAACGGGTGCATCATCATGGCCCCACGCACAATCCAACGCTCGATGCTGTTGAGTTTGGTGGAAAAATTGAGCGTTCCCGAATCGTATGACGCGCCGTTGATCGAAAATCGGTTACCGGACCGCGAGAACATCATCCCCATGCCCATCGACATATCCAGTGACAGACGTCGGACTGGCGCGTCCTTGACCGCAAGATCAGGCAACTGCCCGTCCAGAGAGCCGGGCAGGGCGTCGATGCGAACCGGAAGGGTTGTGTCGACAGCGAAAGGCAGCACGGTGAATGGACTGCCGGAACCGCCGCCGCCCATCATTCCGCCCATGGCCGAATTAATGATATCGTCGGACTTCAAAACACTGTCCCGCCCGCTTGTGAAATCCACAAGCACTTCTGCGCGCTCTCCTGGTGCAAGGGTCAGGCGGTTCAGCGCAATCGGTCGATCCAGAAATCCGGCATCTGTCGCGATGAGATGAAGCGACCGGCTGTCAGACATGGACAGGCGGTAAACCCGCGCATTCGAGCCGTTGACGACACGGCACCGCACGATCCCCTTCGGAACCGCTGCCGACGCGCCGATTTGACCGTTCACAACCATTGTGTCGCCCTGAAACCCGTTCATGGACTGGTGCATCCCGGGATCGTATTTCAGGCGTCCGCGCCAGTTGAACTGACGGTCCTGCAATACAAGGGTCAGATCATCGACCCCGTAGGCGGATGGCAATCCACGGGCGTCATCCGCGTCATCCGTCACCTGCAGAACACCCGCCAGCCCCAGCATGACCTGCCGTGCCGTCGCGCCGTGAATGTGGCTGTGATACCAGGCCGTTGCCGGGGGCTGGTCAAGGTCCAGCACCGGCTTCCAGGTGTCTCCCGGTGCGATGGCCTGATGTGGTCCGCCATCGAACTCACCGGCAACAACCAACCCGTGCCAATGCGCCGACATCGGCTCGCCAAGCGTGTTGTGCACCTCTGCCCGTGTCTCGACCCCGGCCTGCACCCGGATCGTCGGGCCAAGGTATCCCTGGTTGTAGCCGAACGTTTCGCTGGCGGCACCGTCGTCAAAACGGGTCTCGCCCGTGCGGGCTTCCAGCTGAAAAAGCCGGGATGTCGTCGCATCGAGAAGGGGAGGATACGCGAGCCTCTTGTCCGATGCCGCGAATGCAGCCGATGGCAGGGCAAATGCAGCCCCAAAGCCTGCGGCATGGCCCAACAGTTCTCGACGGTTCAACAGTTTCACTTCAACTCAATTCCTCTGGCAGCGCCGCCAGAGCCATATCGACACTGACGACCGGATAACCGCCCGCGATCCAGCCCGGTCCGGCGGCAGAACCGAGCATGCCTTCGGATACGTCAAGAAAGCCGCTGTAGCCAGCCTGCCGAAGACTTCGCATGACGCGGCCAGACCGCCCGCCTGTCGCACAGATGAGCGCGACAGGCCGCCCTTCGGCCCGTTCCCGGGCGGCAAAAAGCCGCTCGGCGAAACGGTCCTCATGCAGGCTGATGGGCCAGGTACCGTCGGCAACGCCGGTGTCGGTCCATTCCGGTCGCGACCGAACGTCGATCATCCGGATCAGGTCCTGTTGCAGCGCATCTGCTGCCATGTCCGCCGACCAGACCTCGGCGGTCTGGGCGACAGCCGAGAAAGGTGCAACGGAACTGGCCAACATCGCAAGGCTTGCGCCGCGGCGCGTCAGAAAGAAGGCCATAATTTGCCCCCATCAAGCTGAGTGCCGCAGGCTTGACCCTTATTCGCTGTCATGATGACCTTCCATGTCCGTTCCGGTGGAAGTACCGTTCATTTTGCTCATCCGTGTACCGGCATCTTCCATCTCGTCCTGAGAGATCTGGCCGTTACCGTCCGCATCGAGATGCTGAAAGCGATCTACCATGCGCGCGCGCATTGCGTCCATATGCAAGGCTTCGAACTCGTCAAGTGTCAACGCTCCATCGGAATTCGCATCGAACTCCCGCATTTTTTCGGACATCTGCGCGGCCATTTCATGAGGCTGTCCACCGGACATCATTGTCGACATCATGTCCCGATCCATCATTCCCATCATGTTGCCCTGGCCACCCATCATAGCGGCATGCATCTTCATCATTTTTCGCATCATCGGCATCATGTCCCCGCCCATCATGCCCATCTGATTGTCGCCATCGCCCATCGCCATGCCGGACATATTCCCGCTGTCAGGCTTGCTGTCGGCAGCCCCGTCGGATTCCGCAAATGCTGTTTGCGCCATGCCAACCGCGATCACCACGCCAAGCGCAATAATTTCTTGTTTTTTCATTTCTCATTCCTTTCAGACTTACCCTAGATACATTGGCGTTATAGCGCTTTGATTAAAGGCCAAGCGCGGGCCGTTTTGTAATCATTTGTCACAGCATCCTGTTACAAACGGTGACAAAGCAACCACTCACAGTTCGCCGGACGATTTGCTAGACAGACGTCGATCCAGTGAATTCATTGAAGAGGCTGATGATCCTTTGACACCTGAAATCGGTCATTTCGCGCTGGCACTGGCCTTGGCCATGGCGCTTGTTCAAAGTGTGCTGCCCATCCTCGGTGCGGGGCGCGGAAACATCCTGTGGATGCAGTCTGCCAGATGGTCCTCGTTCGGTCAGGTTTTCTTTGTCGGCATCGCGTTTCTGGCGCTGATGCAAGCCTTCGTCACAAGCGACTTCACGGTCAAGAACGTGGTGGAGAATTCCAATTCACTCAAACCGATGCTGTTCAAGGTGGCAGGCACCTGGGGCAGTCACGAAGGATCCCTGTTGCTGTGGACCCTTATCCTGACGGTGTTTGGTGCGGCGGTCGCCCTCTTCGGATCGAACATTCCTCTGTCGCTGAAGGCAAGAACGCTGTCGGTGCAGGCCTGGATCAGTGTCGGTTTCCTGACTTTCATGCTGCTGACGTCCAATCCCTTCGACCGCGTTTTCCCTCCGGCAGACGACGGTCAGGACCTCAACCCATTATTGCAGGATGTCGGTCTCGCCATGCACCCGCCGCTTCTCTACTTCGGGTATGTCGGGTTCTCGATTGTCTTTTCGTTCGCGGTTGCCGCCCTGATCGAAGGGCGGGTGGACGCGGCCTGGGCACGGTGGGTACGTCCGTGGACGCTGGCTGCCTGGATGAGCCTGACCGCAGGCATCGCGCTGGGATCCTGGTGGGCCTATTATGAGCTTGGCTGGGGCGGCTGGTGGTTCTGGGATCCCGTTGAGAACGTCAGTTTCATGCCATGGCTGATGGGCACGGCACTGCTGCATTCCGCAATCGTGACGGAGAAACGGGATGCGTTCAAAAGCTGGACAATCCTTCTGGCGATCCTGACTTTTTCCCTATCGCTCTTGGGCACGTTCATTGTCCGATCGGGCCTGCTGACCTCTGTGCATGCATTCGCGGTCGACCCGGAAAGGGGACTTTATATCCTTGGATTGCTGGCCGTTTCGATCGGCGGTTCCCTTGCTCTGTTTGCCTGGCGCGCGCCGACAATGGAGCCCGGCGGCCTGTTTAAGCCGATCAGCCGGGAAGCGGGGCTATTGGTGAACAACCTGCTGCTGGCCACGGCCACCGGCATTGTGCTGTTCGGCACCTTGTACCCGCTCTTCTACGAAGCCGCGACGGGCGGTGAAAAACTGTCGGTGGGGCCGCCCTTCTTCAATGCGTCCTTTATTCCCGTGATGCTGCCGCTCGTCTTTGCGATGGGGCTGGGGCCTTACCTGTCCTGGAAACGTGCCGATCTGGCGGGCGTTCTGCAGCGGTTGCGTTTCGTGGTCGTTCTGGCCGTGCTCGCGACATTGGTGACCTGGTATCTCGCCGAGGGCGGTCCGGTGTTGGGGTATCTGTCGCTGATGCTTGCATTCTGGCTGTTTTTCTCAACCCTGCGGGAATGGGCGATGCGCATAAAGCTGTTTGAGGCACCGTTCCCGGAATCGGTGCGCCGTGCACGCAACCTGCCCAGATCCTCTCATGGGATGACACTGGCTCATGCGGGGCTCGCGATGGCGATGTTCGGATTTATCGGCTCGACGGTCTGGAAATCCGAGGAAATCATCTTTGTCCGGCCCGGTACAGAGGTCAGCATTGGTGGGTTCGATGTCACCTTTGAGGGGGCCGAACGTGTGCGTGGGCCAAATTACTTCGCGGATCGTGGCACGCTTCGTGTGGCCCGGGAGGGGAACTATGTCACCGATCTCTTCCCGGAGCGGCGTACCTATCCGGTCGCGCAAACCACCACCACAGAGAGCGCCATCAGATCGACAATGGCCGGTGATCTCTATGCGTCCATCGCAAATCCGGCCGCCGAGGACGAGAGCACGCAAGGGGCTTGGACCCTGCGCATCCTGTATGAACCTCTGGTCAACTTTATCTGGATCGGATCGGCGATGCTTGTGCTTGGTGGGGGTCTTTCGCTGTCTGACCGGCGGTTGCGCGTCGGGGCACCCCGTCGCAAGGCGACAGCGCCCGCAGCACTTCCTGCGGAGTAGGCATGGGACGTATACTGGCATTCATTCCGCTGGCAATCGCGGCCATTTTCGGGGGGTTTTTTCTGTGGGGCTTGAACCCGGACCGGGACCCGAACAACATTCCTTCGGTTCTGATCTCGCAGCCGGCACCCGAATTCGATCTGGCCGCTGTCGACGGGTTGGAGACGCCAGGGCTTTCCCGCGCCGATCTGGTCGGGAACCCGCGACCGGTCATCGTGAACGTGTTTGCCTCGTGGTGCGTGCCCTGCCGGGCCGAACACGGGGTTCTGACCCAGATGGTCGAAAAGGACGGGCTGACGTTGTTCGGGATCAATTACAAGGACAAGCCGGAGGATGCGACTAAATGGCTTGCTGAGCTTGGCAATCCCTACGAAAGGATCGGGTCTGATCTGAGCGGCAGAGTGGGGATTGAATGGGGCCTTTCGGGCGTACCTGAAACATTCATTGTCGGCTCTGACGGGACGGTGTTGTTCAGATATGTCGGCCCCGTCGTGGGCGAAACGGCGATTTCCACATTCAGGGAAGCATTGATCCAGGCTGGCGCGTTAGCAAGGGGCCAGAACGGATGAGGTATATCGCATTTGCTTTCCTCCTGCTGCTTCCGGTGACGGCCTTGGCGGTCGAGCCAGACGAGATGTTGCAGGATCCTGTACTGGAGCAACGCGCCCGTGAAATATCACGGGAACTGCGCTGCGTTGTCTGCCAGAATCAGGACATCGACAGCTCCAACGCCGGGGTTGCGCGGGACCTGCGCATACTGGTGCGCGAAAGGCTTGTTGCCGGTGACAGCGACAAGGAGGTCATCGCGTACATCCACGCCCGGTATGGCGATTATGTCCTGATGCGCCCGCCCCTGAATCGCGCCACTCTCGCGCTCTGGATGGCGCCCTTCGTGTTTGCGCTTGTTTCGCTGCTTGTCGGCTGGACCGTCATTTCGAGAAGCCGGCGCAGGGCTGCCGCAACGGGATTTTCCGATGACGAAAAAGCGGAAATTGCGCGTTTCATTGAAGAGAACGCTTCAAAGGACGGTTCATGATCTGGTTGGTTTTCGCCCTGTTATCCGTTGTAGGTCTGCTTTTCATGGGCCTGCCGCTGCGCCATCGGTCGTCGCGGACACCCGTCCCGGCTGACGCCACGGATGCGGTCCTCATGGATCAGTTGGATGAGGTTCGGCGGGATCTTGAGCGCGGTGTCATTTCCGACACCGAGGCCACGGCGGCGGAGCAGGAGATCAAGAGACGGATCCTCGTGCAGTCGCGCCGGTCCGTTCTGTCAGATGGGAAACCGGCGGCAGGGGGCCGCTTGATGGTCGTTCTGAGCGCAGTGTTCGTGCCGGTCTTCGCTTTTGGATATTACTCCGCAATGGGCTCGCCAGAGATCCCAGGTGTCGCCTTTGCCGAACGTGCCACTGAACGGCAGGAAGCGGCGGAAATCGCCGAATTGACAGATCGTCTGTACGTCCGGCTCAGTTCAGACCCCGAAGGCGGGCCTTCGGAAGGCTGGATGCTGCTGGGGCAAACCTATTCGAAAATGGGCCGGTATGCGGATGCAGCCGATGCATATAGAGTTGTCGCACAACGACCGGAGGCCGATTCCGCCGTCTTCTCCATGTTGGCCGAGGTTCTGATCTACGCAGAGCAAGGTGTGGTGACACCTGAAGCGGACACCGCGATTGATCGGGCGTACGAACTGGATCCTTCCAATCCCGGTGCTGCCTTTTTCAAGGCAGTCTCGCTCGAGCAGAAGGGCGATGAGGCTCGGGCTCACGAAACGCTGGTGGCCCGGCTGGACGATGCGGATAGGTTTTTCCCGTGGATGGAAAGCTTTGTTGGCGAAGCCAACCGGATTGGCGCGAAGATCGGCAAGGCTCCGATCTCGCTGGCCGACTATGCCCCGAAGACCAGTGCGTCCGGCCCGACACAGGAAGACATCGAAAACGCGCAGGACATGAGTGTGGAGGAACGACAGGATTTCATCCGCTCGATGGTCGAACGGCTGGCCACGCGGCTGGAAGATGAGCCTGACGATCTTGATGGATGGATGCGGCTTGGCAATGCCTATTCGGTTCTGGGTGATACCGCGCCGGCAATCGCGGCGTTTGAACACGCTGAAATCCTGTTGTCGGAGGTGCCGGGAGATGACCCGCGCCGTCAAGCCGTGCAAAGCGCGTTGGAACGGTTGCGCCCGTAGTGGCGTGGGCGACCGTCGCTGTGCAGGTGAATGTGAGGCAGGATCAAGGTTTGGCGCTTAATCGAAAGCCCATCCGGTCCGGCCGTCGTCACAGACTATTTCGTGGGTAGTACCTTCAGACTGACCGACCAAGCGACATCCTACGGGAAGCATGACGTCGTGTGCCGCATCCCGTGTCACGGAAGGGGGCTCAAGTGGGCAAAGCTTGCCCGAGGCCGACTGGGCACAACCGCCGAGGGCCAGAATACCTGCAATCGGAATTCCGATTGTCAGCCGCGTTCTAGCGGGCGCGTACCAGTTCTCGTTCGGGAGCTTGGCCATCTTCAAATTCTGCATCCACAGTCGCCTCGTTCGCCTGTTCAACTCTTGACCCGTGACACGACTTTCCCATCATCCTGTGCATGACGACATGCGCACCAAGACAAAGTGCGAGCGGCGCAAAAAGGCCGACGTTGCCCCACAGACCCGCGATCGTGCCGCCTGCAATAAAGAATGCGGCGACTGGAAACAACATAACGGCACAACAGGCCATCATACCATACTGCATCAGTTTCGATGAACCGGTGGATTTTTGACTTTGATTGTCAGACATGTAGCTCTCCAGAATATGCTCGTGTTCTTCTGCGACATTCCAGTGAGGCAAGGTCAAGGGTACATTCGGATACAATTTGATCAGATGACAGCCTGCGGGTCGTTGACCAAGTTGGCCCGTCAGGTTGCCAGATCCAACGCATAGGACAGGAATGTGACGAGGGGGATCGGGGTCAGGCTGAACAGCAAGGCCATGCTCATTGTCCTGAACATGGTAGGCTTCGATGCCTCGCCAGAAGGTTCTGTCAGAACCACCAGAAGCGCGATGAAGGTGCCGGGCGCCAGGGCATAGAGATATACGCCCGAGATGTTCCCAAACATGAACGACCGCTCGAGCGTTGGTCCGACCACGCTCAAAGCTGTTGCACGGCTGCCGTTGAACGAGCCGAACAGATCGGCCGACATCACATAGACGGCAATGTGAACCCCAATGAATGCGACACTCCGCAGCAGGCCATCTAAAACCAGGTAAACAATCGGCCGATGCTGGTACTGCTTCAGCGCGACCGATGCGGAAACGAACCCCAAGTAATTCACGAGGAAAACGACCACAAACCCATTGGTAAAGACCTGCCGGAGGAAGCGCGAGAGCGCGGTCCCATTCGTCAGCAGCAGCGTCGCAAAACCAGGCGTTGCGAGGATGTAGACAAGCAGGAACGGCAATATGCTTGCCAAGCTCAGAACGGATACGTTCCAACAAAATCTGCCGAATGGTAAGGTCGGCGAAAAACTTTGTCGGAACGTATCGCGGGCAAACACGTCAGCCGTGGGTTGCGAAGACTTGCGTCGACCCATCCATCAGTACAAGCAGCACATCATAGGGATCACCTTGGGGGCCCATGCCGGGCGAACCCATGGGCATTCCCGGTGCTGTCAGTCCGCGCGCGACAGGTTTTTCGCTCAGCAACCGCCCGATGTCAGCCGCAGGCACGTGACCCTCGACGAAATATCCGCCCACGGACGTAGTGTGACATCCTGCCAGTTCCGGCGCGATGCCGTGTTTCTGCTTCAGAACCTGAAGCGTGTCGTAATCCACGTCCTCGACCGATGCCTTGAAACCGGCAGCGATCATCTCATTTACCCAAGCGCCGCAGCAGCCGCAGGTCGGTGTCTTTGTCACCTGCAACGTGGGTGCGGCGGTTTGCGACAAAGCAGGCCCGGCCAAGGCCAGGCTGAGTGCCGTAAGGCCAAATTCACGTCGGTTCACTTAAAACTCCTCGATGTTCTTCCTTAAATAGTTGCTCGGTATCCCGAAGTCGACTGCCCGCGCTGTTACATTTGGCTACAAACACGGGATGGGCGTCCCTTGGTGAAAATGACTATGTTGGCGGCATGAGCGATCTGCCACGCATCCTTGTCGTCGATGACCATTCAGAGATTCGGAAATCCGTCACCAGTTATCTGGAACGCAACGGCATGCGTGCTTCAGCGGCGGAAAATGCAGTTGAGATGGACGCAAGGCTGGCGGAAGCGCATTTCGATCTGATTGTCCTCGATGTGATGATGCCGGGGGAAGACGGGCTGTCCGCGTGCAGGCGATTGCGCAAGGAAGGGCATATTCCGATCCTGATGCTGACCGCATTGGGTGACGACGAAGACCGCATCGCGGGTCTGGATGGCGGGGCAGACGATTATCTCGCCAAGCCGTTTAATCCCAAGGAACTGGTGGCGCGGATCAACGCGATATTGCGTCGGACGCAGCTGATCCCAAAACCGAATGGTTTTGCGGGGAAAACGTTGAAGTTTGCACACCTAAAGCTGGATTTCGATGGCCGCACACTGATTGACCAAGGCGGTTCGCGTACGCAACTTACATCCGGTGAACTCAAACTCCTGACCCTGTTCCTGCAAAGGCCAAGGACGGTCATTGGCCGCGACGAGCTGCTCAAATTGAGCACCGGCCGGGTCGCCGGTCCATTGGACCGAACCATCGACAATCAGGTGAGCCGGTTGCGCCGGAAGATGGAAGAGGACGTTTTGCGCCCGAAGATCATCGCGACTGTCCGGCATGGGGGGTATAGTCTTTCCTGCGATGTCGAGATTTGCGAATGAAGCTGCTTCCGCGGACGTTGCGTGCACAGATTGCCCTTCTGGTCCTCGGTGTCTTGATCCTCGCGCAAGCTCTGAGTCTTTGGTTTTTCGTTGATGAACGCTCGTTAGCCATTCAGGCCGCCATCGGTGCCGAAGCCGCCGGAAGGGCCGCAAATGTCGCACAGTTGATTGAAGGCGCACCCCCGGAATTGCATGCCCAGATCGTCCGCGCGGCAACGTCTCCGCTCGTACGGTTCGACCTTACAGACGAGCCGTCGGTTGCACACGGACAACACGATGACGGTGGAGCGGTCGAAGCGCGGATACGGGCACTGCTTCAGGAAAGCTACAGCCGGGATATCCGGGTTGAGGTTCATGAAATCGAGGGAGGTCTGCTGCCCCTTCCGAACCTGTCACCGGAAATGGCGCAAATGCACGCCGAAATGATGCAGGGCAGCCTTGCGGCCATCGAGATGGAGCTGTCCATTGCGCTGTCCGGTGGGAATTGGCTCAACATCGAGACGCGGTTCGAACGGCCGCCTCTGCAAAGGTCGCTGGCGTCCAACATATCCTTTGCACTGACTGCGGGACTTCTGCTGGTTGCAAGTTTCTGGTTTCTCCTGTCCCGATTGACCGGACCACTCAACGATCTCGCGACTGCGTCCGAACGTCTGGGTCGCGGCGCCGCCAAGGGCGATCTGCCGGTCGTAGGGCCGAAGGAAGTTCGGGATCTGACCCGATCATTCAACATCATGCAGGATCGCCTGACGCGATTTGTCAGTGACCGGACCCAGATGCTTGCAGCGCTTGCGCATGATCTGCGCTCGCCTTTGACGGCGCTTAGGGTGCGGGCCGAAATGGTGGACGACGAAGACACGCGCACGTCCTTGGTGGCGTCAAGTGAAGAGATGCAACGGATGGTCGATGCGACCCTCGATTTCGCGAAGGGCGTCGGACAGCATGAAGAGGTCCAATCGGTTGATTTGCACGATCTGATCACTGGTATGGGCTTGGACAAGGTTCAGGTGACCAGCCAAGGTCCACTCATCGTATCCGTGAAACCAAGCGCGATGGGGCGCGCGTTGAGAAACCTGATTGAGAACGCGATCCGCTACGGGAGTGAGGCCAGGGTTTCGTGGCAACGCATGGGCAGTGAGGTAGTGGTCGCCATCGACGATCAGGGGCCCGGTATTCCCGACAATCAGCTGGAGGCTGTTTTCGGACCCTATGTCAGGCTCGAGACGTCGCGATCACAGGATACCGGCGGTCATGGCCTGGGGCTGTCGATTGCGCGCAGCATCATCCTTGAGCACGGTGGTTCTATCGAACTGAAAAACCGCACTGATGGGGGTCTGCGCGCTGAAATCACGCTGCCCGTCAAACAAAGCGCCGAGTCAGCCCCGAAAGAGGAAGGCTCGCCACATATGGCGCGGGTTGTTCGTCACCTCAAACCCGACTAGTTTAGTGAGGCAAGTATATGAAACGAAGATATTTCCTGACTTCTGTTGCAGCTCTTTCGGTGAGTGGAAAAACAGCATTCGCGCATAGTGACGCAGAGCACGACCGGCGCGTCGGGCCATCTGTGGTGCCCCCGGAGCAGTTGCCGCGCCAGGTTCCGTTCACCGAGGCAGACAAACCGGGAGAAATACATGTCGATCCGAACCAGTTCGCTTTATTTTGGACTTTGCCGAACAATCGGGCAATCAGGTATACCGTCGGAATTGGCCGGGAGGGGCTCTATGAATCCGGCGAGTTCTATGTCGCGCGCAAGCAAAAGTGGCCGCGGTGGACGCCCACACCCGCCATGATAGCCAGAGATCCTGACCGATATCTTCGTTTTGCGGGCGGTGTGCCCGGTGGGCTGAACAATCCACTCGGTGCCCGCGCCTTGTATCTTTACCAGCCAGGGCGTGGGGACACCTACCTGAGAATTCACGGCACAACGGATCCGAAGACGATTGGTCGACGTGTCTCAAACGGCTGTGCAAGGCTTACCAATAATCAGATCATCGAACTCTATGAGAAGGTCCCGCTCGACACGCGTGTTGTCCTGAAACCCATCGAGGTTTGAGGCAGCAGCGCGAAGACGTGTCCGTTGGCCGGGATACATATCGTTACATAATATCAGGCCCCGGACTGTTCATGAAATGCGACCAGGCGGGTAGTCTAGTGGATAGGCAGACAACAACATGAGGCCATATGATGACCCGCAAGCAAACACGTGTAACGCGTCGAGCATTCACGGCAGGTGCCGCATCGGCAGCTTTCGCGGCCCCGTCCATCCTGCGTGCGCAGGTGGATCAAACCAGTGTCCGAAGGAATATCTCATCGTTTCGTACACACGCTTGGCAAGACCACTTTGACGCTTTGGACAAGGGTATCATCATCGCAGACACCGTTACCCGCGTGATGCAACACTGGACGGCCGATGGCGAAATGCGCATTTATCCGACATCGGTTCCCTTGTCTGACGAGCTGACAAAGCGCGGCTACACGACAGTCACGTTCAAGGACCCCGAACCTGACTGGACCCCTACACCCTCCATGCGCGAACGTGACCCGTCTTTGCCAGCCTATATGCCGCCCGGGCCGGATAACCCGTTGGGCGTCCGTGCCCTGCACCTGAGTTGGACGTACTACAGGATTCACGGCACCCATGATACGCGCAAGATCGGAAGACGCTCTTCAAGCGGGTGTATCGGTCTCTACAACGAGCAAATCATCGAGGTGTTCGAAAGGACACCGGTCGGCACGCAGGTACGATTAATCTGATGTCGAAGTCCGGCATCCTGATTGCGGCGTTTTTTGTCGTCGGTGGCGCGGTTGTGATCTGGCAGCAATTGCAGCCATCGTCTTCGATGCCCGGCCACACAATGACAACGCCTGATCTTTCGCAGACGGAAGAGGGCGCGCCGATTGCAGACGTGGTTGTGCCTGCTGAATTCTCAGCAAATGCCCGATTGGGAAAGCGTGTTTTCGATGGCGCTTGCGCCGCTTGTCACGGTGCGAATGCTGCCGGACAGAATGGCGTGGCACCGCCGCTTGTCCACAAGATCTATGAACCGAGCCATCACGGTGACGCCGCTTTTTTGCTTGCCGCGAAACAAGGTGTCAGAGCGCACCATTGGAAGTTTGGCAATATGCCGCCAGTTGAAGGCGTCACGCCCGGCGATGTGAAGATGGTTGTTGCATATGTGCGGGAACTTCAGCGCGCCAACGGGATCAATTGACAGGAATGACCAACTTGAACATGAAGATATGGATTACTGCCATTGCGATCGGGACGACCGGCGTTGCTGCCTTGGCGCATTCCGGAGCAACCGGCGTGGTGCTGGAGCGGATGCAGGGCATGTCCGCGATGGCCAAAACACTCAAGACGCTATCACCCATGATGCGGGGTCAGGTACCTTATGACGCCGATGTCGTCCGCAGGGAAGCTGGCGCGATGATCGGCCATGCCGGTGAGCAAATGACGCGACTGTTTCCTGAAGGCTCGGGTGGCGGAGTGTCCAAGGCGTTGCCGTCGGTCTGGGAAAACAGCGAAGAGTTCGCGGCCCTTGCGCAAGAGTTGAGAACAGCCGCCGAAGGATTGAAGTTGAGCGCAGGCAATGGGTTGGCCGCAGCACAGGGCAACGGTAGCGAATCAATGATGGGCGGCGCCACTGACGGGATGATGGGTGGCGGGTCCGCGCCTGCAATGGGAGGGGGCATGATGGGATCGGACCTTCCCATGACGACCGAGATGTTTGCGGACATGCCGACCGACCGTGCGTTCGCGATGGTCGCCCAGACCTGTTCGGCCTGCCACCAGAAGTTCCGCAAAGAGGACAAGTGATCAGATGCGGTGGTGGCGTTGGATCATCGGTGCGGGGGTCGTCGGCGGCATCGGCGTTGTCGCGGCAACGATAGCCTGGCCGATCGGTGCGCCAGTCTCGGACCTGACCCTGCAAGGCGATGCCCAGCGGGGGTCGTATCTGGCGCGCGCCAGTGGATGCATTGCGTGCCACACCAACTTTGAAGCTGGCGGGGCGCCATTGGCAGGAGGAGCGCCACTCCGGACCGATTTCGGGACATTCTATCCGCCAAATCTGACCACCGATGTCGAATTCGGGATTGGCGGCTGGACAGTAGAAGAGTTTGCAAAAGCGGTAAGGCAGGGAATTTCCCCGGACGGAGACCCCTATTATCCCACCTTCACCTACCCGTTTTATGCAAATTACACGGATCAGGACATTGCCGATCTGTGGGCCGCGTTCCAGACCGTGCCAGCCGTGAATGTGCCGACCCCGTCCCATGAGGTGCCTTTTCCGTTCGATCAGCGATGGGGGATGAAACTTTGGCGGGCGGCTTTTCTGACAAAGCCTGACACCGCACCAGAGGCGGACCGAAGCGATGCTTGGAACAGGGGCAAGCTGCTGGTCAACGGGGCGGCACATTGTGCTGCCTGCCACACAACGCGGAACTTTGCAGGCGCACGCATAGTATCGAAGAGGTTTTCCGGCAACGACGCCTTGCCGGGAGGTGGCAAAGCACCTTCGATCCGGACGCGCGATCTTGTGTCCGAAGGCTGGACAACAGACGATATGGCTTATGCATTGCGATCTGGCATAACGCCGTCTGGCGACGTATTTGGTGGATCAATGGCCGAAGTCGTGCGCTATGGCACGGGCTTTCTGAGCGACGCAGACCTGAATGCGATGGCCACCTACCTGCTGGACAACAAATCATAATCTTGGGAACCCACGAATGATCACGCTCAATCGCCGCCAATTTCTGGCAACATCTGCTGCGTTCAGTGGTCTGTCGGCCAGCACTGGATTTGCGGGCACGCCATTCGCGACCCTGACAGCCCAGCAAAGCGACGTGCAGCTGCTGCCCGGCAACTATGGCAAGACATCGCTTTGGTGCTTTGACGGCGGCTCACCCGGTCCGGAGATTCGCGTGGCGCAGGGGGGGCGTGTCCAGCGCAGATTGGTCAACCGGTTTTCTCAGGGAACGTCGACGCATTGGCACGGCATCCGCATCGACAATGCGATGGATGGCGTTTCCGGCCTGACACAGGATGTGGTCCAGCCGGAGGAAACATTCGACTATGACTTTACTGTCCCGGATGCCGGGACCTATTGGTACCATGCCCATAATAGGTCGTTTGAGCAGGTGGGCAGAGGGCTTTACGGTGCACTGATCGTGGAAGAGGCCGAGCCTCTCGACATTGATCGCGAGGAAGTCCTGATCCTGGATGATTGGCTTATTGACCCCGAAACCGCGCAGATCAAAGACGACTTCGGAGCGCCTCATGATCTCAGCCACGCAGGGCGCATCGGCAACCTGCTGACGACCAATGGAACCTTCAATCTGGGCCTGAGTGCACGCAAGAACGAAAGACTGCGCTTGCGGCTGATCAATGCTGCCAATGCGCGCAATTTCCAACTGGGGCTGGAAGGCCTTGACGGTTGGGCGGTTGCTTTGGACGGCATGCCCCTGGCTGCACCCATTAAGGTGACGGAGCCGATGATCCTCGCTCCGGCTCAACGGATCGACCTGATCGTCGATGTGGTCGCGGATGTTGGTGAAACGGCTCATATTCTTCAGTTCGGCCGGGAAGAGGCCTTCAGCCAGGTTACATTCGAGGTCGTTGAGTGGGGCTCGAAAAATCGTCGAGACGCGCCTTTGGCCTTGCCGCCGAACGACCACAGGATGGTCGACTTGAGTGAAGCCACGATGCTCAGCCTGAGTATGGAAGGCGGTGCCATGGGGCGGATGAGGTCCGCTTCCCTTGGGGGCGAACTCAAGCCGATCGGCGAGATCGTCGAGGCCGGGTATTTCTGGTCGTTCAACGGCAAAGTGGACGGGATCAACGGTGATCCCCTTGCGCGGCTGGACCGCGGCCAGAATGTACGATTGAAGATCGTGAACGACACGGCGTTTCCGCACGCGATGCACCTGCATGGCATTCACTTCCACGAGGTCGCCGAAAACGGCACCCTCGGACCGCTGCGTGACACGACCCTTCTTGAACGGGGTCAGACGCGCGAGATTGCCTTTGTGGCGGACAACCCGGGCCAATGGCTGCTACATTGCCACATGCTGTCGCATGCGGCTTCGGGCATGATGACCAAGATCGTCGTTGGATGACCCCGCGATCCGTCTATCTTGCGTTGGGCGTAGTTACCGTTGCGGTGGCTACCATATTCCTGTGGACCCGGTCCGGCGGAACCGACCATACGGCGGAAAACCTCATCAACTCCTCAGCCGATGTGGCCGCGGGCGAAGTCCTCTATGCCGAAAATTGCGCCGCGTGCCATGGCGCAAATCTGGAAGGTGAAGAAAACTGGCGCAGTCCGCGTGATGACGGAAGCCTGCCCGCACCGCCGCATGATGCAAGCGGCCACACTTGGCACCACGCGGACAGCATGCTGTTCGCCTACACCAAGCTGGGGGGCGCCGAGGTTCTCGCGGCGCAAGGCGTTGACTTCAACAGCGGCATGCCCGGTTTCGGCGACCAACTGAGCGACGGGGAAATCTGGGACATCCTCGCATACATCAAGTCAACATGGCCGGAGCGTGAACGCGCCACGCAAGCCGAGCGCACGGCCCAGGATATTGCCTCACAAGGAGACGGATAATGAAAAGATTCTTGGCTACCACCGCACTGTTAATGCTTCCGATCGCTGCGATTGCAGACGGCATGGACGAAGACCGGATCAAGGAACTGGTGCTGGAAGCCATCCGCGAGAATCCGGGCATCGTGTTCGAGGCCGCGCAGTTGTTCGAACAGCAACAGCAGGCGTTGCAGGCGCAAGCCGCAGCGCAGGTTTTCGATACGGAAAAAGCCACGCTTGAAAATGATCCCAATGCGCCCGTTCTGGGCAATCCGGATGGCGATATCACGGTTGTCGAATTCTTCGACTACAACTGCCCCTATTGCCGCCGGGTTAAACCTGAAATGGAGGCCCTGCTCGCTGCTGATCCCAACGTCAGGGTCGTTTACCGGGAATGGCCCATTCTGGGGGACGGGTCGGTTTTTGCCGCCCGCGCGGCGCTGGCGTCCCGAAACCAGGGCAAATATGAAGAGTTTCATTGGGCCATGATGCAACTGAAGGAACGCGCAGAGGAAGCATCGATTCTCCGCACTGCGGAAGACATCGGCCTCGATGTTGCACAGTTGCGTCGCGACATGAACGGACCGGAAATCGAAGAACACATACAGACTTCCATGCGGCTTGCGCAATCTCTGGGGTTCAGTGGCACACCTTCATTTGTGATCGGCGACAGTCTTGCGCCGGGCCTGATCCAGGCGGACCAGATGATCGAGCTTGTCGATCAGGCACGGGCCGCCGAATAAGGACAATCCTACGCGGCTGAAGCGTCGTAGCCAGCGTCAGCGATGGCTTGCCGCACGGTCGCCTGTTCCAATGTGCTTTGGACAGTGACAAGGCGAAGGTCCAGATCGGCCGTGACAACGGCTGATGGATCCTTTGCCTTGATGCCGCTTTCTATAGCGGATGTGCAGTGTCCACAGCTCATTTTCGGGACGGAAAAAATCATGAAGGCCTCCATTTTTGGTACAACCTCAGACTTGGTCGTTCCATCGGGAGGAAGGTCAAGCAAATATCAAAAAAAATTAGATACTCTCTTGAGCTTCCAGCAACTGGAAGCCCTATATCAGGGTAAGTTCAACCGAGGAGGCCCTCATGACCGACCCCAATACGATACGTCTATCCGTTTCCGGCATGAACTGTGCGTCTTGTGTGGGCAGGGTTGAGAAGGCTTTGAACGAGGTTCCGGGCCTTTCGAACGTCAGTGTCAACCTTGTGAACGAAACGGCTCAATTTCAGATGGATAATCCGGCCACCACGGGCGTGGCGGTCACGGCCCTCTCGAACGCCGGATACCCGGCACGGACGGGGCGCGTAACATTGAACGTAGACGCCATGTCCTGCGCGTCCTGTGTCGGTCGGGTTGAAAAGGCGCTTGTACGGACACCCGGCGTATTGAATGCGGCGGTCAATCTGGCAACCGAAACGGCTGTGGTAGAGTATCTGCCAGATGCCATCACCCCGGAAAAGATTGCCCGGATCAGTACGGAGGCGGGGTACCCGGCCGAGATTGCGCAGAGCGATGCGCACGAGGACCGATCGGACCGCAAGGCAGAAGAAGCCGACGCGCTGGCGCGCCGTGTCATCCTTGCCGCGATCCTGACCGTGCCGGTGTTCGTTCTGGAAATGGGAAAACATACCATACCCGGCTTTGAGGGCCTGATTGAGAGCACAATCGGCATTCAAACGTCATGGCTGATCCAATTCGCGCTTGCCACGGTGGTTCTTTTCGGACCGGGTTGGGGGTTCTTTGCGAAGGGCATTCCGGCGTTGATCAAGCGTGCCCCGGATATGAACAGCCTTGTCGCACTGGGAACCGGGGCGGCGTGGACTTATTCCGTAGTCGCGACCTTCCTGCCTCAGGTGCTGCCTGACGGTGTGCGCGCCGTCTATTTCGAAGCAGCGGCGGTTATTGTCGTTCTGATCTTGTTGGGTCGCTGGCTTGAAGCGCGGGCCAAGGGCAAGACCGGTGCAGCCATTCAGGCCCTTCTTGGTCTGCAGGCAAAGACAGCCAGGGTCCTGCGTGACGGGCAGGCGACCGAGGTTGACATCAAGGAACTGCGGATCGGCGATCAGATCCTCGTGCGTCCCGGTGAAAGGCTGCCTGTCGATGGCGAGGTCACAGAAGGATCAAGCAACGTCGATGAAAGCATGATCACCGGTGAACCCCTCGCCGTGCCAAAGGCTGCTGGCGAACCGGTGACCGGCGGCACGGTGAACGGCACCGGGAGCCTGACCATAACGGCGACGCGAGTCGGGGCGGATACCACGCTGGCGCAGATTATCCGCATGGTCGAAGATGCTCAGGGGGCCAAGCTGCCGATCCAAGGCCTAGTGGATCGCGTGACCATGTGGTTCGTGCCTGCCGTTCTGGTTCTGGCGCTTGCGACTGTGGTTGTCTGGCTGCTGGTCGGTCCCGATCCGGCTCTGACCTTTGCGCTTGTGGCGGGTGTCTCCGTTCTGATCATTGCGTGCCCCTGCGCCATGGGGTTGGCCACGCCCACCTCGATCATGGTGGGGACAGGACGCGCGGCTGAGATGGGGGTGTTCTTCCGCAAGGGAGATGCGCTGCAACATCTGGATGAAGTTGGCGTTGTCGCATTGGACAAGACCGGGACGGTCACGCAAGGGCAACCCAGTTTGACAGACCTCATCACGGCCGACGGCTTTGACCGGGCAGAGACACTCGCCCTCATCGCATCTGTCGAGGCGCAGTCTGAGCACCCGGTGGCAGAGGCCATTGTGCAGTCCGCAAAGAGCGAAGGCCTGTCCTGGCCCGATGCGACGGAATTCCGGTCCGTGACCGGCTACGGTGTCGAGGCGCTTGTCCAGGGCCGCAAGGTTCATGTCGGTGCGGATCGCTTCATGGTGCAGCAGGGCATTGACACCAGCCCGCTGGAAGACCGCGAAAGGGCCTTGGCCGAAAAGGGACGCACCGCGCTTTATGCTGCGGTGGACGGATCCCTGGCGGCCGTGATTGCCGTGGCAGACCCGGTCAAATCCTCCAGCGCCGAAGTGATCGCAGCTCTGCATGATCGAGGGATCAAGGTCGCGATGATCACCGGAGACAAGAAGGCCACGGCAGATGCCATCGCCCGCGAGGTCGGGATCGACCATGTCATTGCAGGGGTGTTGCCGGATGGAAAAGTCGCCGCCCTGGACGAATTGCGGCAAGGGAACAGCAAGATCGCCTTTGTCGGAGACGGCATCAACGACGCGCCAGCGCTGGCCCATGCCGATGTCGGCATCGCCATCGGAACCGGCACGGATGTCGCAATCGAAAGCGCCGACGTGGTGTTGATGTCGGGCGACCTGCGCGGCGTGGTGAATGCCATCGACGTGTCGCGCAAGACCATGCGCAACATACGGCAGAACCTTATCTGGGCCTTTGGCTATAACGTCGCGCTGATCCCTGTGGCGGCGGGCGCGCTTTACCCGGCCTTTGGATTGCTCCTGTCGCCGGTGTTTGCCGCCGGGGCCATGGCGCTGTCCTCCGTGTCGGTTCTGACCAACGCGCTGCGGCTGCGACGGATCAAGGCGACGATGTCGGAACAGGATCCGCCCCACGACGCGGAGACGAAATTCGCAACGCAGCCCGCAGAATAGGAGACAGGTGTGAACATCGGAGAAGTATCAGAACGCGCGGGTTTGCCAGCGAAGACAATCCGCTACTACGAAGACATCGGCCTTGTCCGGCCTTTGCGCAGCGACAACGGCTATCGCGCCTTTCGCGACAGCGACATCCACAAGCTCGCATTTCTCGGTCGCGCCAGGACGTTCGGGTTCTCGATCGAAGACTGCCGCACGCTGCTTGATCTCTATGAAGATGAGACGCGGGAAAGTGCACAGGTCAAGGCTGTCGCTCAAGAGCATCTGGCCGCCGTTGACGAAAAAATCGCCCAGCTCAAGTCGATGCGAGAGACCCTGGCTCACCTCGTTGACGCCTGCCAGGGCGATCACCGCCCCGATTGTCCAATCCTGAAAGATCTGGCCAAAGACCCGTAACGCACGATGCCTGGGCCAGACATTTATGGGGTTTCATGCCGTTTCGATATATCGTCTTGAAACCCTCCAGCGCTGGAATGTTGTTCCTCCACAAATAGAATCCATGATGGAGAGATCAGATGTCTGAAGATGCGATCGGGAAATCTCGTGGCGGGTCCGATACCCGTTCAAGTGAAGGTGCAGCACATTCGGGAGGCCATTCAGGTTCATCCTATGGCCGGTTTCTGGCGATGGTCGGCACATCGACTGCGATCATGTTCGGCCTGATGTACATCAACTCGTACTCCTTCGAACATGTCTACTGGAGCGAAACCCGATTTTACATGACGTTCATCATGGGCGCGACGATGGCGACCGTGATGCTCCTTTTCATGTTGAACATGTACAAGAACAAGGGCGTCAACGCCGCGATCATTCTCGGGTCTGTCGTGATGTTCGCCGGCGCGCTCTGGCTCGTGAGAAGCCAGGAGACCATTCAGGACGAAAGCTGGATGAGCGCGATGATTCCGCACCACTCCATTGCGATCATGACAAGCGAACGGGCCGAGCTGACAGATCCAAGGGTCGAGGCGCTGGCTTCGGAAATTGTGACGGCGCAAAACCGCGAAATTTCCGAAATGCGTTTCCTCATAGATGACATTGAGGCAAATGGCGAAGCCGGTCCTGAATGGCCACTTGGTGAAGCGGACGGTCCGGCTGAAATGGAGGGGCTTCAAGAAGCGATTGCAACCCCGGTGATTGCCGGAATCCGTCCTGCACCGCTCAAAGCCGAAGAAATAACACGCGCACTGGGGTCCGACGGACAATGCCGTTTCATTCGCGCCGTGAACGCCGATCCCATTCTGGTCACGGACGGGGCGGGGAACGGCGTCGCCAAGATATCCGGATCGCTGGTCAACTTCACGTCGCAAGACACAGTGACGTCCGGTGGCGTCCTGTCTGCCGATGGTGGCCAATTCACGCTGGCGCCGGGTGACGCGGACGGTGAAGACGCCACCCTGCTGTTTGAATTGACGGGAGAGACGCCTCTGACTGTCGGATTTACCGGGTATTGGACCTGCAACGGTTAAAGGATTTAAAGGAACGCGTCATGACGAGAGAGGCAAAATCCACCCCGAAGACGGCGGTTTTGTACCGAATGGTGATGGAGGAGCATGTTTGTCCCTATGGGCTGAAAATCGAAGGACCTGCTTGAGCGGGAGGGGTATTCGATTGAGGACCGGCCTCTGAACACCCGCGAGGAAACGGATGCTTTCATGGAAGAACACGGTGTCGAAACGACTCCGCAGACCTTTATCGGCAATGAAAGAATTGGTGGCTATGACGCGCTGAGGGAATTTTTCGGCCAGGACGTAAAGGATGACGACGAGACGACTTATCAACCCGTCATTGCGATATTCGCGGTCGCATTCCTTATGGCGCTTGGTCTCAGTTGGGCGTTTTACGGTTCGATCCTGACGCTGCGGGCATTCGAGTGGTTCATCGCGATCTCGATGAGCTTTCTTGCTGTTCAAAAACTGCAGGACGTCGAGACGTTTTCCACGATGTTTCTGAACTACGATCTGCTTGCCCAGAAATGGGTGCGCTATGGCTATGTCTATCCCTTCGGCGAAGCACTTGCCGGTATTCTCATGGTCGCCGGTGCCTTGGTCTGGATCAGCGCGCCTGTTGCACTGTTCATCGGTACGGTCGGAGCGGCTTCAGTTTTCAAGGCCGTCTACATCGATAAGCGCGAGATCAAGTGCGCCTGCGTGGGCGGCGGTTCAAACGTGCCGCTGGGTTTCGTGTCCCTGACCGAAAACCTGATGATGATATTCATGGGCGTCTGGATGTCGGCGCGTGCGATGGGCCTCTTTTAGGCCTAACCATCCGTTTTCAAAGCGGTCACAGGGTCGCCAAGTGCAGCCCTGCTCAGCGCGTCGAGAACGGCTTCGGACGTCAGAACCTCGGACAGGATGATCCCGTCTGGCGCGTTTGGCCCGTAGACGATGTTGAACGGGATGCCAAACCTGTTGTGGCTTTCCAGATACCGGGAAATGTCAGTGCTGGACCTAGTCCAGTCTGCCCGCATCGCAACGACATTATCACCCCGCAGTTGGTCGACCACGGGCGCACGGTCCAGCACCAGCGTCTTGTTGGCCTTGCACGTCAGGCACCAGTCTGCGGTCACGTCGACAAAGACGGTTTTTCCCTGCGACACCAGTTTCGGTATCTCGGAGCGATCGAACGCGACCCAGTCCTGGCCCACCGCTCTCGTCTGCGGCGGGATTGTCAGCGCCGTCGGCACCAGAAGGCTGAGAACAGCAACCACCACCAGCGCTGTCGGGCGCGTCAATCTGCCCGGCAAACGTATTGTTGCGAGAAGAATGAAAAGGCTCGTCATAAGCAGCACGGTCATGGCCACCCGGCCACCCGCCACCCCTATCAGTACCCAGAGCAGCCAGATCGCGGTCCCGGCCAGAAGACCGGCAAGCACCCATTTGACGACAACCATCCAACGTCCCGGCCTGGGCAACAACCGGACCAGACCAGGCTTCCCCGCCAGAACCAGATAGGGCAGGGAGAGCCCAAGCCCCAGAGCCGTGAAAACGAGAATGACATCAATCGGGCGCCCGGACAGGGCAAAGGCAACCGCTGTCCCCAAAAACGGGGCCGAGCAGGGCGTGGCCAGCACCGCCGCGAAGGCGCCTGTTGCAAAATCTCCGCCATACCCGTCGCGACCGCTTGATCTGGCCAGCCGTGACTGCAACCCGGAGGGCAATGAAACTTCGAACACCCCGAACAGATTGGCAGAGAACACGGCAAGCACCAGAAACATGACGGTCAGGAAAACAGGGCTTTGGAATTGCAGGCCCCACCCAACGGTGACGCCGACGGATTGCAGAACCAGAATGATTGCGGCGAGGGCCCACATGAACACCAGAACGCCAAGCGCCGACATCAGGAACCCATTCCGGACCTCGTGCGCTGGCTTGTTTCCATGATTGAGAACCGATGTCAGCTTGATGGACAGGACAGGCAGAACACAGGGCATGACATTCAGGATCAGACCGCCAAGAAAGGCAAAGGCCGCAATCGCCAGGATTTGCGTCAGATCCGGCAGGTTCGCCATAACCTCGAATGGTGCACCCGGGATGCGGTCTGACCAAGCGGGCTGCGCTGTCACCGCGCGTGATCCATCGGTCAAAGTCAGTTGCAGGGGCGGCGGATCCTCCCCTTGCGCGAGAAGAGGCAGCTTGGCCCAAAGGGCTGTTCCCGCATCATCGGTTCGGATGTCCGGTTTGCCAAAGGTGAATTCCGGCCCCAGTTCCGGAAAGATATCCGGCTTCACAAAGGCATTCGCACTGCGCGCCGTCACATAAAGCGCATCATCCGCGATCACCGCCGTTTCGACAATGATGTCGCTCTCTTCGGGACCAAGCGGCACCCGCTGGGCATACTCCGAAATCAGGCCCGCCGCCTTCGCGTCAATCCCGGTGCCCGCCGGAATTGTCAGTGCGAGATCGAAATCATGCGGCACACAGACAGTCGAGCACGCCAGCAATGAAACACGCGCCTGCAATGTTGCGGACTGGCCCGCAGTTTCGAGAACTGCCTGAATGGGCAGGACGACACGGGTCTTGTAGCCAAAATTCTCGATGCCGAATGCCGTGAAGCGCTCAGGCGCGGGCCAGAGCATCTGTGCGCTCACCAGATTTTCCGATCCATCCCATGAAATTTCAGGCGGCAGACCCACCTCGCCGGGCGAACGCCAATAGGCTTTCCAGCCCTCGGCCAGCTCGACATCCAGGCCAAGGGAAAGGGTTCTGGAGGTTTCCGCGACCCCATTTTCAACGGAGATGAGCCGGGCCGTGATTGTTGAATTCTCGTAGGTATCGCTCGATGCAGCAAAGCCCATGGAGGCCCAAAGGCAAGCCATGAGAAGGAAGAATAGGCGCAACGTGGTTCGCATCATCTTTTGGCTCGCTTCCACCCTTGTCCCGAGATCGAAATCCGAAGCACCTCTATGGCTGCATCTCCCGGTTGGTCAACTTTACAAACGGATACAATGTCGTTTGTGAAGCCATCCCGCTGCGAGAATAACGCGACGAAGTCCGCGTTCGTAGCAGGAAGGCCAATAGAAGCTTTTTTCTTCATTGAACATTTCAATCGCAACCGCGGCCTCCAACCTTCCAGCGCTGGAAATTGAAACCAAATGCGGATGACTTAGTTGAACGCTTAGCAATTGAGAGAAGGAAGAAGAGGTGTTGTCACATTCACGGTCCTGAGGTTGCTGGTTCATTGATCTGGGCGTAGGCGGTGTCGATGCAGACACAAAAGATCAGCTACAAACGCCACCGGTTTCCGCCTCAGATCATCGCTCATATTGTCTGGCTTTACGTCCGGTTCAACTTGAGCCTGCGCGAGGTCGAAGAGCTGATGCTGGAACGTGGCGTCGACGTTTCGTATGAGACAATCCGGCGCTGGAGCGTCAAGTTCGGCCCCCTGATCGCCCACGTTCTACAGCGACGGCAGCCGCGCCCCGGCGATGTCTGGCATCTGGACGAAGTCGTTGTGAAGATCGCGGGTCGGTCATACTGGCTCTGGCGCGCGGTCGACCAACACGGCTTTGTTCTTGAGGAAATTCTCCAATCGAGACGAGACAAGCGCGCCGCAAAGCGGCTTTTGGTCAAGCTGATGAAACGTTGGGGCTTCGTGCCAAAAAGGATCATTACGGACAAGCTGCGCTCCTATGGTGCCGCAAAGCGCGAGGTCGCGCCTGGCCTTGATCATTGGTCACACAAGGGACTCAATAACCGCGCAGAAAACAGCCACTTGCCCTTCCGAAAACGAGAGCGGGTGATGCAAGGCTTCCGATCGCCGGGTGGATTACAACGCTTCGTATCTATGAAGTCTGCAACCCGCAATAGTTTCTCTGTCCCAGCCCGCCGCCGCTCTGCGCTCACCATCCGCTACCATCGGCTCGAAGCATTCGAGGCGTGGAAATCCGCGGCACAGGCCGCTTGATCAACGAACAGCTTGCCAACTTGCAAATTCGGCGAGTTAACGTGACAACACCCTGAATCGATATCGTCGCGGATCAGGTGATGTGATCGAGCGGCGACTAATGTTACTGTATGGCCCTTGCGCGCTAACTCCCGGGCGAAATAGTGATGCCGTCCGCCCATACCGGTGCCTGTGGTTGAACCGTAATGGTTGATTATCACTATTCGGGTCATATTGAGCACCTTGCTGTCTTTAAACTAGGAAAAGTTGCAGCGTTCGCAGCGCTGTGGAGTTCTACGGCTTGGTATGAGTTCCGTCCCAAACACTTGCATTTAGCGGATATTCCGAATGAACTGGCTTACAAGGGCGAAGCTTGGAAAGGCTGTAGCCTCAGAGCGCACAGCGAGAGTTTTTGCAATCCGCTGCATTAATAAATCTCAGAAAAACACAAGCATGTCTGATTGGCACACGATCTCGCTTTCTGACGCTGCACGCAGGTTATTTCAGGGATGTATTGCTGCAGCGAGTAAAGTCCTCCGAACCAGGTCCGCGATAGCCTCTATCAACGTCTGATCGCTATCTCCAGATGAGTTGTTGATCAATTCTTGGATGAGCCTGTCTTTCGCCGATCATCTCTGGAAACCGGGCATAGCAAGCGAGAGATGATCTACATCAAGCGCGTTCGCGAACCTTCGGGCAACTGCGTAGGCGCCCCTTCGCCCTTCCCGAACCAAAGCAAATCACATCAGCAACCACCCACCCTACCGACGGTCAGCACACCCTAACCCCATATGTAACCATATGTATTCTTGATCCTTTGCAGGCGTTCCGGCGATAAAACCTCCAGTTCCACGGAGGGCACGTGAATCATGGATCCGACAAATTCAGAACTCGAAACAGGCCCCGCGCTGACCCTCGCAAGTTGCAAGGCAGAACCGCGCGTAAACGCCCCCCGGCACGTGCCGTGTTCGAAGCGAACTGTGCCGAGCCGGGTGCGACTGACCTCCAAAACGCCGTCGAACCCTTGAGCACGCGCGCTGCGGCACCTTTCAGACAGACTAATACAAGGAAAACGAATGCAATTCTTCAATAGAAAGCAGCTGGCCCTCTGGGATACGGCGCTCAGTACCTCTGAAGAGCTGGCGAAGGGGTTGTCGCGGCGTCAGTTCGGCTTGGCTGCGGCTGCGGCTTTTGCGATGCCCAAAGCGTTGAGCGCGCATGGCTCCACGCAGGTGACCTCTCAGGGAACCTACAATATCACAGTCGACCCGGTGCGCATCAACACGGGCGATTTTCAGAAGATGGGCGTGGGCTACAACCGCAGCCAGATTCCGACGATCCTGCGCTTCAAGGAAGGTGAGGAGGTTACGATAAACGTGACCAACAACCTCAGCGAAAGCACCTCGATCCACTGGCATGGACTTATCGTGCCCTTCCGTCAGGACGGCGTTCCGGGGATCAGCTTCAACGGCATCGCCCCCGGTCAGACCTTTACCTATCGCTTCCCGATCCAGCAGGCCGGGACCTATTGGTTCCACAGCCATTCAGGCCTTCAGGAGCCGGATGGCGCCTACGGTGCGATCGTGATCGAGCCGCGCGGCAGGGAACGCATACCAGCGCACCGCGACTATGTCGTTCAGCTGGCCGACAAACATCCCCATCCGGGCAACCGCATCTTGCGGAACCTCAAGATGCAGTCCGACTACTACAACCGTTCGCAGCGCACTTTTCAGGACCTGATCCGGGACGCCCGCATGGACGGTCTCAAGGCGACGCTGAAAGAGCGCCGCATGTGGGGGCGCATGCGCATGCTGCCGAGCGACGTCGAAGACGTGCAGGGATTTACCTCGCTGATCAACGGTCGCAGCACGTCGCAAAACTGGACCGGTTTGTTCCGGCCCGGTGAGAAGGTCCGCCTTCGGATCATCAACTCCTCCGCGATGACCTACTTCGACATGCGGATACCGGGACTGAAAATGGTCGTCGTGCAGGCTGACGGCAACGATGTGGAGCCTGTCGCCGTGGATGAACTGCGGGTCGCGGTTGCCGAGACCTATGATGTCATCGTCCAGCCTACGCAGAACAAGGTCTATAGCATTATTGCGGAATCCATGGGCCGCAACGGGCTTGTTCGGGGCACCCTGTCACCCAGAGAGGGCTATGCCGGTGCCGTGCCCCGTCTCAGACCCAAGCCCTTGCTCACCATGGCCGACATGAGCGGCATGATGGGCGGTATGGGTATGGATATGGGCATGGGTATGGGCGACCACGTCATGCAGAACATGACCGGAATGAACCACACCGACATGACAGGCATGGACCATTCAAACATGCAATCCAGCCAGCAGCCCCCGATGCCTGCGATGACCCCGTCAGAGGAAAAGCCGAAGAAAAAGACTTCGATGGCTGGGATGGACCATACGCAGATGCAAAAGCCTGCGATGGACGGCATGGACCACACGCAGATGCAGCAGAAGAAAAAGGCACCGATGTCAGGCATGAACCATGCCCAGATGCAGAAGCCCGCAATGGACGGTATGAGCGGCATGGACAGTATGAGCGGAATGGCAATGTCTGATGGCGGCGATCCGTTCTATGTCCCGGGCAGCGGACTGACGCCTGTCGCGTACAACGGCGGCAAGTTCCTGTCCTACGCAGACCTGCGCGCCGCCAGCCCTCGTTACCGTCACCGCGCACCCTCACGCACCATCGTGTTGCGGCTGACCGGTAACATGGAGCGCTACATCTGGTCGATCAACGACGTGAAATACGACGATGCCGCCCCGATCACGCTCCGATACGGCGAGCGGGTGCGCATGCGGTTCATCAACGAAACGATGATGTCGCATCCGATGCACCTGCACGGGATGTGGTCGATCATCGATGCCGGTCACGGTCCGCGCAATCCCATCAAGCACACCGTGAACATCAATCCCGCCGCCACGACGGACATCGAAGTCGAGGCCGACGCCCCCGGTCAATGGGCGTTCCACTGTCACCTCAGCTACCACGCGCGGGCGGGAATGTTCCGCAAGGTCGTGGTCAAGGGACGCGCGGCTTGAGCCGGGAAATACAAAGGACGAACGTAATGAAATACAGTCAACTCGCCGGACTGGCCGGCCTCATCCTTCCTTGGGCCTCGCTCGTGCAGGCTCAGCCCGTCAAACAGACCGAACAGCTGATCTGGGGCGTGCAGGCGGAACAGTTGGAAATTCGCGCACTGGATGACGAAGAGGTCCTTGTCTGGGATTTCGACGCCCTCATCGGCACGGATGAGCTCAAGCTGGTGTGGCGCAGCGAAGCTGAATACGGTCTTTCGTCCGATGAGTTCGAAAGCCTCGAAAACCAGCTACGTCTCCGGTTTCCAATCTCGACCTTCTTTAACGGCGTGGTCGGAGCCTATGCCAGCACACCCGAGGGCGTTCCGGAACGCTACGCGGCTGTCGTGGGGGTAAAAGGGCTCGCGCCGCAGTGGTTCGAGATCGACGCCGATCTCTACCTCTCCGACTATTCGTTCTTCAGTTTCGAGGCGGAATACGAACTGCTCCTTACCAACCGTCTGATCCTGACCCCGAACATCGAGATCGATATGCCGCTGAAGGATGACATCGCCCGGGGGCGGGGTGCGGGTGGCGCAGTCATGGAGATCGGTGCGCGGCTGAGTTACGACCTCATCGACCGTGCGGTCTCACCCTATATCGGCGTCAACTACGAGACCTCGTTCGGCGACACGCGGGACATCACCCGCGCGGCCGGTGGGGATACAGATGAGTTCTCGGTCGTGATCGGTACACGCCTTCAATTCTGAGATTTGTTCCTGCGGGAGCAATCCGGAGGGCTGATGAGTCCTCCGGCCAATACCTGAACCCAAAAGCAACCAAGGACTAAACAGATGAAACATCTACTGCTGACAATCGCACTGGCTTCCTCCTTTGCGGCACCGGGGTTTGCCGGCGAAGCGGCTCACGGAAACAAGTCCGGCGACACCCATGGAGAAATGAAGATCGGCATGCCCGGCGATGCCGCTGCGGTGGACCGCACGGTCGAGATCGACATGGTCGAAACAGACGACGGCGAAATGCTGTTCAAGGGCGGCGATCTGGATTTCAAAGAAGGCGAGACCGTCCGTTTCGTCGTCCGCAACGAGGGCGAGTTGGACCATGAGTTCATTCTCGACTCGCAAAAGAAGAACGCCGCGCACAAGAACGAAATGGCGGATATGAGCGGTATGAATATGGGTCATAATGAGCCCAACCGCATCCGGCTCGCGCCCGGCGAAGATGCCGAAATCATCTGGACATTTGCAAATAACGGCACGTTCGAAGCTGCTTGCCTGATCCCCGGTCATTACGAATCCGGCATGTTCCGCGAAGTCTCCGTTACTCACTAAACGGTCAGTGCGGATCGCGAGCACCGCCTTGCGATAACGTTAATACCAGAACGGGCGTACACCGCGCCCGTTCTTTCCCCCGTTGGGCGCCCGTCTGCGACGATGGTGTACCGCGCCAGCGGCGGTAGTACCCAGATCCGACGTTTGCTGAACCCTTGGGCTCACGGCTTCAATCGATCGAATAAACCCGGTTCTAGAATTTCCCCTACTGCGGAGGCGTTGAGCACATGAAGACATCGTTCAAAACTTGCACCCTCGCGGCAGCGCTCATCTTGTCCGCCCTTTCCGCGCATGCGTCCGATGGCAAAAGCCAGCAACCCCATCTGAGGGCCTACGACCTTCCGGACCATGACCCGATCGGAGAACCCCCCGGCGATGCCACGCCCGACAGGACGGTCGACATCACGGTCAGGGAGACCGGAAGCGGTTACATGCTCTTTGATCCGGATGCGCTTCACATCGAGAACGGAGCGGTTGTCCGCTTTCGGGTCACGAACTCCGGCAAACTCGATCACACTTTCTTTCTCGGCTCCTTCGATGAAGTCACCGAAAACCGGCAATGGATGCAGGAGCATCCGGACATGACCCATGACGCCGCCAACTTCATATCGATACCCAGCGGTGAAACCGGGGAACTGATCTGGAAGTTTTCAGACGTGACCAATCTGGAATTTGCCTGTCTGGTCCCCGGCCACAGAGATGCCGGGATGTGGGGGGGCATCATCGTGCATGATCACCTCGCCTCACCCGCCGGATATTGAGCGCGCTCCAATGTCGCTGATGGACAGGTATCACGTCCTCGTACATGACGTCTCCGCCCTCTTCGGATACGATTACAATGATACGACGCCGGACTGGGTTCATCCGTTCATTCACCTCATTCTGGTCCTGGCGCCGGGATTGCTGATCGGCGTCGCCCTCTATCTCGTCCTGCGCGGTATCCTGCGGCTCTGGAGCCGCCCGGCAAAACCGGTCGCGCGCATGAACCACGTGAGGGGGCTTGATGCCGGGTTGTTCAGCTCGGTCCTGCGCTACACCAGACGGCAGCAGGCGCAGATGATCATGCTGAGCCTTCTCGCGCTTCCGATCCTGTATCTGACCTTGGAACTGCCCAAGCAGATCGTGAACAATGCGCTGGAATCCGCGACTTTCCCGGTCGAGGTTCTGGGCCAGAGTTTGGATCAGGTCATATTCCTGCTGCTGCTTTGCGGGCTGTATTTGCTGTCGATCAGCCTGAACGGACTCATCAAATACACGCTCAACGTCTTCAAGGGCTATACGGCGGAGCGGTTTCTCCGACGCTTCAGGCTGCTGATCTATCGGCGGTGGCGCTCGGATGCGGAGGCGTCCGAGCAAAGCGAGATCGTCCCAATACTCGCACAGGAAGTGGAACCCATCGGCGGCTTCGCGGCCGAAGTCCTGACCCTGCCGGTTTTGCAGGGTGGCACGCTTTTCACCATTCTGCTGTTCATGTTCATTCAGGACCCGATCCTGGGTGCCGCGCGCTGACCGTGTTGCCCATTCAGCTTATTCTGCTCCCGAAGCTGCAGCGCCGGGTGAACACCCTGTCGCGTATCCGGATCAAAGAGGTCCGCGATCTTGGCAGGCAACTGAGCGAGCAGTTGCGCGAACGACAGGGCGCCTCGTCCGGCCTGTCGGCGGCGGGCGCTAGTTTCAAGGCGCTGGAGCAGGTACGCAGAAGGATCTTTCGTCTCAAGTTCTTCATCAAGGCGCTCAACAACTTTCTGACGGCGCTGACACCGTTTCTGTTCTACTCACTTGGCGGATATTTCGTCATCGAAGGCCGGATCA
Organism: Sulfitobacter sp. 1A12056; assembly: GCF_043558125.1. NCBI lineage: Bacteria > Pseudomonadati > Pseudomonadota > Alphaproteobacteria > Rhodobacterales > Roseobacteraceae > Sulfitobacter > Sulfitobacter sp. 1A12056. Next base: position 41,803 of record NZ_JBIFFY010000008.1, on the reverse strand, counting down.
CGCTTGGGGCACTGGTCGCGGTCCTCGCCGCGCACAAAGACTTTTCGGCCCCACTGAAGGAGCTTTTCCGATACTATCAGGCGCTTGAGGATACGCGGATCAGGTATCAGGAAATCACGACCTTCTTCGCCGGGACGCCGCCCCGCATGGAAGAACAGCAATCCGCCGGGGTGCACCGGCTGGCGATCCGCAGACCGCCGGAACATGCGCTGTCGCAGACTTGAGGGCTCCTATTGTCCCCCCTGCTCCCGCGACGCGTCAAACTGCCGTTACATTTGGCTACAAAGAGGGGGCGGACATTTACACCGGCGGTTTGATATACACCGGGTATGAGCGAACCTGCCCACATTCTGGTCGTCGACGACCATGACGAGATCCGCAATTCCGTTTCAAGCTATCTCGAACGGAACGGCATGCGAACCTCGGTCGCCGAAAGTGACGCAGAGATGGACGCTCAGCGCGCAAGACATTCTTTCGATCTGATCGTGCTCGATGTGATGATGCCCGGCGAAGACGGGCTGACTGCGTGCAAAAGATTGCGTCAGGAGTGCGGCACACCGGTCCTGATGCTGACCGCCCTCGGAGAGGACGACGACCGCATCGAGGGTCTGGAAGGCGGCGCGGATGATTATCTCTCCAAACCCTTCAATCCGCGCGAGTTGTTGGCCCGGATCAGGGCCATCATGCGACGCAGCGAGAAGAGCCCTCCGCAGGACCCATTCGCGGGCAAGCGCATCCGGTTCGCCCATCTCGAACTGGACTATGACGGACGGACCCTGACCGCCCCGGACGGCACCCGCAATCAGGTAACCTCCGGTGAGCTGAAACTCCTGTCCATCCTGCTCGAACGCCCGCGTATCGTCATGAGCCGCGATGAGCTGCTGGAAATGACAGCGGGGCGCGTGGCCGGACCGCTTGACCGGACGATCGACAATCAGATCAGCCGCCTGCGCCGCAAGATCGAACCGGACGTATTGCGCCCCCGTGTCATCTCCACCGTGCGCAACGGCGGTTACAGCCTGACCTGCGATGTCGAGGTCAGTTCGTGAAAACGCGCCCGTGGAGACTGCGCACGCAGATCTCACTCTTGGTGCTGGGTGTTATCGTCGTGGCGCAGGCGGTGAGCCTCTGGTTCTTCGTTGACGAAAGAACACTCGCCGTACAGGCGGCGATCGGCGCGGAAGCCGCCGGACGGGCCGCCAATGTAGCACAACTGATCGAAGGCGCGCCTCCGGAGCTGCACCCCCAGATCATTCGCGCCGCGACCTCTCCATTGATCCGTTTCAACCTGACCGAAGAGCCGGAGGTTGTGCATACGGATCATGACGCAGGCGGCGCGGTCGAGGCGCGGGTGAGGGCTCTTCTGGGCGATGACTACAGCCGCGACATCCGCATCGAAATCCATGTGTCGCGTAGCCCTTAATTGTGAGATGGGAAATCCAACGAAATCAACGGCTGAGCTTTGCCCTTAAATATGAGATTTTGCCTTTAATTCTGATATTTTTGCCCTTAAACCTGAGACAGGGTTCACAGACATTTGCGGCAAATATCGATGAATGATGATGGCGAAGACTGCGTTGCTGTTGGTGCTGAAGAGGCGCGCAGGGCCGCGGTGCTGCGCCCTCTTGTTCAGGCATATCTCAATGGGACTGGCAGCCTGGAACGTGGCATCAATGACGCCGTTTGGGAGCTTGGTGTCAGCAGGGCGACGGTCTGGCGTTGGATAAAACGGTTGGCGGAAGAGGGTGGGCGCACCAGCGCTCTGGCTCCGCGGAAACGGGGCCGCCCGACCGGGACGATGTTAATATCCAGCAAAGTCGAAGCGGTAATCGAGGAGCACCTTCGCCGCTATTTCTTGCGCCGGGAGCGTTCGAGCTTGTCGCGCGTCGTGACAGAAATCCGCAGCGCTTGCTGGCAGGAGGGCTTGCAACCGCCGACACGGCGAACGGTTCAGCGTCGTCTGGATGCGATGGATGCCCGCGAAGTTGCGAAGGCACGAGAGGGCGCAAAGGCGGCCCGCCAGAAATTTGCGCCGGTCACAGGTGAGAACAAGGCCAGTATGCCACTGGAGATCGTCCAAATTGATCATACACCGGCGGACATCATTCTTGTCGACGGCTTTGAACGCAAACCAATTGGGCGGCCTTGGGTCACGCTGGCGATCGACGTCGCAACGCGGATGGTGACCGGATATTACACCTCTCTCGAGGCACCTTCGCGTCTGTCAGTGGCGCTTTGCCTGACACAGGCGGTGGCCCTCAAGGAGGAACTTCTTGCGGAATTGGCGTGCGATGTTCCTTGGCCGGCACAGGGCAAACCGCACAGCATCCACGTCGATAACGGTCGCGATTTCCGGTCGCGCGCCTTTCGGTCGGCCTGTGCGGATTGGGGGATCGATCTGGTCTATCGACCGCCAGCAAGTCCTCACTTCGGTGGTCACATCGAACGGTTGATCGGCACCATGATGGGGGCCGTTCACCTGTTGCCGGGAACAACGCAATCCTCGATCGCGGCAAAGGGCGACTATGACGCCGAAAGCAAGGCCACGATGACGTTGAGCGAATTCGATCGCTGGTTTGCTCTGGAAATCTGCCGTTACAACAACAGCATTCATTCAAGTCTTGGCTGCACGCCCGTTGCCAAATGGGAGGCGCTCTCAGAGCAAATGACAGGCGACATCCCCTTCGAGATGGAAGCCTTTCAGGTGAGCTTCCTGCCGAGTGAACTGCGCAAGATCAGGCGTGACGGCATCCATCTGTTCCAGATAAGGTACTGGTCCGATGCCCTTGCAGGCCACATTGGGCGCGGGGATGGAAAGGTGGTCGTTCGCTACGATCCTCGCGATATCTCAATGATCTGGGTCGAACTGGACGATGGCCGGTATGTTGAGGCGCGGTACAGAAACCTGGAAATTCCGCCCGTCTCGCTCTGGGAATATCGCGAAGCGATGAGGAAGGCCCGTGCCCTTGGCAAGTCCGGGTCTAATGAGCTGGTGCTGGCTGAGCTGATCCGACAGCAACGCCAGATCGAAGCTGAAAGCCGGGGCCTGACGAAGGCCGAACGCAGAACCCGTGAAAGAAAAGGGACATTGAAGGGCACGAACTCGGCCGTCTCGACAACCGAAGGGCTGCGCCCGATCGATACGGGTGATACATCGCGCCCATTGTTCAAGGTGGAGAGATGGTGAATTGAGGGCAGGGACAACTGAAGAAGACGGCCGGATCGCCCTCATTCAATCGGATATCTGGATCGGCTTTCCTCGGGCGGAACAGGTGTTGGACCGCTTGCAGGGCATGATCGATGCGCCACGACAAACCCGTATGCCTGGGCTTCTTGTGCATGGCGCCTCCGGGATCGGAAAGACGATGATTGCCCGAAACCTGTCGCGCAAGTACGCACCAGAATACGATCCGGCGTCGGGCATCACCCGCACACCGCTTCTGCTGTTGCAAGCGCCGCCCGCACCTGATGAACGGCGGTTTTACCTGCACATCCTGGCCGCCGTCGGCGCCCCGGCGACGGCTCTTAGCGCCCGCGCTCAAAATGTGGCTTCCCTCGAAGTCCGTGTCATCGCGCTCTTACGCGACCTTGGCCTGCGGATGATCATGATCGACGAGGTCCACAATCTCTTGGCCGGGACCCACCGCGAACAGCGCCGATTTCTCAATGTCCTGCGGTATCTCAGCAATGAACTCGAGGTGTCACTGGTCTGCCTTGGGGTCAGCGAGGCCGTCGATGCTATTCGCGGTGATATCCAGCTTGCCCGACGGCTGGACGAACATCATCTGCCAAACTGGCGCGACGATGCCGAGTTCTCGGACATGATCCAGACCCTTATTGCTGCCATGCCACTGGAAAAGAAGTCCAACCTGAAGGTCAAATCTCTCAAGCAGGTCTTGGCACTGACCGGTGGGGTGACCTCGCGCATCTTCGCTCTGGTCAAGGATCTTTCCATCGACGCCATTATCACAGGCGAGGAATGCATCACCGATGACGCAATCGCAAAATGGACGCCGGTTTGGTCGCGCCATGCGAACCCCCATCGGCGGCTCCAGAAGTCCCGGGTGTGAAGCCGCACCCGCTGCCCAAGACTGTCGCGCCGCTGCCAGACGAGTTGTTGTCAGGTTGGTTGTCTCGGCTGGCGGCGGCCAACTACTGTGATGATGCGGAACTACTGGCTCATCTCAGAATCGATACCGCGCATGGCACCGCCTTGGACTTCAACGTCGACGCGGCTGCGGCGGCGAAGATTGCCAACGCCGCACGGGTTAACCCAGATTTTGTTCGATCTTTGACCTTTCCGGCAATGACGCCACGAGAAGCCTCGCTGACGGCTCAGATGCCATTCCAGCATTGCATGCAATGCGCCAGAGAGGGTCTTTCGCTCAGGCATTGGAGGCGGGCCTGGGCATTTGACTGCCAAGTTTGCGGGACGAGACTTGTGCAGACCCTTGGCAAACTCCGTGAGGAACAAATATCTGGAAAACTGATATACCGAGCGCGCCGCGGGGCAGAGATGCTTGAGTGCGCCGCGCGCTCGCGCGGCCCCAAGCAACTTCGGCGCGCAATGCGCGCAGTCACCTTTGCCATGTCACTCAAAACCTTCCGCGGGGATCCGTCGTTCGCTGTCCAGAACCCCAGATCGGAAGTTAGGCTGTTCTACCTCGCCGCAATCGCCGCCGCTCGATCTCATCCCTTGGCTAAGGCAGCCATCGTCAGCAAAAGCATCGACGACTATGCAAGGGTTGCTCTCTTGCGCGCCTTCGAGAAGGAGCCTCGATTGCTTGCCGCGGTTGATCACATCGCGCAAAGGTGCGCGAGAAACAGGGGCCCCATGACAGCCGTATCTCACAATTAAGGGCAAAAATAGTCGCCAAACGCGTCGCGTCTCAGATTAAAGGGCAACGCGACACATGCGATGATGCGCGCTGACGATTGTGGCAGTGGTCGATACCCTGTTCGTGTTTTATGCGTAGATTTTTTTGCCTGCTTGCCGGTCTCGGGACCCAGCACCTCATCTACATCATCGCGCGCAAAAAGTGCGCGCGCGAATGTCCGATGCTCTTCGCTTGAACGCGTCTCAAACCGGCGGGCTGGCCCGGTCACCTTCAAATCCATGCCGATGTCTGGTCTACGGCCCGGGCAGGATCCCGGCCGCGAACCCCATAAGAAGCGTGACAAGCACGGTGACTACGACTGTTCCTTGGGCCAGAACAGCGCCCACCTCTGATGGGTGCTCTGTCGAAGAAGTTCGATACATCGGCACCACCAGCCGCAGATAAACCCCGAGCGCCAGCACCGAGTTCAGGATGCCGATGATCGCAAGCCACAGATACCCGGCCTCGACCGCTGCCGAGAGCAGGTAGAACTTGCCCACGAAACCGAAAAGCGGCGGGATGCCGGTCAGTGACAGCAGGAACACCACCATCGCCGCGCCGAGCCACGGATGGGTGCGACCAAAGCCTTCAAGATCGCCCAGATTGCGCCCGGCCAGCAGGACAACCGCAAAGGCGCCGAGGTTCATCGCCACGTAGGCGGCGGCAAAGACCAGAATGCCCGGAACGGCAAAGCCGCTGGCCCCAAGGGCCACGACGCCCATCAGGAAATATCCCGACTGTGCCACCGAGGAATAAGCGATGAGGCGCACAAGGTAGGTCTGCACCAGTGCGGCGAGATAGCCATAGGTCATTGTCGCCGCCGCGATCACCGCCAGTGCCAGAGGCCAGCCACCGTCACGGGGCAGGTCGCGCAGGACCTGTGCGAAGGCGAAAAAGGCGGCCGCCTTGGTGATGACGGACAGGTAGGCCGCGATCGAGACGGGCGCCCCCTGATAGGCGTCCGGTGCCCAGAAATGGAACGGCACCAGAGCTCCCTTGTAACCCAGACCGACGATGATGGCGATCAGCCCGGTGATGATCACAAGTGTCTGGCCCTGCAACTGGCCAAGTTTCGAAAACAGCGTCGAACCGGAGCCCCCAAACCAGAAGGTCAGCCCGTAGATCATCACCGATCCGGTGACCGCCCCGAAGACGAGGTATTTCATCGCCGCTTCGGTGGCCGCATCGTCGCGCGGCCAGGCCACAAGCGCGAAAGAGCCCAGACCGGTGAGCACGACACCGATCACCACCACCATCATGTCGCCCGCCCCCGACAGCATCAGCGCGCCGAGGGTCACCAGCACGACAAGGGATTGAACGCTGCCCTCGCGCCGGCGGCCAGCAATCTCGGCCCGGACCAGCAGCAGGGACAGTGCGGTGCCGGGCAGCAGGATCAGCTTGGCCCAGCCCGAAATCAGGTCGATCCGGTAGGTGCCGCCGAAGACGGTGGCGTCGACGCTCAGCATCGGCAGCGTCAGGATCGTCGCCGCCGCAAGCCCGGCCAGCCCGATGGCCAGCACCAGCCGCGCCGCGCGAAACATCTCCGCAACGATCATCAGCATCGCCGCGGCGGCCAGCGTCAGCTCCGGCGCCAGAAGGGCAAGATCGCGGCCCATCTCCATCAGTTGCCGAGGCCCATCATAGTGGTGTGGATCATGTCAATCAGCCAGCCGGGCGCGACACCGATCAGAACGGTCAGGACGAGAAGCGGCAGGATCACTAGCTTTTCACGCCTATCCAGATCCGGCATGTCGGCCCATTTGTCGTTCATCTCGCCCAGGAAGACGCCGGCGATGGCGCGCAGGTAGAGTGCTGCGGTGATCACGATGGCCAGGATCGCGATCAACCCCCAGGGCATGCCGTTCAGCGTGGCAAGGAAGATCTGGAATTCGGCCGGGAAGTGTGCGAGCCCCGGCAGCCCGAGAGAGGCGAAAGCCGACAGGATGAAGGCCCAGCCAAGCCACGGCACACGGCCCAGCAGCCCGCCGAAATCGCCGATTCCGCGGGTATGGGCCCGGTCCTGCAACATCCCCACAAGGAAAAAGAGCGCGCCCGTGACCAGACCGTGGCTGACCATTTGCAGGGTTGCGCCATCCAATGCGATGGTCCGGATGCGCGGCTCTGTCGCCAGTGCAGCAATGGCGACGCCCATCACCACGTACCCCATATGGTTAACGGACGTGTAGGCGATCATCTTTTTCAGGTCGCTCTGCGCCAGTGCCGCGAAGGTCCCGTATAGCGCGCTGACCACCCCGAAGGCGAGGATCACCTGTCCGGCCTGTGCGAAGGCCTCGGGCGTCATCTGGTAGGCAAAGCGCACAAGCCCGTAGGTACCGAATTTCAGCATCACGCCGGCCAGGATCACGCTGCCCGCCGTGGGCGCCTGCACATGCGCCGCCGGAAGCCAGGTGTGGACCGGGAAGGCCGGGATCTTGACCGCGAAGGTCACGAGCATCGCGATCAGCGCCAGCATGGCAGGAAGCCCGCCCAGTGCGGTGCCCTCGACCCAGACACGCATGTCGAAGGTGCCCGATCCGAGGTAAAGCCCGATGATCGCCAGCAGGAGCGGCAGCGAGCCCAGAAGCGTGTAGAGAAAGAACATGAGTGCGGCCCGCTGACGCTCTTCATAGCCCCAGCCTGCGATCATGAAGTACATGCCGACCAGCGAGACCTCGAAGAAGACGTAGAAGAGCAGGCCGTCAAGCGCCATGAACGTGCCGAGCGAGGCGGTTTCCAGCATCAGCATGAGCACCACATAGGAGGCCGCCCGCTCCCCGATCCGCGCCGAATACAACGCCGACAGGAAAAACAGAAGCGAGGTCAGCAGCACCAGAGGCAGGCTCAATCCGTCCACGCCCAGCCGGTAGGCCGCGCCGATGGCGGGGATCCAGGCGATTTCCTCGACCTGGGCGAAGTCTCCGGCCACGATGCCGCGCGCCCAGATTGCCAGTGTGATCAGGAACACGGCCCCCGTGGCGGCGATGGACACCGCATGTGCCGTTCGCGTGGACCGGTCGGGCAGCGCCATGAGCGCGAGACCGGCAAGGATGGGCAGGAAGGTGGCAATGGTCAGAAGCGGCATGGGCGCGATCCTCAGAAGTAGAACGGGGCGGCGAGGAGTACGCCGGTGACGAGAGCGATTCCGGCGACGGTCAGCGCCATTTCGCGGTGGATAAGGCCGCTTTGCAGACGGCGGGCGCGGGTGCCGAGGGCGATTGTGCGATCGACAAGGCCAAAGATCGCACGATCGATGGTGTCGCGGTCAAAACGCAGGCTGGCCAGCCCGAGGGACAGGTTGAGCCTGCCCACCGCGTTGAGCAGCGCCAGAAGACTGTCTTCGGCGCGTTCGATCCGGCGTGACAATGCTTGTGTACCTGCGACGATGCCGCCCAGCACGACACGGCGGATGATCCAGGCATCCAGGCGGTCGCAGAGCCGTGCCAGGGCCAGCGTCGGGCGGACCACGAGGGCGTCCATGCCACCTGCGAGCGGGAAGCCGTTTCGTGCTGGCGCAAGCAGCGGACCCAGAAGGCGGGCGGGGGCCAGCAGCCAGCCAAGCGCCAGCCCGGCCAGACCCACCGCCAGCCCCATGGCCGGGACGATCCAGCCGGGCTCGGCCAGATGCGCGCCCAGCATCGCCTCCAGCGGTTTGAAAGCGAAGCCCAGAGTCGCGGCGAGTATCACGAGAACGCCCATGCCGACGGCCATGAGCGGCACCTTATCGCGGGGCTTCTCCGGCGTGCCGGACCACAGCACCTTCAATGCCCGGCCCATATAAGCCCCGGTCAGCACCGACCCAGCAAGGGCCAGCGGCAGAAACCACGCGGCAGAGGGGCTATCGAGAGCCGCGGCGAGGATTGCGTCCTTGGAATAGAAGGCGGCGAGCGGTGGCAGCCCGGCCAGCGCCAGCGCGGCCAGTGCAAAGCCCGCAAAAATGCCGGGCCGGGCGCGGCCCGCGCCGGCAAGCGTGTCCAGATCGGTGCTCTCGCGGTCGTGCTGAAAGACGCCTGCGCCGAGAAAGAGCGCCGATTTGATCGCGGCATGCGCGATCAGATGCAAAAGCGCGGCAACGGGCGCGCCGGCCCCCACCGCGATCAGCATCAGCCCGTACTGGCTGGCGGTCGAGGCGGCGAGCAGACGCTTGAGGTCTGTTGCGGCCAGTGCCATCAGCCCGGCAATCACCGCCGTCGCCCCGCCGACAATCCCGATGGCCAGAAGCGCGCCGCCGGGCAGCATCGGCGCGGTCCGGATCAGCAGGATCGCCCCCGCCGCCACCAGCGTGGCCGAGTGGAGCAGGGCAGACACCGGCGTTGGCCCCGCCATCGCCCGCATCAGCCAGTCCTGCATCGGCACCTGCGCCGACTTCCCCATCGCCGCAAACAAGAGCAGCAGCCCTGCGATCAGCGCCGGGGTGCCGGTGGTGGAAAGCGTGGCCGAAATCTCGGAGGTTCCGGCGATACCGATCAGCAGGAAGGCCGCGAGGTAGAGGCCCAGATCGGCCGTCCGGGTATAGAGGAATGCCCGCATGGCCGCTCCGGGCACGCCCTTTCGCCTATGCCAGAAGCCGATCAGAAGGTAGGAGGCAAAACCAATCATCTCCCACGCGGCCAGCAGGGTGATCCAGTCCCCCGACAGCACCAGAAGCTGCATCGCGGCCACGAACATCAGCATGGTGCCGAAAAAGCGGGGGCGCTCGGGGTCATGGGACATGTAACCCGCCGCATAGGTCAGGACCATCGCCGCGACGGTCGCGACGACCAGCGCCAGCGTTGCCGTCAGCGGGTTGGCCACCAGCCGGATCGGCAGGTCCGGCAGGAAGGGCAGGGTGGCCGTGACATCCGCACCGCCCGCCACCCCGGCCAACAGAGCAATCGCCCCGGCAAGGCCCAAGGCCGCACCGGTCAGCGCAATCGCCTCGGGCATGCGCCGGAGCGCAAGTGTCGTCAGGCCCGCGCCCAAAGGCGCGAGGATCGTCAGCGAAAGCCAGATCACCCCCTGAGCTCCCGCGCTTCTTCCATCTCGACCGACCCGCGCGAGCGGAACCGGGCGATGGCGATGCCGAAACCCACGGCCATCTCGACCGCCATCACCGCCATGACGATCAGCACGAACATCTTCGCCGCTGTCACATCGGGGTGCAGATAGCGCCAGAACGCCACGAGATTGAGCAGTGCCGCGGCAAGGATCAACTCGACCCCCATGATGATCATCACAAGGTTGGTCTGGCTGAGCGCACCATAGAGGCCAACGCCGAAAAGCGCCGCACCGACGCTGAGCGCGATCATGAGTTCCGGGATCATTGGCTATCCTTTTCTTGCGGGGCGATCGCGACCATGGTCGCCGCGATCATCGCGGTCAGGATCATCAGCGCCGCGCTTTCAAAAATGAACATGGAGCGGCCCAGCAGTTCGCGGCCCAGCAAGCGCGCCTGTTCATCGGCCCCGGGCACGTCGGGCACGGGGCCTTGCCAGCCGGCGGTCCAGATCACCACCAGTGCGGCGACCAAGCCAATCCCGCCCGCCCAGAGCGACAGGCGTTTCTGGTGCGTCATGTCCATCTTGCCCATGCCGCCGGGGTCCATCATGAACATGACCATGAAAATCGCCATGACGCTCATCTCCGTGGCCATCATCATGATCTGGAGCACGCCCAGAAATTCGGCCTGCATGACAAGGAACATCGCCCCGATGGCGGTCTGACTGAACAGGAGCGCAATGGCCGAACGCACCATCGAATGTGTGCGAAAGACGACCACCCCGAACCAGATCGCGGCGGTGCCGAAAAAGGCGAGAAACAGAGCGGTGGCAAGGCTCATATCGGCACCACGAGGGCGATGACGCCCACAAGGAAGATATTGGCCAGCGCCAGGGTGATGCCGAGCTTCCAGCTCAGTTCCAGATACTTCGCCTCGCGCAGGCGCGGCAGGCGCGGCCCGAGCATCAGCATCGCGGCCGCTACACCAAGTGTCTTGAGCGCAGTCCAGGCCCAGCCCGGCAGCCACGGTCCAAGCCAGCCGCCGAGGTAGAAGGTAACGGTCGCGCTGGCCAGTGCGACGATGATCACAAGCCGCGCCAGTCGCAGGACGGCCAGCCGCGCGCCGGTGTATTCGGCCTCGACTCCACCCGCCAGATCGCCGCCGCCGGTGGGCAGGTCGATGGGCGGCAGCCAGGCGACACCCATCGCCGCGATGACGAACAGGACGAAGCCGATGGGCTGATAGGCGACGTTCCACAAGGCCGCCTGCGACAGGACGATCTGCGTGGTGGAGAGCGACTCGGCCCGCATCGCAACTGCCGTTATGGGCATCACGATCAGCATGGCATAGGCGACGAACTGGCCCAGAAAGCGCCAGCCGCCGATCATCCCGTAGGCCCCGTTCGGCCCCCAGCCGGCCATGATAAGCGCAACCAGCACGTAAGCCAGCGCGGCGTTCAGAAACAACGCGCCGATGGCCAGATCGGTGATGATCAGCCCCGGTGCCAGTGGGATAACGGCGACTGACAACAGGCCCGCGACCAGCAAGAGGACCGGGCCAGCCTCGAAAAACAGCCTGTCAGATGTGCGCGGCAGGATCTGTTCGCGGCCCAGCAGCGCTAGCGCCGAGGTCGCCGGCCGTGTGAGGCTGAGGCGTCCATGGACGGCCCAGCCTTCCAGAACGGCCACGGCGTAGCAGCCGATCGCGAGAGCGAGGATAATCACCGCGATGCTCATTGGGTCGCGCTCCAGGGATCGAGATCGAGCGAGGCGATTGCGGTCAGTGCGTCGGCAAGTTCCATCTGCTTTATCAGGTCGGGCACATGCGCGGCGAGGTCGGAGAACGGCGTCTTCAGATGGGCCGAGGCGACTGTACCGCCCTTTAATGTCAGGTGCAGCGTTGCGGGTCCGCGCGGTGTTTCCAACGTTGCCGTGCCGTGGCCGTCGCCTGTTGCACGCGGCATCTCTGGCATCGCGGTCGCGCCCGCCGCCGATATCAGGTCAAGGCTTTGCCCGATTTCTGCGCAGCGCTGGCGGAGCCGCGCCATGGCGTCGCCTTCATCCTGCGTGATCGGTTCGAAACCTAATTCGTCGTAGACCCCGTCGCCGTGTCTGGCATCGGACGCATGGTCCGCCGCACGTGCCACAGGACCTTCCGATGCTCCCTGAAGCGTCCCGATCCCGGTCAGTTTTGGTCCCATAAGTGATCGGTTGAGTGCACCGTACAGAAGGCTCGTTATAGAAGTTGCTTGCTCTGCCACCTCATCCGCTTTAGCCGTCCGGACGCGGTGTTCCATGGCCGCCGCCCGGCGCCCCAGCGGTGCAAGGCCCGCTTGTCGAGCCAACCCGGCCAGCCAGTTGAGATGGCTTGCAATCCGTTCGCGTTCCACTGCTGCGGCGCGGGCGGCCAGAGTGTCCTTGGGTGCAGTTTGTCCGGTAGCCTTCTCGGCAGCACGGCAAGCCAGTTCGCGCATTGCCACCGGCGACAAGGGCACCGCGTCCGCAAGATGATCAGCGAAGTCTTCGAGAGCAACGCCTGATGGCAGCGCCGCCATCTTCATCCCTCTGACCGCGGTGCCCGCGACGCTGTCTCCATCGAGGGTCAGGTCCAGGTGCAGACCGCCCGGAAGACCCGGGAAGAAGGGGCCAAAGGGCGCGTCTATCCATTCCATGACCAATCCGTCGGGGCTGACCGGTTTGCCTTCGGTGAGTTCGACCATTGACATGAAATGCGGTTCGATCCCCGGGATGTCTGGCGCCGCGCCGTGGCCTGTGTGGCCATGATGCGCGCCATGCGCATCCTGCTGTTCGTGGGCGCCATGCGCGGCGTGCTCTCCTTGGCCCTCTTGCGCTGGCATGTCCTTGTGGTGCTTGTGACCGCCATGTCCACCATGCGCATGCTTTCCGGCCTCGGCCTGCTGGACGAGGTCCATGCCACACTTGGGGCAGGAACCCGGTGTGTCGGAGGCGACATCCGGGTGCATGGGGCAGGTGTAGGGGCCTGTCGGCTCCGTGGCCGGTTCGGCGTGATGGCCGTGGCCGTGGTCCGCATGTTTCCCGGCCTCGGCCTGCGGGACGAGGTCCATGCCGCACTTAGGGCAGGACCCGGGTGTGTCGGAAGTCACCTCCGGGTGCATCGGGCAGATGTAGGGGCCTTTCGGCTCTGCGGCCGGTTCGGCGTGATGGCCATGTTCGTGATGCGCGTGTTCCCCGGCCTCGGCCTGCGGGACGAGGTCCATGCCGCATTTCGGGCAGGAGCCGGGCGTGTCAGAGGTGACCTCCGGGTGCATGGGGCAGGTATAGGGGCCTGTCGGCTCCGTGGCCGGTTCGGCGTGATGGCCGTGGTGCACGTGCTCTCCGGCCTCGGCCTGCGGGACGAGGTCCATGCCGCATTTTGGACAGGAACCGGGCGTGTCCGAGGTCACTTCCGGGTGCATCGGGCAAACATAGGAGGCGGACGTCTCGGCGCCTGTCACAGCATCCGACTGATGATGGGCCTTTTCTGCTTGCGTGGAAACCGCGGACGATTTTTCATGGCCCTCATGGCCCTCATGGCCCTCATGGCCCTCATGGCCCTCATGGCCCTCATGGCCCTCATGGCCCTCATGGCCGTGCGACGCCGCGCCGGAAACGCGGCGTTCCACAAGGAACATCCCGCATTTCGGGCATTTGCCGGGTTCGTCCGAAATGACTTCCGGATGCATGGGGCAGGTGTATTCGATCCGCTCCGACAGGGCAGGCGCATCAAATTCCGCGATGTCTGGTGCAAAAGCCCCATTGCAGAGCAGTTTGCGCAGATCCTCCAGTCCGGAGATCAGGCCCGCCTGCGACATCTCCGCCATCACGTCGGCAGTGGGCAGAGGGCCAAGATCGGCCTCACCAAGCGCGAGAATGCACCGGGGTCGCGGCATCTGGGCCCAGACGACGCTGGCCGCATCGGCCAGCGCAGTGGGCAAGGGCCCCGCGATCAGCAAGACGTTCGCGTGGCGCGGCGTCACCGCGCGGATCAGCCCTGCGGCGTCCAGATCGAGACCAAGCGCATTCGCGACGTCCTCTCCAGGCACCACGAACGCGCGCAAATCCCGCGCCATGGCCCCGGCGACCAACCCGCGGAAACCGCGCAACAGACCCTGACGTGCCCCGGACAAATCCATCATTGCCGCCTCAGCGCGCCCTGGCTCCATCCATAGAGCAGGCCGAGAAACAGGATCGCGAGAAAAACGCCCATGTCGAGCAGGGCGACCAGCCCCTCTTCGCGGTAAACGACCGCCCAGGGGTACATGAAGGCCATCTCCATATCGAAGGCCAGAAACAGGAGCGCATAGCCGTAATACTTGGCGTGGTATCGGACCCAGACCGGATCGCGCGCCAAAGTGCCGGCGGTTGCGGGCACATCCTTGGCCGGTTCCGCCCGCGCCCGCCCGATCGCACGGGCGAGGGCATAGAGGCTCAGGACCAGCCCGACCGTGCCAAGCGTCAGGCCGAGCAGAATGGCGTATTGCGTCAGTTCACTCATGTCCGCCCTGGCTCCTGTCGTGCTTGGCCGGTTTTTCCCGTTCGGGTGCTGCGCCCCAATCAGGTGCGCGCCGTCCGTTTTTGACCACGTTTAGTCGAAGACGCCCAAAAAGAAAAACGATTACAAGAAATTTCTTCTCGAAGCTGAAGATGTTACGCGAGACGTCGAGACTGTGAAAAACATTGTGCTATTGTCTTCCGCAACCATTCAGATAAATTTCAATGGCGCGATGGATTGCCGACTTCAAAATCATTGATATTGGAATTTCGCCTTGGAATGGATAGGTTCATGGTATCTGCCCATGGCGACATGTTTGATGACTGCGCCTGCCGGGTTGGATCGGACTTTCTATGCAAGGGCGGCGTGCAACCATGTCGGAAACTAAAAACCATATCGCAAAGGGCAGCGGCGCCGGTCAGCCCGGCCTTGAAGCAACTCTGTCGGTGAACAGAAACGCGTTTTTGGGCTTCCTAGTCAAACGGCTGGGAAACCGAGCCGATGCTGAGGACGTGCTGCAGGAATTTTGCATCCGCGTTCTGGCACGTAAGGATCAGCTGCGCGAGGCGGACCGCATGGATGCCTGGCTTTACGCGGTGTTGCGGTCAGCGCTAAATGATCACTATCGCAAGTCGGGACGGTCCAGGCGTCTAAAGGAGGCTGTTGCACTGGAGGCTCAGTCTGCCGTTGTCACGGATGACCCGGTCGAAGATATGGACGTGATCTGCAACTGCGTCAAAGGGTTGGTCACCGAACTGCGCCCGGGTGATGCAGACCTGATCCGCCGAATTGACATCGACGACGAGGATCGCGGCATTGTGGCAGCTGACCTCGGGCTCAAGTCCGGGACATTGAATGTGCGTCTCCACCGCGCCCGCGCTGCTTTTGGTGACGCGTTGATGGCCCACTGCGGCCCTTGTTGCCGTCATGGCTTTGACGATTGTTCCTGTCCGCCGGACGGCTGCGAGCATCCGGTTGAAGAGACCGATTGCGAGGACCAACACACCGCGTCTTGAGGCGATTTTGTAATGCTGCGCTTCAAACGGCGTCTTCATGCAGAAGCCGCTCGGGAGGATCGTATGTCCACGGAACCGGCAGATGCGCAGGCAGTCGCAGACTTGATATCGGATGTGTTCTGCGAGTGTCGAAGCACTGTTCAAGCCGATGTTTGAAGGTTGTCGGGCGAGTTGTTTCTGAAAGTCGATGTCGAAGGGCGAAGCCTTCGGTCTGCGGCAGACGCGGTCGGGCTCAGCACAGGTGACGCCAAAACAGTTCTTTTTCTGTTCCGCCGCCAGATGGCCAGTGCTTTGGTAGCGTCAGTCCTCACAGTACCGGCGTCGGACGCAGATCAAACACGCGGGGAAGGGAGGGGAAAGAGGACCCATTGAGTGGTCGGCTCACGGACCGCACCCCAATGTGTGTAACGAAAGGACAGAGCCGGCGTCTACCCTTATGAACCGCGCAATCAGCGTTCATCAGTAAGGAAGACAGACATGTTCGGACCTCTCATTCTGGTTGGTATCCTCGTTTCGGTTTTGCTCGCCAGCAGAATAGTCGAAGCACATCGTGACGGCATTGTTGTCGAAGAAGCGCTCGTGGCCATCCCTGTAAAAAGCCCTCAAGACAGGAACCGACGCTAGGCGCAAGGCAGGGAAGGCCGCCCGCAGACCACATGACGCCACAGTGACCAAACCAACCAACACAGTCTAAGCCCGCAAGACGAAGCGCAATAATCAATGACCGACCAGACAGCCCGCCCTGCCATTCACGCGCCGGTACCATGGCAGCGTCCCGGAAGCCCTGACGTTCAGCCTACGACGACCCCTTGGACAGGCCGGTAAAAAATACAGAGAATCGCCGTTGTGATTCCGTAGAGCGCGCCATTTACTTGTCGGATTTAGGCAAACAGTTCAGGACATTCACGGGCGCACTTATTTGTCAGGATGATGTAGACCAGATGCAGCGTCGCAAGTCCTGCCAGCAGGCAGAAGAAAGAGATGTAGGCATATTGCAGGAAAGCAATATCGACCACGATCACCGCCACCAGCGTCAAGGCGAAATGGCGCACATGTTTGTAGTGCGACAGGGCCGGCGGCAGGGTGATGAGGGTCACGTAGATCGTGTTGGTCAACCACCGCGGCATCATGAAATCGAGCCACATGGATTTTTCATAGGCCAGCGACTGGTTGTTGATCTCTACCACAACCATGTCGCTGTTGAGCCCGTGCGGGATGTATAGCAGCAGGCCGAAGGCCAGTCCGATCAGCGCCATGAGGCGGAACAATCGCTTGCGCGGACTGTCGTCCGGCTCCAGCACATAAACCGAGAAGGGAACCCATATCGGCCACATGAACCACGTGAAGAAGATGAACCCCATTGCCCCCCACAAGACCGTCAGGGGATCATTTCCGTTCATGCCAACCCACACGAAACCCTCAGTGAATTGCTGAAGACCTGCGAAAAGCGGCATCAATGCAAGCGGGAGATAGCGTTTGTTGCGCTGGAAGGCCACGATTGAAATGGCGGCCCCACCCCCGACAAGGAAAACGCTTGCAGCAAAACTGACTTGGGCCGACAGGCACATGGCATTTTCCTTTTCAGGCCTACTCTCTGTTTCCAAACGTAAGCGACTTCTACAGCCTTGAAAAGAATGCAAATCGTCAGCCGCAGGATTGGTCCGGCTCCCCCCAAAAACAGGAGGCGGAAGGCCTGCTCCGCGTCGCCGCGGCAGTCACGCGGGCGCAGAGGCTAAAGCGGCACGATTGAACGCCGGGTCTCCGGCTGGTCCATCTCGTACGGCGGTGCCGGCTCGACGCTCTTTTCCGAGCTGGGCCGGCTGGCGGGCAGGACGCTGATCGCGCTGGCCGGGCTGACCGCGGTGCTGATCGGGCTGGGCTACAAGGCGGCGCTGGTGCCGTTCCAGTTTTGGGCACCCGACGCCTATGACGGCGCGCCGGTGTCCGTGGCCGCCTATCTGTCGGTAATTACCAAGGTCGCGGCAATCTTCGCCTTCGCGCAGATCTTGCGCGACCTACCGGTCGGTACCAGCTGGCCGATGGTGGTCGCGCTAATCGCCGCCATGACGATGACGTGCGGCTACCTGGCGGCGCTGGTGCAAAGCAACGAGGTGCGCCTGCTGGCCTATTCGTCGATGGCGCAGGCGGGTTATTTCATGATGGGGATCGTGGATCTGGGGCCAGGCTTGCTGGCGCTGCCCTCGGTGATCGTGTTCAGCGCGGCCTATGTGGCGATGAATCTCGGCGCCTTCGCGGTGATCATGGTCGCCGGACGCAGCCTTGACGACTTCCGGGGCTTCGGCCGCGCGCGCCCTGTGATCGGCGTAGCGATGGTGGTGTTCCTGCTGTCAATGACGGGCATTCCGCCGCTTTTCTGCTTTTTCGGCAAGGTGCTGCTCTTCGGTACGGCGATCGAGGCGGGCTATCTGTGGCTGGCGGTGATCGGCATTCTCAACAGCGTGCTGGCGCTGGCGGCCTACCTGCGCATCGTGGTGCCGATGTGTCAGCCGCGAGAGTCCGGACAGGACAGCGCCGCCCCGGCGCCGCCGCTGATGATCGTGTTGGGCGCGACCGCGCCGATCACGCTGCTCATGGGGTAGCTTGCAGGGATGTTTCCTGGGTGACTGCAACTGAGCGCAATCGCACGTCGGGGGCAACTCGCCGATCAGGGGGCGAGCAGCATGCTGATGTCGTTATATGCGCGGCGGGTCGCCACGGCGCCTGCCGCAATACAATGACGCTTTTGCCGGAATTCCAGTGTGCCGATGGTCTGGCTGAAAGCGGGTCGGATCACAAAATCCGCTTGCTCAAAACGCAGTCGCGCATGTTCATACTGGCAGACCTCGATGGATCGCATCATCGCCTGCAAGCCGTTTTTCGGGCCAGTCGCGTTTTCGCGCTGGCTGGGATCCACAGCGATCACGACTTCCGCGCCGGTGGCCCTGGCGACGTCCACCGGCGCGATATCGGAATAGGCTCCGTCCATCAGTACATACGGATCATCGACAAGGGGCGGCAGTATTCCGGCCAGCGCCGCGCTTGAATAGACATAATCAGTGGCATCTCCCTTGCCGAATACCACGCGTTGGCCAGACAGCATGTCGGTTGCACAGACAAAAGCCGGGATGCGGCCGTCCTGCAGGTTCTTGCCCTTGGTCAGGCCGGACAGGACACTGCGGCCCCAGGTCTCGGTGCGCGCGCCTGATCCCCAGCCAAAATACATGTCCCGCGCGGCAAGCAAAGCAAGCCGCATTCCCCTGATCCTTGCAGCCATTCCAGGCACGCGAAAGTCCGGTGTTGCCGGAAACCCGCTGGTATCCATGCCCACGAGTGCGTCGTACCATTTGTCATTAAGAGCATACGTAGCACCGACAACCGCGCCCATCGACACGCCCACGACGGCGCTTGGGATGTAGCCCCTGGCGATCAAAGCTCTGAGTACGCCAGCATGCGAGAGGCCCCTTGCCCCGCCGCCACTTAGCACGAGGGCAAAGCACTTGTGGGTTGCAGTGCTCGCTTTGGTCATGCTGCTCAATTCAAACTCCGCAATTTGGCTTTTCGTCAATTGGTTGGTCCCAGGCTGCCCGACCCTGCGCCAGTGCGCGCCATACGGAAATACTGACGCGAGTGGACGTAAAGCGTTACCGTCTCATGGGTGACACCAGCGGCAGTGCCTGCGAAGATTTTCGCCGGACACTGTAACGTCCGATGCCTGGCAACGTCTATTCCCCTGACGGTCCTTCGCGACCGCAAGGATTAATCGACAGGAGCCAGCATTGAAAACCTTGACCCTTGAGGTCCGCGGATTGTTCGAGGAACTCGATCATCTCGCGGTCGAACGTCATGTATCCGCCCTCGACGGCGTTCACCGGGCGGAAGCGAACCCTGCGTCTGCCAGTGTGACAGTGCAGTACGACGAAACGGTGGTGAACGAGGAGGCGCTGCGCAAGGCGATCGACGCCTGCGGCTTTCACTGCGCCGGAGAGCGTATGCCGAACCATATCTGCCAGATGGACCACACCGGCCATGAAGACCACGCGGCGCATGGCGCGACAGGGCCCGTTGCCAAGGACGCGATGGCCCATGAGATGGGTCACGGCGGCGGCATGGAGATGGCCGACATGGTCCGCGACATGCGCAACCGGTTCTGGGTGGCGCTGCTCTTTACCATCCCGATCTTCATCTACTCGCCGATGGGCGGCATGTTCACGCCCCCGGTGCCGCCTTTCGGCCTGAGGCTGGACCTTTGGCTGTTCTTCCTCGGCAGCGCGGGCATCGTCTGGCCCAGTTGGCCGTTTTTCGTAGCCGCTTGGCGGGCGCTGAAGAACGGCGTCCTCAACATGGCCGTGCTCGTCGTGCTGTCGGTCGGCACCGGATATGTGTTCAGCGTCGGCTCGACCTTCTTCTTTCCCGGCGTGCAGTTCTACGAGGCGGTCGCGGTGTTGCTGGTCTTCATCCTGTTGGGCCACTGGCTGGAAATGCGGGCGCGCGCCGGTGCCTCTGCGGCGATCCGGGCGCTGCTCGATCTCGCGCCGCCGATGGCCACGGTGATCCGCGACGGGCAGGAGACCGAGGTGCCGACCTCCGAAGTGCTTCAGGGCGAAACGGTGGTGATCCGCCCGGGAAACAAGATTCCGGTGGACGGCGAGGTTTTGGAACCGTGCGCATAACCTGCCGCTCGAGGGCAATCCGCGAACCGACGCGGCCGCCCGCCGTGACTTCAACGAAGGTGCCGCGAACCTCTGGGTGCCGCCAAAAGACCTGTCGGATGCGGTGCTTGCGCTCAACAACCATGACGCCTCGGGACGTCCCAAGGAGCGGGCCCATCCCCTGATCTCGCGCCCGGCGGTGACGCCCAGCCTGCCCGAACCGCCGTGGCACGCCTCTGAGGGTCGCAGAAACGTCTCGCCGATGGAAGGTCTCGACCAATACTTCGAAGCGCTTGTCCTCGCCAATCCCGGCCTGCGCGCCCGCGTCGGCAACCCTGATGAAATGCGCAGCAACAGGATGAACGCGACCCTAGATCTGCTGAAGCATCGTGTGACCGCCCCCGAGCCCGGGATGCCGGAATCCGAGACCGGTGGCGTGATAACAGCCCTTAACGAAGAAGCCGTCATATGCGCCGTTCTGGGAAACAAGAGCGGTCTCAATCTGGCAGTCTCCTACGAAGCCTTCGCCACGAAAATGCTTGGCGCTTTGCGCCAGGATTTGATCTTCACGCGGCAATTGATCGCCGCAGGTCGCCAACCCTATTGGCTTGGCCTGCCGGTTGTCCTCACCTCGCATACGTGGGAAAATGGCAAGAACGAGCTGTCCCATCAGGACACGACCGCCGCCGAAACGATGTGGGCGGAAATGTCCGATCTCTCTCGCGTCGTGTTTCCTGTGGACTGGAACAGTGCCGTCGCATGCCTGCGGGATGTCTTTCGATCACACGGGGCGATCTGGACGATGGTGGTTCCCAAGCGCGAAGTTCCAGACGTGCTATCTCCCGAACTGGCACAACGGGTGCTGGCCGACGGCGCGGTCTGCCTGCGCGATGTCGGTGGCGATGACCCGGAATTGATCCTGGTCGCCGTCGGCGCCTACCAACTGGCCGAAACTCTCACGGCGTCGGATCGCCTGAAAGAAAAGAGCGTGCGGCACCGTGTCATCGTGATGGTCGAGCCGGGACGGTTCCGCAGCCCCCGCGACGATCATGAGGCGAAGATGACCGCCTCCGACGCGACGCTCGAAATGTTCTTTCCCGAAACGGCAGGCGCCCGGGTCTTTGTCTCGCATACCAGGCCGGAGCCGCTCGGCGGTCTCCTCCGCCGCCTCGATACCGGATCGCGGAAGTCGAGATTCCTCGGGTTCTGCGGTCGCGGTGGCACACTCGATGCAGACGGAATGCTGTTCGCCAACCGATCAACCTGGGCGCATGTTCTTGCGGCTGCGGCGGATGTCACGGGGCGGCGGGCGCTTGATTTTCTGACAGAAGCCGAATTCGATGCGGTTCAGGGACGTCGCGCGCCCGCAGGAGTTCTTTTCAAGGGACATGACGTATGACGCGAAAAAAGACTGGCCATAACCTTGCAGAAACTGCGCGAATGGCTCCGACGCGTGGGGGCTGGTTTCATGTCCCCTCGATCCACAACTGACTACGGGAATGTGTTATGACAAGACATCACGAAAAACATTTGGATAATGACAATCCGCCGAGGCCGCCCTCGTTCTGGAAATCACGCGCGGGCATCTACCTGATCTTTGCGCTCATCCTTGGTGGACTACTGCTGGGTTACGAGCATCGGGTGCACATTCTGGGCAGCGGGTTGCTGATCTGGCTCCCTTTGCTGCTTTGTGTTGGCATGCATTTCTTCATGCATGGCGGTCATGGTGGCCACGGCGGACATGGCGGCCGCGGATCGGGTGATGACAAATGACGAGCGACCCGGGATCGTCATACGGGCTTTGGCTGCTCGTGTTCATCAATTCGGCGGTCTTCATTCTGTTCGCGTTCAGTTTCTTCAAGCCACAGACATCGCGTGACTGGCGCAGCTTCGGCGCATTCAGTGCTTTCATCGTGGCACTTTTTGTCGAGATGTACGGGTTTCCGCTGACGATCTTTTTCCTGTCGGGTTGGCTCCAATCCAACTGGCCGGGGATTGACTGGTTCGCCCATGACAGCGGGCACCTTCTGGAAATGATGTTCGGCTGGGAAGCGAACCCGCATTTCGGGCCGTTCCATTTCCTCAGCTTTGCATTCATCGGTGGGGGCTTCTGGCTGATCTCGGTGGCCTGGCACCATCTCTGGGCAGCACAGCGGGCCGGGCGACTGGCGGTCACGGGTCCCTACGCCCGGATACGGCATCCGCAATATGTGGGGTTCGTTCTCATCATGGCAGGGTTCCTCGTGCAATGGCCGACAATCCTCACGCTTGCAATGTTCCCGGTTCTGGTCTGGATGTATGCGCGACTTGCCAAGAGCGAGGAGGCCGACAGTCGGGCCCGGTTTGGCGAGGCATGGGAGAGATATGCAGAGAATGTTCCGGCGTTTCTGCCTCGATTCCGGGAAGTTGCCGCGCAATGAACGCAAGCGTTCTGTTCCGTTTTTTGCAGAGCGCAAGCTGGCTATCGGGAAACCGGAGCGGCGTCAGTTTTTGCCGACGATCGAGCGCTCGCCTGCGAATTGATCGAAGATTGAGTTTGATATCGGAAATGCAAGACGGATTTGCGATTTAGAAGCGCCGAGACCAAGAGGGTGAACGGAGTGAGCAATCTGGTGATCCTCGGAGGATCCGGTGATGTCGGGTCGCGGCTTGTTCGCCTCCTTTCCGACCATCAGGAATGGAAGGTTTGGGCGGTTTCCAGGCGAAACCGTGCGGTTGAAACGGCGCATGAAAACGTGGTTTACACAGCCCTCGACGTGGCGCGCCCCGACGCGGCCCATTCACTTCCCGACGACGCCATGGTCGTAAATCTGACCGAAGCGACACCGCCGGGGCTGGTCGCTGAAATTCTCGCAAGAGGCGGTACGGTGCTCGATACATCGGCGACGCCGAGCTATGTCCACGCCCTGATCCGGGCGGCGGACGGGACAAACGGGTGTCTTGTGACGGGTGTTGGAACTGCTCCGGGTCTCAGCACATTGATGGCGGCAGCTCTGGCAAGCGACAAACGGGTAGAGACGCTGCGTATCGGAGTCGAGCTTGGCATGGGCCGTCACTACGGGAAGGCAGCGTCTGAGTGGTTCTTTCGGACGCTTGGACAGCCTTATGACGACCCGGTGACGGGCCGGTCTGTATTTCCTGGCACGCACCCCTGGTGGTTTAGTTTCGCACAGAACGAGGCGCCGAGACTGGCGCTCGATGTGGCGTTTCCCGATGAGGGAATTCATCCTGGCGGACGCGAAGTCCGTGTTCACCATTACCTGGCCGTCGATCCGCCATTTGTCACACGCCTGTTTGCAGTGGCACAACGGCTTTGGCTCGGACGCTGGATGTCAGAGCATTCCCGGCGATTGACAAAGCTTTCAGAGTGGCTGCCGCAATTCGGGCAATTAAGAACACGGATCGCGGCGGTTGCGTTCGATCGCGACGGCAAAGAGATTGCCGCGAACCTGTTCGAAGGTGGCGATCAGGCTGATTTGACGGCTGCGATGATATTGGTGACACTTGATGCAATGCGGTTCGGCGATGCGCGACAGGCAGGGGCCAATTCGATTGTTGACCACCTTGATCTGGAGCAGGCGCTGAGCGGTCTGCGTCGCCACTTGGCAGGCGGAGCGGCCATACACACGAACGCTTGGCAAAGGCCAAACTAAGAAACAGGAAAGACGGGGCAAATCATGAATCACGAGCACGGCCACGGCGGCGACGGCTACAAGAAGAACTCCATCACTTTGGGCGGCGCGGTTGCCATGGGCACGGGCGTGATGATCGGGGCAGGGATCTTTGCCCTGACAGGTCAGATTGCCGAACTGGCCGGGCCGCTCTTTCCCATTGCGTTCATCATCGGTGCGATCGTGACCGGGTTCAGTTCCTACAGCTACATCAAGATGTCCAACGCCTGGCCTTCGGCAGGGGGGATCGGGATGATCCTGCAAAAATGCTACGGGCCGGGAGGGATTGCGGCTGGGGCGGCGCTGCTGATGGCGCTCAGCATGGTGATCGCGGAAAGCCTCGTCGCACGGACCTTTGCCACATATCTCTTGCGTCCCTTCGATATCGAGGGCGGACCTCTGGTGCCCATCCTCGCGGTCGGGGTGATCCTGTTTGCCTTTCTTGTGAATATCGCGGGCAACCGATCGATCGGGCTGTTCTCGATGGTCATGGCCGCGATCAAGATCGGTGGCATCGCGCTCTTCGGGATCGCTGCCCTGTGGTCGAGCGGGTTTGGCTTTGCCGCCGCGACGCAAGACGCTGGCGACTTTGGCGCGATGGGTTTCGTCGCCTCGGTCGCGCTTGCCATTCTTGCGTTCAAGGGGTTCACGACGATCACCAACAGCGGGGCTGAGATCACCGATCCCAACCGCAATGTGGGGCGCGCAATCATCATTTCGATTGCGCTGTGTGTCGTTGTCTATCTGCTTGTGGCCTTCGGTGTCGGCTCCAGCCTGACCATCGATCAGATCATCTCCGCCAAGGACTATTCGCTGGCCGAGGCGGCGGAACCGGCATTGGGACAGGTCGGCTTCCTGCTGACGGTCCTGTTGGCCGTGGTGGCGACAGCTTCGGCCGTGCTGGCAAGTGTGTTTGCCGTCTCGCGGATGCTGGCGATGCTGACGGACATGAAGATGATCCCGCACAGCCATTTCGGCATGTCCGGTCCGATCCAGCGGCATACGCTGGTCTACACGGTGGTCATCGCATCCTTTCTTGCCGTGTTTTTCGATCTGAGCCGCATCGCGTCGCTGGGTGCGTTCTTCTACCTGACAATGGATATGGCTGTGCATTGGGGTGTCTGGCGCTACCGCAGGGCAGAGATCGGCGCCTCGGGTGTCGTCATTCTTGCAGCACTCGGGTTTGATGCGATCGTTCTGGTCGCGTTCACGGCCATGAAGCTGCAGAGCGATCCGGCCATCGTCGCCTATGCGGCCGTTACGATCGCGGGAGTCTTTCTGTTCGAACGCGCCTATCTGTCGCGCTGGCTGGCGCCGCAAGATGAGCCCGCCCACAGTTGACGGATGTGGCCACGCAATCGGTCCGCGACGGGCGGCGCGCGGGGTTCGCCATGCTCGTCGGTCTTGCTCTGGGTATGGTGGCCGCGAACTCGCCGCTGGCGGACATCTATGCGATTGTGCATCACCTGCCTCTGCGGGTTGGGGCGGGCACCTGGGCAATCGAAGCCCCTCTGATCGAGTGGATCAATCAGGGCCTTCTGACGGTCTTCTTCTTTCTGATTGGCATCCACACAAATCACGAGCTGACCCGTGGGGCGCTGTCCGAACCCAGTGCGGCCATGCTTCCGGCAAGTGCGGCGCTTGGGGGCATGATCGTGCCGGCAGCCATATATCTTGGAGTCAATTTCGGAGATACTGTCGCCCTTCGTGGGTGGGCGATCCCCATTGCGACAGACATCGTCTTGGTCCTTGGCGTCCTTTCGCTGTTTTCGGGTCAGCTTGGTCCTGCGATCATCGCCTTTGCAACGGCCGCCGCGATTTTCGACGACCTCGGCGCAGTAATTGTCATCGCATTGTTCTACGGATCGTTCGATCAGCTTTGGCCGCTTTGGATGGTGGTTGGCGGCTTGGCAGGTCTATTTCTACTCAATCGAACCCGAAGGGCATCGCTCGTGCCTTACCTCGCCTTCGGCTGCGTTCTCTGGGCAGGACTTATACTGACCGGTCTCGAAGGAGCGATTGCAGGGGCAATTGTCGGGTTTTCTCTGCCGCTGTCGTCGTTTCCGCCAAGAGCGACAGCGCGCGCTGAGCGGCGCGTTTCGCCATTTGCTCTGTTCTTTGTCGTGCCGATCTTCACCTTCTTCAACGGCGGCGTTATGCTGGATTTTTTTCCCGCCGATCCACAGGCATGGTCCGTGGCCATCGGTATTGCGATGGCGCTGATTGTCGGAAAGCCTTTGGGACTTCTCGCCGGAACACTCCTGGCGCTTCGCCTCGGCATCGGAACACTCCCGCCCGGCACCTCGATGCGGGACGTCATTGGGGTCGCACTGCTGTCCGGTGTCGGCTTCACCATGAGCCTGTTCATCATCGGCGCGGCTTTCGACGCAACCCCGATCGCCGCAACGGCAAAACTCGCCGTTGTGGGCAGTTCAGCTGTCGCCGCTTTGCTCGGCCTCATTGCGTTCAAGAGCCGCTGATCGGTTGAGCCCTCTAACAACGGATGCCTCACTCCTCATCTTTGGGCTCGAGGCAAGGCTCCCAGTCCCACAGACGGTTCATTGTTGCAAACAGGAAGGACGCAGACCAGGCGATCATCAAAAGCCCGTTCAGTGCCTCGACACCGGCGAGAAATCTCAGATGACCGGTCGGGACGATATCTCCGATCCCGAGCGATGTGTACATGACGGCCGAGAAATATAGGTAGTCGAGCGGGTGTGCCATGTCGGACCCCTCAAAGCCACCGATCCCGAACCACGCCCCCGCAATCCAGAAGCCGCCCGCAAAGAGCCCGATCTGGAACAGATGGGTGACAAACAACAGACTCACGATGGAAAGCACGCGCGTATGCGGCCGCATTGGAACCGATGCCATGCGGCCTGAGCAGAAGCGCAGGGACATCAGATGCAGATAGGCTGTGGCGACGAAGAGTGCGACGGATATGGCTATCGAAACTAACAACTTATGATCCCTCTAACGATCTTTACGCAAGAAAGCGCCGTGATCCAATGCCTCAAGTAAAGCTACCATACGTTTGATTGGACTCCGGGTCCAACCCATAGTACAACTTTTGCCATGGCTCCCATGAAGCGCTTCCAAAATGTCACGCCCGAGAGACAGGCGGCAATCCTCGATGCTGCGGCGGCAGAGATCGCGACTTATGGCCTGTCCGGCGCCTCGATAAACCGTGTCATCACCGCTGCGGGGATGAGCAAATCGTCTTTCTATCATTATTTCGAAGGCAAGGACGATCTCTATGCCGCCGTGACGCAACGGGCGCTTGACGACCTGCTGGCAGCCATGGTTCCCGGCGCGCCGCCCGCGACCGCCTCGGACTATTGGGCGATGTGGGAGGCGATGTATCGCGCCTTTTTGCAACGCCAGTTGACCGATCCCGTCCTGGCGGCCCTGAATTGGAGCGCGATCCAGGCGCGCGCCGACGGCACGGCGCATCCCGCACTTGAATTACTGGCGGGGCAGATGCGTCAATGGCTGGAAGCGCTGATCCTTCAGGGCCAGGCGCTTGGCGCGGTGCGCACCGACCTGCCGCAGGACCTATTGATGGATGCCACCTTCGGGATGCTCGAGGGCGGCGACCGCTGGTTTGCCGCAACATGGAGCGAGATGTCCGAAACACGAGTCGCAGAGGCCGCAGCCCGGATCATTGGCCTTTTGCGCGACCTGACCGAACAAAAAGGAGAGCGGGAATGACTTCCGCGACCGAACACGCATTCACCGCGGGCGGGACTGGTGCTGCCCGCCCCCTGAAACTGGCGCTCCTTTTCTCGATCCTTGGCGAGGCTGTGATCCTCCTCGTCTGGGGGTTCTACCTTTTCCCCAAGGGCAGCTGGTTCAACAAGACCATGTGGACCCTGGTCTATTGCGGCGTTGGAATGGGCGGTGCATTCGGTGCGGTCTTGGTGCTGGGTTTGCTGGGCCGAGTGGACGGCTGGCGTGCCGTGGGCCTGACTGCGCTGCTGTCAACGGTGATGCTGGGGCTGTTTTGCAATACCCTTTGTCTCAGGCTCGATATGACCTTCGGTTATTTCGGTGCCCAGGGTGCGGGCCTTCTGTTCATGCTCAATGGCATCGTCATGTCCGCACTGGGCGGCGCCGTCCTTGGCTGGATGACATTTACGGATCGGGGCAGGGCCTTCGGGCCTGACTGGCTGAAATGACCCACGGACAGCGCCTGTTCCGCGTCCTGTTCCGCCCGGTCGTGCGCGCGGCGGCGATGCGGGCCATTCTGGGCCGCAACCGGGTGCGCGGCGAGATGGCGAAGGGCCGTTTCACCCGGGCGGAGATCCACGCGCTCCTAACGGATACATGGACCCGTTTCGAGAAGCACGCAGCCGAAATCCCGCACGAACGCAGCGCCGGTGCGCGGCTCTGGCTTTTGAACGGCGCGCTGATCATCTCTGCGATCCAGTCCGCCATCGACCGCGGCGTCGAGCGTGCCTATGCCATCGAACTGGTCGGCGATGCGGCATGGATCATTTACCGCAGGTTCATGGCCGTTCCGGACGCGGTTGTGCGCCTGACGACCCGCGACCCGGCAAAGCGTCTCGAACGCGACACGCATCTGATTATGGACGTCTTTCCCTTCGGCCCGAAGTCCTATTGCAAGCGTTGGATCGACAGCGATCGTGGAGGGGTTTTCCTGGTGACGCGGTGTCCCTACCAGGAGCTGCATCACAAGCTGCTCTCGCCGGAGGACGCCCGTGACTTTTGCCAAGGGATGCCTGTAATCTGGACTATCCGCTGGCGGAGATGTGGGGAGGGCAACTGGAACGCTCTCAAACGCTCGTCTCTGGCGGCAGGTATTGTGATTTCCGGTATGTGCGCGCGGACCGGATGAACCTGAAAGAGACGAAATGCCCATGACCAAAGGCAATATTTTCGCGCATCTCGGTGCTGGATAAAATTCTCGACTGGATCTGCAAAATCTCTTTGGGGTAATCGCGAAACCTCGCGATCCGTTGGAATTACGGATGATCGCCGCGTCTATTCGAAAATGGAGGATCGGACCGATTTTCTCTACGCTTCTGCTGTTTAGAAGATGCGGCTGAGCAAATTGTGTGCAGATGTTTTGATCAGGCATTTTAACATAAACTTCATTATGCGTATTTATACTTAGTGTTGGCGCGCGCTACCCTCAAGCGCGACTCTTGTTAGAAAACAGTAGTTTATCTAATGAGAGGAATCGGTATGGGAGCCGTTTACGACCAACTGAGTATCACAGAACGACGCAAGATAGAACGCTGGAGACACGCTAAGGTCCCAGTTGATGAGATGGCGCGCGTTCTGAAGCGCTGCAGATCAACGATATTTCGCGAGCTAAAGCGCAACCATTTTTCGGACGAAAGCATGCCGGGTTGCGATGGCTATTACGGTGCCGCTGCTCACCTGATGCAAGCGGAACGTCGTGCTCGAGAGCGCAAACTGATCAAACATCCTGAGCTTCGCAAGTGCGTGATCGAGCGTATCAAGAACGGCTGGACACCAGAGCAGATCAGTAACCGTATGATTCACGAACGCGCTCCTCTCAGGGTCTGTCAGGAAACCATCTATCGTTACATCTACTCCAAGGAAGGTCAGCGCGAAGACCTGTGGTGGTATCTACCGACCCACCGTGTCGCCCGCAGACCACGTCGCACCAGAAGGCGCAGAGAACCCAAATTCCACCGCGATGTCAGCATTCTGTTCCGACCCGATGATGTCGCTCATCGCCGTCAGTTCGGTCATTGGGAAGCTGATTTGATGCTGTTTAAACAAAAGCTTGGCCAGTCCAACGTTACCTCACTGGTTGAGCGCGTCAGCCGCTTCACTGTGATCCTGAAAAACCCGAACAAGCGCACCAAGCCGGTCATGGCCAAGATCATGAGCGCCATCAAAGACCTCCCCCTCGTCGCCCGTCGGTCCATCACTTTTGACCGCGGAACCGAGTTTGTCAGTTGGCCCCACCTGCAAGCCGAGATCGGAACCCAGACGTGGTTCTGCGACCCCTCCAGCCCCTGGCAGAAAGGCACAGTCGAGAACACTAACCGACGCCTTCGAAGGTGGTTGCCCCGCAAACGCGATATCCGGCAATGCACAGATCACGATATGAAGGTGATCTGTGATCGCCTCAACAATACGCCGCGCAAGTGCCTTGGATGGAAAACGCCAGCTGAGGTCTTCCGCGAAAAGATGTTGGAGGAAATGCGATGACGCCCCTACCCTGATCCCAACATGAGTCGCAGTTCAGGTATCGCTCACATTGCGATAGTATATTATCGTATATATGCTGGACTCCTCTCACGGAGGTTCCGCAGCATGCACTATCTGATCAAGAAGCTCCTCCCCTCGGTTGCAGTCGCTTTCACCGTGACTGGTCTTTCGCTACCAATGTCCGCCCGAGCGCAGACATACCCGATCGACTGCGCGATCCTCTTGTGTCTGTCTGGCGGCTGGCCCGCTTCCGTCCCTTGCGCCCGAGCTCGCGCCGAATTCATCAGGCGTATCACGCCTTGGCCAGTGGAACCGCCGCTGCAAATCTGGCGCTGTCCCATGGGCGCCTCCTATGAGGGCGATCGGCCACCAAACAACGCTGGCCGTATCTTTGAAGCCTTGTACCGGCCCGACAGCCGTCGACCGCTCCAATCCTTGCCAAGAGACAAATTCGTTCCCGCCGACCAGGCCCTCCGGCTCGTTCAAGATCGGGCGGACATCGATATCAGCGGACCTGAGTTCAATTTCGTACGATCCATCCGTGTCTTTGATGTTCGTTACGCGCGGCAATACGAAGCAGGAAGCGAAGGAGACTGCGAACGCTACGCCACTGTAGTCCTCGGCACTTATGGAACCCAAGGCGATTTCTCATGGCAGCGATCTTCTATAACTGCCCTGCCTGAGGCCCATGTGGGACTTGAACGTTGGGGCCAGAATTGCCCGGGTATCTATCACCGATCTGTCTTCGTCGATTGGCGTGACTATGATGGCAACTACGACTTCGAACAGGTGAACTACTAGCGCTGGCAAAGACAGCTTTGCCATCATGCTGCGAGAATTTGAGCGTGCTGAGTTGCTCAAATACCGGCTTTTCGCTGCTTTCGGTGCGCATGTCCGGAGAGCGGACGAAGGGGCCGTTCAGAGGTCTGAATTCAACGGCCTCTTCAGATACCGACCTTTCACTGATTTCTTACGAATCTAAACAGTAAGTATGGCTCGGGTCTGCGAAGCCGCGGCCAAGCCTCCCCCATCGTTCGGCATTGTGATCGGCGACGGTTTGCTTCATATCAGCGGTTGCTGATACCCTATTCCTTCCAAGCATTGATGGCAGGCTATGAGTTCGAAGGATAACCAAGAAAAGCGGCGCCGGAGCGGACGGCCGCTCATGATTTTGCCTATTCTTCTGTTTGGGTTGCTGGGCGTAGTCTTCTACTGGGGCCTCTGGAACAACGACGACCGGTTGCCCTCGACGCTGATCGGAAGACCAATCCCGGAATTCGCGCTCCCGCCCATCGAAGGGCGGCAGGACGGCCTAGGCTCGGCGAACCTGCAAGACCAGGTTTCTCTCGTCAACGTCTGGGCGTCGTGGTGCGTCCCCTGCCGCACGGAGAACCCGCTTCTCGTCGATCTTGCCGAAGCGGGCACCGTTCCGATCTACGGTATCAACTACAAGGACGATGCCGAGGAGGCGCTGGGTTTCCTCGAAGAGCTCGGCGATCCCTTCACCCGCATCGGCGCGGACCGATCAGGCCGCGTTGCGATAGACTGGGGCGTCTATGGAGTGCCGGAAACATACATAATCGACGCCGAGGGGCGCATTGCATACAAGCATGTCGGCCCCTTTGATCAGGCCTCGCTTGAGGAGGACATTCTGCCGGTCGTGCGCCGGTTGCAGGCTGAGAGCGACCCGTGAGGCGACGTGACGTCCTTGCCGGAGTCTTGGCGCTTGCGGCAAGCCCTGCCTCCGCCCGACCACCGATCCCTAATCACGGGACTCCGCGTGATCTCCTGTCGCCGCCTTTCGTGGATGGAGATGGACGGGATCTGACGCTGGCGGACTTCGAGGGACGTGTCGTGCTTCTGAACATTTGGGCGACTTGGTGCCCGCCTTGTCGCGAGGAGATGCCGACGCTCGACGCGCTGCAAGCGCGCCTCGGCGGATCGGATTTTCATGTTCTGCCGCTGTCGATCGATCGGGCCGGTCTCGAACCTGTGCGCCGCTTCTACCGAGAGACCGGCATTCGCAACCTCGATCTCTATATCGCGGAGGATACGCGCGCGATGCTGGCCTTGGCCGTGGTGGGGCTGCCGACAACGATTCTGATCGACCGCATTGGGCGCGAGCGGGGGCGCCTCGCAGGCCCGGCCGAATGGAACAGCCCCGAAGCCGTTGCGCAGATAAGCGCTCTTATTGACGAACGTAAGCAATAGGACATGGAAAAGCACGACGACCGCGCCAGCCGTTCCGCTCCGTGCGCACACGTGGTGGCGGTCTACCGATCAGTTTGGAGATGTGGATTTGATTGAACTTTCCGTTCTTGGACTAATGGCGGCATTGCTGGCCGGTGCCGTTTCCTTTCTGTCGCCCTGCGTGCTGCCGCTCGTGCCCGGCTACGTATCCTACGTTGCCGGACGTACGGTCACCGGCAGTGCAGCGCCTTCGAAGGGGCGGGCCGTCTGGCTCAGCTTCTGTTTCGTCCTTGGCTTCTCCACGATATTCATCGCGCTTGGGGCCTCTGCCACCGCGCTCGGTCAGACGCTGCTGCAGTGGCGCTACGAACTCAACCTCGTCGGCGGCGCGATCGTGATCCTGTTCGGTCTGTTCATGATCGGGGCAGCGCGCCTGTCGGCCATGGAGCGCGACCTGCGTTTCCATCTCGACCTGCCGGGCGGGCAACCGGTCGCCTCCTACGTGCTCGGACTCGCCTTCGGTTTCGGCTGGACACCGTGCATCGGGCCGATCCTCGGTGCCATCCTAACCGCCAGCGCGACAAGCGCGACGATTGGCGAGGGCGTCGCATTGCTTGCCGTCTACTCGGCCGGCCTTGGGATCCCGTTTCTGGTCGTCGCGGGGTTCACCGACAGTATTGCCGGCAGGCTGCGCGGCATCGGTCGTTGGGGTCGCCGCCTGCATCAGGCTGCGGGCGGCGTCATGATCCTGATGGGCCTGGCGATGATGACCGGGCGGTTGAGCGCACTGGCCTACTGGCTGCTGGACACCTTCCCTGTCCTTGCGCGGATCGGGTGAACAGATGCGACTGTACGAGAAACATATCCTCCCTCGGCTGACGCATCTGGCGATGGGCCAGGATCAACTTCTTCCCTACCGGCGCCGCGCCATCTCCGGCCTGCATGGGCGTGCGCTGGAGATCGGAATCGGCTCGGGCCTGAACATTGCGCTCTACCCCGAGGCCGTGCGCCAGATCATCGGTATTGATCCGTCGCCCGAACTCCTCTCTCGGGCCGCGCAAACCTCCCATGGACTGATGCCCGCGGCCGAGATGATCGAGGGCGTGGCCGAAGCATTGCCGCTCGAAGATCGCAGCGTCGATTGCGTCGTCGCCACCTGGACACTCTGCAGCGTTTCGGAACCGGAGAAGGCTCTCGCCGAGATCCGGCGCGTTCTCAAGCCGGATGGCGTCTTCCGCTTCGTCGAGCATGGCCTGGCGCCCGGACCCCGTATCCGGCGCTGGCAACGCTGGCTGACGCCTGTCTGGAAACACTGCGCCGGGAACTGCCATCTTGACCGCCCGACGGCCGACTTGATCGAGACAAGCGGCTTCCGCATGGAGCGGCTCAACACCGGTTACGCGACAGGTCCGAAGCCCTTGGTTTTCATGTATGAGGGACAAGCTCGCCTCTACTGAGGAAGCTTGGAAACAGGACAATCTCGGCTTTCGATCCGTGGCGCAACTGATGGCAAGGTAGCCAATTCTCGCCTCGAACTTTCGCCGAAAATTTTGCGGTGATGAGATGTTATGAGCAGTCATCAAGATAACCGGCAGGCCAATCTGACGCGCGGCATCCGGGTCGAGATCGCCAGCCTCGTCTACAACATCATCGAGGTCGTCGTATCCGTCACCGTGGGACTTCTGACCGGCAGCGCAGCGCTGGTGAGTTGGGGCCTCGACAGTACGGTCGAGGCCACCTCGGCTGCGACTCTGATCTGGCGCTTGAAGAGTGAGGTGGACGGTGCCGACAAGCGCACGGTCCTGCACCGCAAGAAGGTCGCGCTCTACGTGGTTGCCTGTGCCTTCTGGATCGTCGTCGCGGCGATCCTCTACGAGGCGGTCTCCGCCTTCATTTCGCAGAAGGCGCCGGGCTTCAACTGGTGGGGTATCGCGATTCTGGGTGCTTCGCTCGTGGCCAACCCGTTCCTCGCCTGGGGCAAGTATCGCTACGGCAAGCGGCTCGATGCGCCCGCCCTGAAGTACGATGCCAAGGACACCATGATCTGGCAGTATCAGACGATCGTGGTGTTGGCCGGGATCGGTCTGACGCAATGGATGGGCTGGTGGTGGGCCGACCCGGTGGCGGCGCTTCTGATCGTGCCCTACGTTGCATGGGAGGCGTTCGAGGCCACGAAGGATGCGCGGTCGGTCGATCCGGACGAGGGCGAAGCTACTGCCGAGGCCTGACGTTACGCATGATGAACCGAGATTTGGGCATGGGCGGCAGTTCTCCGGTTTCCAGATCCAGATCCTGATCCGGCACTTCGTAGTCGATGGCGTTCACGAAGAAACTGCAAAACGCCTTCATCTGGCTGATCGCGATCCACTCGCCCGGACAACGGTGGTTCCTGTGGTGATCGCCACCGCCCTGCGGAATGAACTCGTAGGGAGTGACCTCCCGATCGTGAAACCGCTCGGGCCGGAACTCTTGCGGCGCGTCCCACGAACGAGCGTCGGTATTCGTGCCGTAGAGGTCGAGCAGAACCCTGTACCCTTTGGGAAAGCGATGTCCGCGCCACTCGAAATCGCTCTTCACCCGTGCCGCAACCGCGGGAAAGAACGGATACAGACGGCGGACCTCTTGCACGAAAGGTTCGAGCTGTCCCTCGTCGTCCTTCAGCTTTTGCCGCCACTCGGGATGCCGATGTAAAGCATGCGCCGCCTGAACTATGAACACGGATACCGCGACGGTCGGGCGCAGGACATTCAACAGCTCTACGGCGGCCACCCTGGGGGTCAACAACTCCCCATCGAGATCGCGCCATGTCGCGATGATATGAAGGGCACTTTCCTGCGTCGGCTGAAGCTCACCATCGCGGACCTGTTGGATTAGCCGTGCTGCCCATTTTTCCAGGCGGTGGCGCGCCAGACGCGCGCGCCAGTGTTTGGGGCCAAGGGCCCCGGCGTCCTGAAAAAGCGCTGTAAGCTGCGCCGTTCGGGTCGCCACCTCAGCTTCATTAAGCGGCACCCCGGCCCAGGCGCAGGCAGCTCTTGTGAGCATTTCGCGCACTTCGTCATAGAGGACGACCTCGTTCCTCGCCTCCCAGTCCGGCGCATAGTTGTCCAACATGTGAAGCGACGTGCCCTCAAGCGCGGCGATCCGCTCGGTCCCCATGAGTGACATGAACATCTTCTTGCGGTGCTGGTGGGCAGCGCCGTCCAATCCCTGAACGCCGCCTTCTCCCAGCAGGGACTTCTGTATGCGGCCTGGCATCGAGCCTGCGCGGATCAGCCGGTCTTCCCGATAGAAGGCTTCTGCCGTCGCCGCGCCGGTCATGCAGATCGTCTCTTGAAGGAGGATGCGGGTTTCGAACAGGTCTGTGTCGAGTGCGCGGCAGGTCTCCGAAATGAACCCATATGGGTTGCGCAGCAGGGCAAGTGTGCTGTCAAAGCCTTTCGCAGATGGTATGCCGAACATGGGTTACACCCCCGTTGTGTTTTCCTTGCGTTGACCCTGACCAGGCTTGTCCGTCGCAGAGCGGAAGCTGTCCCAGAACAGTAGGGCCGCGCCGCAGAAAATCGCCACATCCGCAAGATTGAAGGACGGCCAGTGGTATGTTCCGTAATGGAAATCCAGAAAGTCTGGGACGGCCTGATAACGCAGCCGGTCGAGGACATTGCCGAGTGCGCCGCCGATGATCAGACCGAGAGCGGCAGCCGTCAGCCTGTCCGGCGCGCGCCACAACCAGATCAGCAGCCATAACACGATCACGCCAGCAAGCGCGATGAGACCCCACCAAGGCACGATCCCGCCCAGCATACCGAAGCTGACTCCATCGTTCAGAACCCGCACGAGATTGAGAAAGGGTAGAACCTCGACGCCGCCCTCAAGCGCAGGTGTGTTCAGGGCAAGCGCCTTGGTGCCCTGATCGAGGGCGAACGCCGAGATGGCGCAAACTCCGCCTAGAACGCGGCTGTTCATGCAGTCGTCTTCAGATCGGCCCGCGCATCGCGAATGATCGCCCAGGACGAGTGCAGGAATAGCCCGGCGATACCGAAGGCAACGATAAGGTCGGGCCACGCGCTGCCCAGCCAGGCCACAAGACCGGCGGCAACGACAACCGCCGCATTGCCGATGGCGTCGTTGCGAGAGAAAAGCCAGACGGCCCGCATGTTCGCGTCGCCCTTGCGGAACGGCAGCAGCGGCAGAACGGAGATGACGTTGACGACAAGGGCAATCATGCCAAGCAGGCCCATGAGACCCGCATCCGGCGTCGTCCGTTCGAAGACCCGGACGATGGTCGTGCCGAGGACGCCGAGACCGAGGAGCCCGAGGAAGATGCCCTGGATCAAGGCCGACCGTGCCCGCCAGGCGAGGCTCCAGCCGATGGCCAGCAGGCCAAGGAAGGTGATCGCGCCGTCGCCGATGAAATCGAGCGCATCGGCCTTCACGGCCTGTGACCCGGCGATGAACCCGCCGATCATTTCAACGACACCGTAGCCCACGTTCAGGATCACGACGATCCAGAGCGCGCGTCGGTAGGCCGGGTCCTGATGGGCGGGATTCGGCGGAATGTCTCCATCGCCCTCGATCCGGTCGAAGCCGTAGCCGGTCACCGCAACGGCCTTTTCGATGTCCGGCAGGCGCCCTTCGGGTGCAGCCAGTGTCATGATGTGGGTTGCGGCCGACACTTTCACATCGCCGGGCGCTACCCCGGCCGACTGTGCCGCCCGCTCGATCTGTGCAGCATCCTTCGCGCAATCCATGCCGGAAACCCGGTATCGAAACAATGGCGCATCTGCTATCTCGTTGTCTGTGTTGGCCATGATCGCGGCTTTCCTGCTAAAGTGGATAGAAGATTCTATATATCAGCGAGAAATGATATGGCGCAAATCGTTATGGAAGACAAGACCACCACTATTGAACAGCGCGCGAAATTGCTTCGCGGCTTCGCAGATACCAGTCGTTTGACGATTCTGGACGCCTTGGCAAAAAGTCCGTTCGTCGTTCAGGAGCTCGTCGCGCACACGGGACTAACGCAGCCCAATATCTCCAATCATTTGCGATGCCTGCTGGAGTGCGGGCTTGTCGCCAGCGATCGAGATGGACGGTTTGTTCGCTACCGTATCAGCAATTCACGTATCACAACGCTATTGAGCGATGTAGATGCTCTTCTTGATGTCGTCGCAGAAGGGGTTGAGGCTTGTGACAACTATCGCGAGACGTGATTCAAGATGTCGTGGCCTTCGGCCAGGTCGTTACATCGCTCCGGTTTGGTCGTTCTTTAGATGTAGTTCTTTCGACGTGAGACACAGTCGAGATGTTACCGCGAAGGTTTTTTCAACCAATGGCGAACATCGGCCCCGCACCCAGAATACCGGATAGTCCTGCGGTGACGGGCCACGACCGAATTGCTGGCGGACTGGTCTGTTCTTGTCTAAGTAAGAACACGAAAGCCCCGGTTCGACCTCAATATTTCTCTTGAACCTACAGTAGCTTTAGGAGTTAGGGCCGCAGACGAAGAACGGCATTCGAGTCAAACAGGCCATACTGCTTCAGGCTTTCCTTACTGAACGGCAGAGTGGCCTTGTTTAAGCTTAGTTTGCCTACCTAACGTTGAAGGAGTAAGAATGATGCTGACAAGACGACATTTTCTCCAGACCAGCGGTGCGCTGTTTTCTACTCCAATCGCTGGCCCGCTACTGGCAGCCACCCGGCCCACCAAGGAGGAGAAGGCCGCCTGGGACGCGCAGGTCACACCTCCCGCTTTTGATCCAACTACGTCAAACCCGTGGGGCCTGCACCCGCGCTTTTTGCCCCAGCGGGTGGACGCTAAGGACGGGCTTGTTCCGGGAGACGTCCACGTCGATGCCGTAGCGCGCTACATCTATCACATCGAAGAAGGGGGAACTGCGATGCGTTACGGTGTGGCGATCGCCCGTGGTAACCTGTACGAGCCCGGCACGTATACGATCCAGCGAAAAGTGGAATGGCCAAACTGGACGCCGACCCAAAACATGATCGCACGCGATCCCGAGCTCTATGGCCCGGTTGCCGACGGTGTTGACCCTGGCCCAGAAAACCCTCTTGGTTCGCGGGCGCTTTACCTTTTTGAAGGCAACCGAGACACCTATCTACGCATTCACGGGACGCCCGAACCAAGAAGCATCGGCGGGCGCGCGAGTTCGGGGTGTGTCCGCATGGTCATGGCACATATCAACCATCTATACCCGAACGTCAAAACTGGTTCGACGGCGTTCCTGTATTCGGCAGAAGAAAGCGTGACCCCGCGAACGTGATCTACGCCCACCCAGTTTGCACTGGTCAATATCTCACGCCGAACGCGTAGTGCAGATCGGGTTGCCACCTATTGAGCAGAGCGGCACCAGTGTCGTTTTTGCTGGACCGCTGTGCTCATGCCAGTAACACCCATCCTCGGAACGAAGCCGAGCTGTAGTGGGGTCCTGACTAGGGGCAGCTAGGTTAACGATTTGTTCGGGAAGGTTTCCAACCGCGTCTACCCGGACAGACTTGTGGCTTGAAGCTACAGTAACTGTAGTAACTACATTTCCTTGGAAGCGATTCGAGGAGATACCTGATGTCCCTTGCCGACCTTTTCCGACCTGGACCGAAGAGAAACCAGCGCTCCAAGTACTGAATTATCCAAATTGTGGCTGCTGCACGGCTCGCGCGAAAACTCGCCACTCAGCGCGCTGAAAGGAACTTGAACACCCGTCTTTCGGTTTCCACCCTAGTAACCAAAACAAGGAGTAAGATCATGCAAGTTCACGAAATCATGACCAGCAATCCAACATGTTGTAGTACCGACACTACGATTCAGGAGGCCGCAAAGCTGATGGATGAAAAGTCGGTCGGCGCGATTCCCGTGATCAATGACGCCGGTGAGCCGGTCGGCATCATTACGGACCGCGACATCTGCTGTGGTGCCGTCGCAGAGGGAAAGGCAGCCGACACGCCGGTTTCTGACGTCATGTCGGATGACCTCCTGACAGTCTCACCTGATGAGGACGTTAAAAGCTGTTGCAGCAAGATGGAAGAAAAACAGGTGCGCCGCAGCGTGGTTACAGACGAAAGCGGCAAATGCTGTGGGATCGTGGCTCAAGCGGACGTGGCACGGGAAGCCGACGGCGCGGAAACAGCCGAATTGGTACAGGAAGTGTCGCAGCCAGAGAAGAGTTCTGGCTGCTGCTGACCCAATGGCACATGGGATCCCGAGTGACCGAACCTGTTGCGAATAAGTCCGGTCTGGCTGCACATGTTGAAAGGAAGTCAAAACGCGGCGCTTGACCGCGTTTTGATCTGCCGAACAGATAGGAAGTTGCCTGATGGCCCACGATCACGCCCATATCGACCTCGAGTCCGGCGACCGTCGAGTCTCCATCTCCATCTGGGCCAACGGTCTTCTGACCGTCGCGCAGATTGTCGGCGGCATCCTATCCGGCAGCCTCGCACTGATCGCGGATGCTCTGCACAATTTCTCGGATATGGCATCGTTGGTGATCACCTTTGCCGCTCGGAAAATCGCGCGGCGGCCTGCGGACGCGCGCATGACCTTCGGCTATGGGCGGATAGAAATTGTCGCAGCGCTCATCAACTACACGACCCTTATCCTGCTCGGCTTCTACCTGATCTACGAGGGTGGCATGCGCATGATCGACCCGCCCATCTGTGGCAGATGCAGGAGCACAAGGCGGCTTTGGACTGCCACATCGTGCTGACAGCGGACGGCTGGCGTTAAATCGAAAATATCAAGACGGCAATCAAGGACCGGCTGAAGGACGATTTTAGCATCGGTCATTCGAGTTTGGAATTTGAGCACGAAGACCGAGCCCATGAGAACGCCGACCTTTACGGTCACGGCAGGCCGGAAGAAGACGAGAAAAACCATGTTAACCAAGACACTGGCTGATCATGACGAGATGATTGCCCTTGTCGGCGAAGGCAAGCTGAGCGAAAGCGATCTGAAACGGATGCACGTCCTGCTTCAGTAGCGTCTGCAAGAGACAAGCAAGCTAGGGCCGAGACCTCAATCTCACGAGGTTCGAAGCCGGCGCATAGTCGCGTTTGGCTCTGTGAATCTGGCCTACTAGGTCAGATAAGAAGATGGTTCCGCGGAGAGGGGTGAGCCTAGCCGGAGGCAATCAATCGGCAAGCTGGATCGTGATCTAGTCCTCCCGCTTCTAAGAACGATTAAGAGGAGGAAGACCTTAAATGGACCCAAAGTTTTCGAAATCCGGCGCTACGTGGGGATATATCCTTTCCGCCCAAGGTAGGCCGTCCGCCAAACGGCAGCGACAAGAAATTTCGCTGCATGGGGTAATTGAACAGGTTTGGTGTGACCAGTTTGAAGGGCAAACTACGCGTCCTCGAAAGCATCTCATCCAACGAGAGCAACTGCTGCTGTCGCTAAATCAAGGGGATAAGGTCGTTGTGACGGCACCAGAATGCTTGGGATTGTCAGAACGTGACGTGAACTGGTTTTTGACAGAACTCGCCATTCGCGGCGTGCTTCTGTTGGTCCATTCCGGAACCATTGTTGTTGATCCGGGTGGATCGAAAAGAGACCTAGCTGCTGTAGTTGGCCGATTTCACAGCAAACTGCGGGCATGACACTGGAACGCGGAGAAACCGCTCAACAGCAATTTCCGCCAGCTTGAGATCATTATGAGGTAAAATGATGACCGAGCATTCTGTATTCACCTGATTTAGGTCATGCCAAGCGAGGATCATCACAGCTCCGCTTTCAGCAGCATAGGATTGCAAAGCCTCCGATACCTCGTATTGGAGGCAAAGGTCGAGCGCGGAGGTGGGCTCGTCCATGAGGACAACCCGCGGCCGCGTCACCAGCGACTGTGCGATCGATACGACCTCACGTTGCCCGCCTGACAGTTCCGGCAATTGCCGCTCAGCAAGAGCGGTGATGCCCAATCTGGCCAATACGTCGTTCACGGCCGTTAGCTCGGAAGTAGAAAGGCGTCAACCGCTCCCACCGCGCTTCAGCGCGAGTATGATGGATTCGTAGACCGTCAGCGCTGCATTCATCCCCGTATCCTGCGGCATGTAGCGCAAGTCCTCCGTGGCTGCATCGCTGAAGCGCACAGTCCCTGCCCCCCGCATCTGTCCTGCGATGCGCCGAAACAGCGTGGACTTACCAGCCGCATTTGCCCTCACAAGAGCCGTCAC
This sequence comes from Sulfitobacter sp. 1A12056, assembly GCF_043558125.1. Lineage (NCBI taxonomy): Bacteria > Pseudomonadati > Pseudomonadota > Alphaproteobacteria > Rhodobacterales > Roseobacteraceae > Sulfitobacter > Sulfitobacter sp. 1A12056. The sequence continues at coordinate 517 of NZ_JBIFFY010000008.1, read as the reverse complement.
TGCCTCCTCGAATTGGCGGTGTTGTTGCCTTGCTGAGGACCTCATGCCGACCATAGCGCGCAACGAGGTTTTCAAGTTGCAGCGTCACCATGCTTTGCGCCCCTTGGTCAGAATAAGAGCGGCAAAGAAGGGAGCGCCCACCAATGCCGTGACATTGCCAATGGGCAGGACAGCGCCGAACAAGGCCTTCGAGAGCACAGATGTGGCCGAAAGGATCAGCGCGCCAGCTAGCATTGCTCCGGGCAAGAAGAAGCGTTAATCTTCCCCTAAAAGAAGCCGTGCCACATATGGACCGACAATGCCGATGAAACCGATCGTACCGACGAAGGAAGCCGGCACGGCCGCCATGAGTAATAGTGTTATCCATATGCAGGTCAGTGTCCGCGATAATAATGTCGATCAGGCTCTTCGGGTTTTAAAGAAAAAGCTTCAAAGCGAAGGAGAGTGTCCGATCTTCTGTGTAATTGCGATCTGGTCCATGCTTCCTGAGAGGAGCAAGGACGATGACCATATCCAA
>NZ_JBIFFY010000022.1:0-1820 GCF_043558125.1 Sulfitobacter sp. 1A12056 | reverse complement strand
TTTAAAGCTGACTTTTCAATGACGGCTGGCGGCCGCCGCTTTGTCAGCGCAGCGGTAGTCTGACCTTACAAATTCTGAACAGCACGCAGGTTCCTTGCATACTGGCGCGTTGATCTATGGAGGCGCTCGTGAAACCGCACAAATGGCTGGTAAGTTTGGTGTTTGCATAAGGGATCCTCCGATCCGCCATACCCTTCCACAATCACAACCCGACGTTGACACAGCATCATATCATGAGATGCTGCGGTGAATCCGATGTCTGGTTCGAGCCCGTATTGTCAAATCTCGGCTGTGCAGCGAAGGCCTCCTCTGTAGTCTAATATATCTGGCCGGACGGTAGGAAATTGTCCTCCGCAGCATTCACCAGGACTCTGTTGTACAAAGCGGGTGAGGGATTCATGTCGTGAATCCAGTGTGGTAGCCTCCCTGCATGAGCAAACCGACATCACCTACCTACAAGACCACGAACTGGGCTGCCTACAATGAGGCTTTGAAGCGCCGCGGGTCACTGACGATCTGGTTCGACCCCGAGATGGACTGGGATGCCAAACCCTCCGGCAAGAGGGGCAGATCGCAGACGTTCAGCGACGCCGCGATCCAGACGTGCCTCACGATGAAAGTCCTGTTCGGGATGGCGCTTCGCCAGACGACTGGGTTTGTGGGAAGCCTCCTGCGGTTGACGGGACTCGATTGGGATGTGCCTAACTTCAGCACCATCTGCCGACGCCAAAAGACACTTGCGGTCAACATTCCATATCGAGGCGCGAAGGGCCCGCTGCACCTGCTTATCCCTCTCATGATTTGCGAGCAAACCACTGCCGGGCAGTGGACAGCACAGGGATCAAGGTCGAGGGTGAAGGCGAATGGAACGCGCGCAAGCACGGCGGCCCCAAACGGCGCGTCTGGCGCAAGATCCACATCGGCATTGATGAACAAACGCTGGAAATCAGAGCAGTCGAGATCACGGGCAGCAACACCGGGGATGCACCGATGCTACCTAATCTCCTCAACCAGATCCCGCACGATCAGGAGATTGGCAGTGTGACCGCGGACGGTGCATACGACACGCGCCGATGTCATAACGCCATCGCCGAGCGCGGTGCGGCTGCGGTGATACCGCCACGTCCGAGGCGCCCAGCTATGGAAGCCAACCACCGCCGGTGCCATCGCCAGGAACGACGCACTGCGCGCATCAAGATATCTGGGCCGGGCACTCTGGCGAAACTGGAGCGGATACCACCGCCGGAGCCGCGTCGAGACGAAGATGCATTGCATGAAACTGCTGGGCCAGCGGCTGATGGCGCGCGACTTTGACCGCCAAGTCGCTGAGGTTCAGGTGCGCGTTGCGATCCTGAACGGTTACACCGCCCTTGGCATCCCCGTCACGAAAGCCGTGGGATAAATCCGTCTGGGGAAAGGGGAGAACCGTCCGTCAGCTGATTTGCGCAACAGAGTCACAAAAGGGCCGAAGGTTATCGTCCATCCACTTCGTATCACGGGCAGCTGTTTGCTCAACCGCGTCATCCCAAACGGTGGCGCTGCGCTGTTGTTCTGGAAGGACCTCAATCGCGGCGGTAAGGCGTTTCGCGGCAAAACGTTCCTGCTCGCGCGCGCGTTCTGATCCGCGATATTGATCGCGTTATGTCCAACAAAAACAAGGCTTAAAAGGCCAACGCAAACGACGATAAACAGCGACCTGACAATCTGGAACGAAAGCCTGTTTAGACTAGCCTTCATGATGAAAATTATGTCCTAGACCAAGCGAATGTGGCCTTCTTCGCTGCGGTCTTAGGTGAAATCGTGCCCCCAGAACGCTATGA
>NZ_JBIFFY010000007.1:0-209422 GCF_043558125.1 Sulfitobacter sp. 1A12056 | reverse complement strand
TGGTCCATGTGTAGAAATCAATCATCGCTTCGGTCCCATATGCAGAGGTGCGTTTCGGTTTCTTGCAATGTTAAGCAGGCGGTTTGCGGCGGGTCAACGCAAGGAACCACGGCGGCCTGCGGGGGTTTTGCTTAACAAGGCACCAATTTGCGGAGCGAAGATGCAGAACAGTGACCCCCTAGCGCAGCCCGACATCGCAGATCGCGCGAAATCCGTTTTGGGAGCGCTTTGCGATCGCGACATTCACATCGCCACGGCGGAAAGCTGCACCGGCGGGCTGGTCGCCGCGTTGCTCACGGATATCGAAGGGTGCTCCCATGCGTTCGAGCGGGGTTTCGTCACCTATACGGATCAATCCAAGCATGAGCTGTTGGGCGTCGATCGGGCGCTTTTGGACCGCTGCGGTGCGGTTTCGTGCCCCGTGGCGATTGCCATGGCCGAAGGCGCGCAGCACCGTTCCGGCGCGCAGATCGCCGTCTCTACCACCGGGTTTGCCGGGCCGGGCAGCGCCGAGGATGAAGAGGGGCTTGTGCATTTTGCGCTTGCACGCGAGGGGTGTAACACGGTTCATCGGGCCGAGTCCTTTGGAGCCATTGGCAGGGATGCGATCCGGCAGCGATGCCTTGAAACGATTTTGGATATGTTGGAGGAGAGCCTGACGTGAGCAAGAGCCAAGCCGCCGCCTTTACCGCCTACCACCGTCATGGCTTTGTCCGGGTGGCGACCTGCACGCCCCATGTGCGGCCCGCCGATGTGGCTTTCAACCGCGACAGCCTGTTGGACGAAATGCGCCGGGCCGATGCGGCGCGGGTGGATTTGCTGGTTTGCCCCGAACTGTCACTCTCGTCCTACGCCATCGACGATCTGCACATGCAGGATGCGCTGCTGACGGCGGTGGAAGAGGCGCTTGGCGACCTGATCGAGGCCAGCGCCCAGATGACCCCCGTGATCCTGCTCGGCGCGCCACTGCGCCGCGAGGGGCGGCTTTACAATTGCGCCATCGCCATTTCACGCGGGCAGGTGCTGGGCGTGGTGCCGAAATCCTACCTGCCCAATTACCGCGAGTTCTATGAGAAACGCTGGTTCGCCCATGGCCGTGACACCGGCGGAGAAATCACCGTCGCAGGCCGCCGTGTGCCCTTTGGCGATGACCTGATTTTCGAGGCGACGGATCTGCCCGGTCTGATCTTCCATGCCGAGATTTGCGAAGACCTCTGGACGCCTGCGCCGCCCTCGGCGGATGCCGCGCTTGGGGGCGCCTTGATCCTCGCCAATCTGTCAGCGTCCAACATCGTGATCGGCAAATCCTCTGACCGTCACTTGCTGTGCCGGTCGCAATCCATGCGCGCCTTTGCGGCCTATGTGTACTCCGCCGCCGGGCCGGGGGAAAGCACAACCGATCTGGCGTGGGACGGGCAGGGGATGATCCATGAGTTGGGCGATCTTCTGGCCGAATCCACCCGTTTCCCGCTGGAGCCGGAACTGACCATTGCCGATGTGGATTGCGGGCGTATCCAGTCCGAGCGGATGCGGACGGGCAGTTTCCATGATGCCGCGCGGCACCGGGCGCCGGAATTCCGCCGGGTGACCTTTGCCCATCAGCCGCATCACGAAAACGCCGGTCTGATCCGCCCCGTGCGCCGTTTCCCCTATGTGCCGAACCGCGAAAGCCATCTCGACCAAGACTGCTACGAGGCGTTCAACATTCAGGTCGAAGGGCTGCGCCGCCGCTTTGAGGCGACCAAGGGCAAGACCATGGTCATCGGCATTTCCGGCGGGCTGGATTCGACCCATGCGCTGATCGTGGCGGCGAAAGCCTGTGACCGTATGGGCATCCCGCGCGACCGGATCCTCGGCTTTACCATGCCCGGTTTCGCCACCTCCGAGGGCACCAAATCCAACGCGTGGAAATTGATGCAGGCCATGGGCATCACCGCGGATGAGATCGACATTCGCCCCGCCGCGCGCCAGATGCTTGAGGATATGGATCATCCCTTCTCGGACGGGGAGCCGGTCTATGACATCACCTTTGAAAACGTCCAAGCCGGGCTGCGCACCGATTATCTCTTCCGGCTCGCCAACCAGCGGCAGGGCTTTGTCATCGGCACCGGCGATCTGAGCGAATTGGCGCTTGGCTGGTGCACCTATGGCGTGGGCGACCAGATGAGCCACTATGCCGTGAACACCGGCGTTCCGAAAACGCTGATCCAATATCTCATCCGTTGGGCCACCCGTTCGGGCCAGTTCGACGCTGAGACGGACAAGGTTCTGCAAGCCATTCTCGACACCGAAATCTCGCCCGAACTGGTGCCCGCGGGCGAGGATGAAGAGATTCAAAGCACGGAGTCGATGATCGGCCCCTATGAGCTGAACGACTTCTTCCTCTTCCACACCATGCGCTACGGGCTTGCCCCGTCAAAGGTGGCCTTTCTGGCGTGGCACGCTTGGCATGATGTCGAGGCGGGGCGCTGGCCTGAGGGCTTTCCGCAGGGCAAACGCAACGCCTATGATCTGGAGACCATCCGCCACTGGCTCGAAAAATTTCTGCACCGCTTCTTCGCCACCAGCCAGTTCAAACGCTCGGCTCTGCCGAATGGGCCTAAGGTCAGCGCCGGGGGGGCATTGTCGCCGCGCGGGGACTGGCGCGCGCCGTCGGATTCTGTCGCCACTCCGTGGCTGGAAGAGCTGCGCAGCAACGTGCCGGAGAGCTGGCCCCAGAGCTAAGCCGCGCTATTCCTCGCGGCTCAGCTCGCCTTCGACAAAGTTGGGGGTCAGCGGCGGTGCCGCGTGGCGTTCTTGGGTTTCGGGATCGCTGCGCAGGGTCATGCGCAGCAGCCCCCATGCCACGATGGTCAACTGAAAACCGCCAAGCGCCAGCGGCAGGCCGCGCGGCCCGAGTGTATCCAGCAGCACACCCGCCAGCAGCGGCCCGATCGCGGCGCCAATCCCCTGCATCAGCACCAGCCCGCCCGAGACGGCCACCACCGCCGAGCCGGGGGCGCGGTCGTTGACATGGGCGATGACGATGGATTGCGCGGGCAGAACCAGCCCGCCAATGGCAAAGCCCAGCACCAGCAGCATCGACCCCGAAGGCGCGGGGATCGGCAGGGTCAGCATCATCAAAGCACCGCCCGCCACAGCCAGTCCGACGCCCAAGCCCCGGCGGCTCATCCGGTCGGAAACCCAGCCCAACGGGAATTGCAGCATCAGCCCGCCGATGGTGAAGGCCGCGATCAGCAGGGCGATGCGCGATTGGGTATAGCCCATCTCCTGCGCGAAAAGCGGTGCCAGCCCGTAGAACGTCCCGATAGAGGCACCGACCAGCCCCGCGCTGACCGCGCCGTAGGGCGACAGCCCCCACAGGCGGCGCAGCGATGGCGGCTCCTGCGCGCCTTCCGAGCGCGGCCCCTCCACACGGCTAAGCGAAATTGGCACCAGCGACAGCGACATCACGATGGAGACAAGCACGAAGAGGATGAACTCAGCCGGATCCCCGAGGTTCAGCAGGAACTGCCCCGCTGCACCTGAGGCCATGCCGACCATGCCGTAGACCGCGAGCAATTTGCCCCGCTGCGCGGAACTGACAGAGGCGTTGAGCCAGCTTTCCGTCACGATGATCAACCCGGCAAAGGCAAAGCCGGTGAGGCAGCGCACGGCGATCCAGACCCAAGGGTCGATGAAAGCCAAATGCATCAGCGCCGCGGCGGAGGCGACAGAGGCGAGTGCTGCAAAGGTGCGGATATGGCCCACCCCGCTGATCAGCCGCGGTGCCACGAAGGAGCCCACGCTCAGCCCCGCGAAAAAGCCCGACATGATAAGGCCGGTGGTCGCCCCGCCAAACCCTTCAAGCCCCGCGCGCACGGCCAAAAGCGTGCCCTGCAACCCGTTGCTCATCTGCAAAAGCGAAAAGCCCAGTAGCAGTGTCGCCAGTGGTAGAACCGTCGCGCGCATGATGTCCCCTTGGTCTTTGATCCGGCTAGGGCCAGAATATGTGCGGCGGAAACGGAATTTCTAGTGATCAACCCCATTGCCCTTCCACCGGGCAGGCTTCCGCGCCATAGTGCTAGCAGCCAGCGGCCCCTTCGGGGAATGCCCAGCCATTGATCAAGCAGAATTGACGTGCCTTTTTGGGGCCGATGCTCAATTATGCGCCTCGTAACATATTTTGAAAGCGCATCCCCCGTGAAAGCCCTGCGCCAATTTTTCGTATTTCTGCTGGTTCTCGTTGCGGGTCTCTACGCGATGTTAACCTATGTCCCCGCCTCCCGCCCCTATGTGGCGGAGACCGGTCTGCTCGATCTTTTGGGGATCGAGGAGGTCGCGGAGGCGCCACAATCCTCTGGCAGGGGCTGGGGCGGCGGCGGGCCGTCGCTGGTCGTCACCGCCGCGGTCAGCGAAGAGACTTTGGCCGACCGGATCACCGCCATTGGCGACGGGCGCGCGCGCCGCTCCGTCACGCTGCGTTCCAACGCCGTAGGGGTCATCACTGATCTCAACCTGCCCGCCGGGCAGTTGATCGAGGCGGGCACAGTTGTGGCCCTGTTGGAGAATGAGGCCGAGCAGATCGCCCTGAAGCAAGCCGAATTGCAGCTTGAAAACGCCCAGACCGAGCAAGACCGCGTGGAGCGGTTGCAAAACACCGGCGCGGTCAGCGAAGTGCGCCTGCGCGAGACGGAACTGGCCCTGCAAAGCGCCGAGCTTGCGCTCAGCCAAGCGCAGTTCGATCTGTCGCAACGCCGCATCCTCGCGCCGATTTCGGGTTGGGTGGGGATCACCGATATCGAAGAAGGCGACCGCGTCAATGCGCAGGATCAACTCGCCACTATCACCGACCGCAGTGAGATCCTGATCGATTTCCGCGTGCCTGAACGGGTGGTGAGCAAGCTCTCCTTGGGCAAGGAAATCACCGTCACCCCGCTTGGCATGCGCGATTTGACCCTGACGGGCGAAGTCAGCGCCATCGACAGCGTGATCGACCGTGCCAGCCGCACGCTTCTGGTGCAGGGCCGCGTGCCGAACGAAGGCGACCAGCTGCGCGCTGGCATGGCCTTTTCGGTCAGCTTGACCTTTGTCGGCGACCCCTATCTGGCGATCCCGCCGCTGGCGGTGCAATGGTCCTCGGACGGGCCGTTTGTCTGGACGGTACGGGAGGGCAAGGCGCATCAGGTCGCGGTCGAGATCGCGCAGCGCAACAGCAATTCGGTGCTCGTCCTGTCGGATGATCTGACCGCCGATGATGTGGTGGTGACCGAAGGCGTGCAAACCCTGCGCGAAGGCGGCGAGGTGCGTGAGGTCAACCGCGCGGGCAGCGTGCAGTCAGATGCCGCCCCGACTGAGAAGACAACCCTATGAGCGCCGCCCCGACCGAAGACGCCACGCCGCCCGCGAGCACCGCCTCAGGCACCGCGCTTTTCGTGCGCCGCCCGATCCTCGCCTTCGTGCTCAACGCGCTGATCGTGCTGGCGGGCATCGCCGCGCTTTTTGGCGCGGAGGTCCGCGAACTGCCCAATGTCGACCGGCCCGTGGTCACGGTCACCACGACCTTCTCGGGCGCCTCCCCGGAATCCGTCGATCAGGAGCTCACGGGGCGGATCGAAGGGGCCGTGGGCCGGGTCTCGGGCGTGCGGGCGATCTCATCGAACTCGCGCTTCGGGCGCAGCCGGGTCACCTTGGAGTTCAACGACAGCACCGATATCGATGTGGCCGCGACCGATGTGCGCGATGCGGTGGCGCGGATCGTGAACCAATTGCCCGAAGGGGCCGACCAGCCGCAGATTGTCAAGGCCGATGCCAACGCCCAACCGGTCATGCGCATCGCCGTGACCTCCATGGGCCGCTCGCCGGAGGAGTTGACCAAACTGGTGCAGGACCGCGTCGAAGATCGGCTGATCTCGGTCAACGGTGTGGCGGATTTGCAGGTCTACGGCGACCGCGAGCCGTTTTTCCGCGTCGATATCGATCAGTTGGAACTGGCCAGCCGGGGCCTCACCCTAGGCGATATCCAGCGCGCCTTAGCCGACGTGGCCTATGACGCGCCCGCGGGCGATCTGGCGGGCGACCGTCAGTCGATCAACGTGCGCACCACGGCCAGCGTCGTTACCACACAGGCGTTCGAGGCGATGGAGATCAAGCAGAACGTCCGGCTCGGCGATGTCGCCAGCGTCACGCTCGGCCCCGCCGAAGGGGAGACGATCCTGCGTGCCAATGGGCAATTGGGCCTTGGCATCGGCATCATCCGGCAGGCCACGTCGAACACGCTTGAGATCTCGCGCGATGTGCGTGCCGTGGTGGGGGAATTGAACGAGACCCTGCCCGAGGACGTGCGGATTTTCGTGACCTCGGACGATGCGACCTTTATCTCAGGCTCGATCCGCGAGGTGCTCTCAACGCTGACCTTTGCCGTGGGCATCGTGGTGGCGGTGATCTTTGTCTTCCTGCGCGATTTCCGCGCCACGCTGATCCCGGCGCTGACCCTACCGGTGGCGCTGATCGGCACTTTGGCGGCGATCTATCTGGTGGGCTTTTCGATCAATATCCTGACCCTTCTGGCGCTGGTTCTGGCCACCGGGATGGTCGTGGATGATGCGATTGTGGTGCTGGAGAATATCGTGCGCCAACGGGCGGCGGGCATGGGGTCGCGCGCGGCGGCGGTGCTGGGCACGTCTCAGGTCTTCTTTGCGGTCGTCACTACCACGGCCACGCTGGCGGCGGTCTTTATCCCGCTGTCGTTCCTGCCCGGACAGGCGGGCGGGCTGTTTCGGGAGTTTGGCTTTACCCTCGCCATCGCGGTGATGCTGTCCTCGGTCGTGGCGCTCAGCCTTTGCCCGGTCTTAGCGAGCCGCCTGCTGACCAAACCCGCGGCTGAGAACCCGCGCGGCCCTGTCGTGTGGCTTGGCAACCTGCTGTACCGCGCCTATGCGGCGACGCTTAGATGGGCGCTGGCGATGCCCTATGTCGTTGTGCTGATCGCGGCCTTCGTCGCGCTGACGGCGGTGCTGGTTTCGGGCGAGATCCGGCAAGAGCTGACCCCGCGCGAAGATCGCGCCGTGGCCCTGCTCAGCGTCTCGGCCCCGCAGGGCGTCTCGCTTGATTATACCCAAAGCAAGATGCGCGAGATCGAAGACCTGATCACCCCGCTGCAAGAGGCCGGAGAGGTGACGAATATCTTCTCCATCACCGGGTTTGGCGCGGACAATCGGGGTTTCATGGTGTTCACGCTCGCCGGATGGGAAGACCGCGCGCGCAGCCAAGATGAGATAGTGGGCGAGATCAACGGCAAGCTGCGCGGCATCGTGGGCGTGCGGGCCTTCGCGATCCAGCCCAACTCCCTCGGCATTCGCGGCGCGGGGCGGGGGCTGTCTTTCGCGATCACCGGGAATAATTACGAACAACTGTCGCTGGTCGCGCAGGCGATGGTCGACCGGCTGAGCACGAACCCTGCGATGGGGCAGGTGCGGCTGGAATATGAACGCACGCAACCGCAGCTTTTCGTGCAGATCGACCGGACGCTGGCCGCTGACCTCGGCGTCGATATCACCGGGCTGGGGCAGGCTTTGCAGGCCATGCTCGACGGGCGCGAGGTGGCATCGGTCTTTATCGACGACACCAGCTATGGCGTGCAGATGCTGTCGACCTCGGACCCGGTGAACGACCCGCGCGACCTTGAGAACGTCTTTGTCCAATCGGGCAACGGGCAGATGATTTCGCTGGCAAGTTTCGTGACCCTCGAAGAACGCGCCGTCGCGCCCGAGTTGGACCGCGAAGGGCAGAACCGCTCGGTCGAGATTTCCGCTGGGCTGACGCCGGGCCTGTCACTGGGCGATGCGTTGGAACAGGTGCGCGCGGTCGGGCAAGAGGTGTTGGAGGATGAAAACCTGATCGTGCCGCTGGCCGAGGCCGCCGCCTTGGATCAAACCAGTTCGGGGCTTCTCGTGACCTTCGGCTTTGCGATCCTCGTGGTTTTCCTTGTCCTCGCCGCGCAGTTCGAAAGCTTCATATCTGCCATCGTGGTGATGGCCACGGTGCCTTTGGGGCTGGCCTGCGCGATCTTCGCGCTGCTGATGACGGGGCAGAGCCTCAATGTCTACAGTCAGATCGGGCTGGTCATGCTGATCGGGATCATGGCCAAGAACGGGATTTTGATCGTCGAGTTCGCCAACCAATTGCGCGATCAGGGGGCGGATATCCACGAGGCGATCTTTGGCGCTTCCACCATCCGCCTGCGTCCGGTGATGATGACGATGACTTCGACCGTCTTGGGCGGCGTGCCGTTGATCCTCTCGGCGGGCGCGGGGGCCGAGGCGCGCGAGGCGCTTGGCTGGGTGATCGTCGGGGGGCTGGGCATGGCCACGCTTTCGACCCTCTATCTCACCCCCGTCGCCTATTTCCTGCTGGCGCGGTTCACCACGCCCAAAGCCGCCGAAGAAGCCCGGCTTCAGGCCGAGCTGTCTGAGGCGCAACCGGTCTGAGCCTGCCCGATATTTACGCATCGATGCAACTTCGCGCTACAATGGGCGTTTAGTCATGTAGGATTGAGTGGAAAGGGGCGAAAACGTGCAGGGCGATTTGGATATGGCAAAGGCGAACCACGCGGAGTCGACCCAAGGGGCGAACAGCCAAAGCCTGTTCAATGACAAGACCACATGGCGCGTCGCCCGGGCCGAGCGGTTTGGCCTTATTGTCGATGCGGCGGATTATTTCCGGGTCCTGCGCGAGATTTTCCTCGGGGCGCGGCAGCAGTTGATGCTGATCGGCTGGGATTTCGATTTCGAGCTTGAGATGCTGCCGGGCGAAAGTGACGAAGACGGCAACGCACCCGACGGCTATCCCAACCAGCTTGGCGCCTTTGTCGAGGCGGTGGTGGAGCGGAGGCCGGAACTGAATGTCTATCTGCTCAAATGGAATGGCGCCGTGCTGGCCGCGCCGGGGCGATTGGTGCCCTCGCTGGCGCTCAGCCTATTCGGCGGCGACCGGATTCACTTCGCGTTAGACGGCCATCACCCCTTCGGCGCCTGCCACCACCAAAAGATCGTCGTGGCCGACGATGCTCTGGCCTTTTGCGGCGGGATCGACGCGACCGAAGACCGGTGGGACACGCCCGACCACCTGCCGCACGACCCGCGCCGCCTGCGCAAGGATGGCACGCCCTCTGACCCTTGGCATGACGCGACCTCGGCCATGTCCGGCCCCGCCGCCGCCGCCTTGGGTGAGCTTTCGCGTCGGCGTTGGTTCCGCGCCACGGGGGATGAGATCGCGCGACCTGATGATGCGCCCATGTCCGAATGGCCCGAAGACCTGCCGATTGATGCCGAAGGCGTCGAGGTGGGCATCGCCCGGACCGAGCCGCCTTTTGACGAAGAGCCGTTGATCAATGAGATCGAACGCCTCTATATCGCGGGGATCCAATCAGCGCGTGACTATATTTATATTGAATCGCAATACCTCGCCGCCGCCTCGGTTTGCGATGCGCTCAGGGCGCGATTGGCCGAAGAGGACGGGCCGGAGGTCGTCATCATCAACCCGCGCGATGCGGAATCCCAGTTGGAAGATGACGCCATGCATGTGCTGCGTGAGCGGCTCGTCGAAGAGCTGAAACGCGCGGATCACCAGAACCGTTTTCGCATCTATTTCCCCGTCACCGAGGAGGGGGAGCCGATCTATGTTCATGCGAAGATCATGATCATCGACGATCATCTTTTGCGCCTCGGCTCCAGCAACCTCAACAACCGTTCCATGGGGTTTGATACCGAGTGTGACGTGGCGATCGAACACCCCGCAGAGGTGATCGAAGGGTTCAGAACCCGCTTGATTGCCGAACACCTCGGCCTGCCGCTCGAACGTGTGGCCGAGGTGATAGAAGAGAAGAAGTCGATGATCGGGACCATCGAAACCTTGAACCGCAAGAAGGGCCGTGGCCTGCGGGCGGTGTTCCGGGGCAGCGAGACTGTCGTCGGTGGTTTTCTCGCCAATACCCGCTTGCTCGACCCGCGCTACCATCCGGGCGAAAACACCGCCACCGGGCGCGGCATTCGCCCGGGGCACATGGCGCTGATCGCGGGCGGGCTGGGGCTTGCATGGCTTGCGTGGCGCAAATGGGGGCGCCGCGACGATCGGCGTTGGTGAAGGCTACGGGGCGGCTTCGACGGTTGGGGCTTTAAGCGAGGCAGGTGCGGGTTTGGGGTCGGCCGATGCGGCAAGGACCTGCCGCGAGGTCTCTGCAATCCAAGCGATGCCATAGAGCGTCGCCGTTCCGACAACAGGTAGAACCCACGGCATCCACTGCGCTTCGGGCCGCGCCATCATCGCAACCTGACAGATCAGCGCCAGAACGGTGCCGCTGGCAAAGACCAGCAGACCATGCCGACCGAGCAGCCGGAAGGGGCTGGCCACGGCATGGGCCGAAAGGCGGGTGACGATCTGCAACTGTGACAGGAAATATCCCAGGGCCAAGATATGAACGAACCGCGGGGCGGAGAGATAGGTCTTGTCATGCGAAGTGATGTTGAAGGGCACCCCGGCCTCTCTCAGATGATGCATTTGCAGGTTCAGAAAACGGCCCAAACCCGGCACATAGCGCCATGCGAGGACGCCCAGCAGGACGGCGGCGGACAGCCAGAACAGCGCCTTCGACCGCGGGAAAAAACGATAGCCCTGCCGTTGGCTCAGGCCCACCAGCAGCCCGCAGACAAAGATCGCTTGCCATGCGAAGGGGTTAAAGAACCAGCCGCCCGGGTTGGGGTAGTTCGGCAGGTTCAGCCGGAAGACACCCGTCAGCAGCCAAAGCACCAAGGACAGCGCGAGAAGCAGGCGCGGCCAGCGCAGCCCCAGCATGATCGCCGCCGGGGCGCAGACCAGCAAAACGGAATAGGCGGGCAGGATGTTCACATAGCCGAACTGATGCGTCAAAAGCGGAATGCCGATCACGCTCTGGGTCGGGTTTTGGAAGACCTGGCGCATGTTGATCTTGGTCAGGAAGGCGGCCTCTGTGGTGATCTGGAAGGCGGCGGCGAAGATGGCCAAGGCCACTGCTGAGAGCAGAAGTTGCACCACATAAAGCGACCACGCCCGTTTCCACAGGGGCGCGATGGCGCGCCAGAGGCCGTGGCGAACCCTGCCTCGCGCGATGAAACGAGGCGTATAGGCCAAGCCTGCGGCGATGCCGGACATGAGAAAGAACGCCTCCGCCGCGTCGGCGAAACCGAGGTTGCGGATGGTCAGGGCCTCATAGGGGTTGCCCGGGACGTGGTTGATGAAAATCATGACCAGCGCCAGCCCGCGAAACAGGTCGATGCGCGGATCGCGGGCGGATTTGGGAACCGCGCCGGCAGCCCGAGCGGCGGGCGATAGCCCTGTGTTAGGCGGTGGCATGGGGCAGATCCGCCGCTTTGGGTTCTGGCATCAGATGTTCGTCATTCCACGTAAGCCGCCAAACATCGCAGATACTGTCGTATTCCGCGACGACATCGCGCGGCGCGGCATCCTCGGGCACGGCGAAAAGCCCGCGGGGCAGGGGGCGGGAGGTCCAAGCGATGAGCAGTGGGGCCAGCAGCATCGGGACCGCGACGGGCAGCAGCCAGACGGTCAGATCGGGCGCGATCCATTGCACCGCCGCGAGGATCACCGCGCCGATGAACACGATCCACCGGCCCGCCGCCCAGCCATCGGCCAAGCTCAATTGGCCCTCGTTCCGTTGGTTGGCGGGCCAGCCGCCGTCTTGGCCCGAGAGGACCTGCATCACCGCGCGACTGTGGTAGAGCAGCATCAAAGGTGCCAGAAGCGTGGTCAGCACGATCTCGGTCAGCACCGACAGCGCCATCCGCAAAGCGCGGCCAAAGTCGTGCGCTCGGTCGGTCAGAAGCGCATGGATCAGGATCAGCAGCTTTGGCACCACCAACAGCCCCAGCACGCCCAAGGCCAGCAGCGTGATCTCGCGTGCGCTGGTATCGGGGAAGACGGGGAAAAGCTGATAGGGGCCGGGGAAATACTCCGGCGGCGGCGCGTAGAGCGTGCTGATCGCCGAGGTGATCAGAAAGGCCGCCCAGAGAAGCGAGACCACATAGGCGGTCACATTCTGCAGAAAGACGAAGCGGCTCCACCCCGCCAAGCCGGGCGCAAAGATCAGTCGCGCATGTTGCAGGTTGCCTTGGCACCAGCGCCGCTCGCGCCGCGCGAAGGAGAGGACGTTTTCGGGGCCCTCCTCAAAGGAGCCGCCCAAGGTCTCATCCACCTCGACCTTCCAACCCGCGCGGGCGAGCAAGGCCGCCTCGACATAATCGTGGCTCAGGATATGCCCGCCCAAGGGTGGCGGGCCTGAGAGTTCGGGCAGGCCACAGCTTTCGGCAAAGGCGCGGACGCGGATGATTGCGTTATGGCCCCAAAACGGCCCCGTCGCCCCCTGCATCCGGGCAAGGCCACGGGTGAAGATCGGCCCGTGGAACCACGAGGCGAACTGCAAGGCGCGGCCAAAGAAAGACCGCGCGCCGATGATCTTGGGCAGGGTTTGCAGCAGCCCCAAATCCGGATCGGCCTGCATCCGCGCGATCATGGCGCGGATCGTCTCGCCCTCCATCAGACTGTCGGCGTCAAGGATCACGGCAAAGTCATAGGCCCCGCCGTAGCTGCGAATGAACTCTTCGATATTGCCCGCCTTGCGGCCCGCGTTGTCCTGCCGCCTGCGGTAGAAGATGCGGCCTTGGCCCTCGGTCTCGCGCAGCAGGCGGGCGAAGGCGAATTGCTCTTTCCCGGCCAGCGCGTCATCGCGGGTGTCCGACAGAACGACGAAATCCGCCGTAACCCCGGCCCGGGCGACGGAGCGGTCAATCGCGGCGATGCGGGCAAAGGTGGTGAGTGGGTCTTCGTTGCAGATGGGCACCGCGATCACCGTGCGCGGCTGCGGTGCCTCAAGCGCGGGGCGGGGCGGCGTCGATCTGCCGCCGAAAAGCCCGATCAGCGCCAGCGACGCGCCCCAAGCTAACCAAGCGGTGGTGGCGAAAACGAGCAGGGCGCGGAGGCCGTCCCAGCCGCTGAACCCATCCCGCGCCGCAGCCTCGGCCAAAAGGGTCGCGGCAAGGGCTGCGGAGCCGAGCGACAACAGCAGGGCGACCGCCCGTGCAAAACGGGTCGGGCCATCCGCCGCGATCTGCCTGTGCTGGGAGGTCATGGAACTCAGGCCTTACGCCGCAGCAGAAATGCCCGCGCAAGGTCGGCCAGCCCGGCCAGATGGCCGCGCCGTTCCAAGCTCTGCCGTGGCATCGCAAGCGGGGCGGCGGGCGGCATCCAGTTCTCGGCCTCGCCAGCCATTGCGGAAGTGGGGGTCGTCGCGTCTTGAAGGGTCATGCGTTGATCCATTGGTACACCCATGTCTCTGTCAGATTGCGGTCATATCCCGATAGAACTGCCTTGATCTCGACGATGGCATCAGGCTCGGCGCGCAGTTCCAGCACCAGCCGCCATTCGTCCCTGCCATCCACCCGGCTTAGGATCGCCTCCACGATTTCGCCGTTTTGTGCGCTGGTGACGGGTTCAAGCTCGGCGTCGCTCGGCAAATCGCTGAGCTGTCCGCCGGCGAAGTCGATGACGAATTTGCGGGTCTCGGTGTCTGCCTCTACACCCGCCACCCCGCCATGGCCCGAGCGCAGCCGCACCACGCGGCCAAGGGTCTGCGGTGTTGCGCCCGGCGGGGTCATCCCCCAGTGCATGCGGTAGCCGTAGGCCAGTTCATCGCCCGCGCGGGTCTCCCCTTCGGGGATCCAATAGGCCACGATATTGTCATTGCCTTCCAGATCCGAAGGTATCTCGACCAGCCGCAGCGTGCCTTTGCCCCAGTCGCCCATGGGTTCGATCATCAGCGAGGGGCGGCGTTCGTAATGGGCCTGCGCGTCGAGGTAATGCTCAAAGTCCCGGTTGCGCTGCGCCAGCCCGAAAGACCGCGGGCTCTGCGCCCCGAAATAGGAACTCGCCAAACGCGGCGGATTGTTCAGCGGGCGGCAGAGGGTGGTATCCTTGCCTGTGTTCAGCACCAAGACTTCGCTGTCATGCACCGCGGGGCGGAAGTCGTCGAAATTCCCCTTATCCGCACCATTGTGCAGAAACATCGAAGTCAGCGGCGCGATGCCAAGCTGTTTGATGTCTTCGCGCAGGAAGAGCCGCATGGTGACTTCGACGGTGGTGTCTTCGCCCGGTGTGATCACGAATTGATAGGCCCCGGTCACCGAGGGGCTGTCGAGCGCGGCATAGATCGTGGCGCTATCGTCACCCGGTTCGGGGCGGCGCAGCCAAACCTCGCTGAAGCGGGGGAATTCCTCGCCTTCGGGCAGGCCGGTGTTCACGGCCAATCCCCGCGCGCTCAGCCCATAGAGCGTGTCCTTGCCCAAGGCGCGGAAATAGCTCGCCCCTTGGAAGACGATCAATTCATCGAAAATATCGGCCCGGTTGAGCGGGGTGTGCAGGCGGAAACCGGCGACGCCCGGCATCTCAGCATTGGGCGGGATCGACTTGGCGAGTTCTTCGTCGTCATACTCGAAATCGGCGGTGGTAAAGCCCATCGGTTCCACCGCATCGCCCCGGACCTCGTTGATCTTCACCGCCTCTTTGAACAGCCAACCGGGGTGGAAGGCGTGCAGCCTGAAGGCCACGCCCTTTTCCTGCCAGCGGGCCTGCTCGGGCCGGAACCGGATGCGTTGGTAGGCGTCGTAATCCAGATCGGCAAGGAAGCCTTCGACAGGCTTCGGGGCCATATAGGAGGTCTGGGCCAATCGCCGCATATCTTCGACCAGCCCGTCGAAGGTGAAGGAGGCGGCGGGCACCTCCTGCGCCGCGCTGTGCCGCGGCATGAGCGCGGCGGCAAAGGACGCGGCGGAGAGGGTGAGGAACTGGCGGCGTTCTAGGGTTTCGGACCGCTGTTCAATCGGTCGTGCAGTCGGGAAATTCGGCAAAACAATACCTCGGAAGACACGTTAGGAGTGTGCAATTTTTTCCCTATCTAATCTTTTTGCGGAGGCTGGAAACTTGATATTGCAACTATCAGCGGAATGCCGCAGGGCAGCGCGGAAAACCGCCGATCCGCCTGCTGCGCGGCGGAAGCTGCACAAATTTTTGCCTTGATTTCCGTAGGATCGCCGCTTTTTTGTGACAATCGCCCTGCGGTAGCGGCGAGATTTTGCGGCGCTTTAAAGCCGGTTTGGGCGGGATCGCGCGCCGCCCCCGCGGGAGGGTGGCGCGCGGTTGGGGGTCAGACGGCGTCGAGCCCTTCGGCCAGCAAACGCTCAAGGCTGCGCATCTCGGCATCCGTCAGGGGAATCCCCTCGGCCCGCGTCTCGGCACGCGCTTTGAAACGGCGCTGCGAGGGCAGCCGCGCACCTTGGCCGGTGATCGCATCAAAGAGGGTTTCCGCCCGCGCGAAGGGGTCGCCGGGGCGGCCTGCGGCAAACGTTTTGGGGTCGAAGGCGATGATCAATTCGCCATGCGCGGGCGCGAGGGTGAGCGCGCCCAAGGCATCGCGCGCTTCAGGGCTGGTCAGGTCACCGATCATCACCCCGGCGAGCAATTCGATCATGGTCGAGATGGCCGATCCCTTGTGACCGCCGAAGGGAAGCATGGCCCCGGCGAGGGCGGCTTCGGGGTCGGTCGTCGGGCTGCCATCGGGGGCGATGGCCCAGCCTTCGGGCAGGGGCGTGCCCGCGCGGCGGTGCAATTCGATCTCCCCCCGCGCGGCGACACTGGTGGCGAAGTCAAAAACGTAAGGGTCGCCCCCTTCCCGGGGCCAGCCAAAGGCGAAAGGGTTGGTCCCCATCAAGGGGTCGGTGCCGCCAGAAGGGGCGACGCTGGCATAGCTGGGGCACATGGCCATGGCCGCGAGGCCCATCTCGGTCAGCGCCTCGATCTCGGGCCAGAGCGCGGCGAAATGGGTGCAATCGTTGATCACCATGGCGGCGATCCCGGTGGTGCGGCAACGCTCGGCCAGCACCGGTGCGCCTGCTTCGAAGGCGGCGTTGGAGAACCCGCCGCCCGCGTTCACGCGCACCACGGCGCTGTCGTCATGATGCACCCGTGGCACCGCGTCGGGCACCACCTTGCCCGCCTTGATCGTGCGCAGGCAGCCTTCGATCCGGTAGATGCCGTGGGATTTGCAGGCATCGCCTTCGCCCGCGACAATCACCCGTGCGAGGGCTGCGGCATTCAGGGGCGACAGGCCCGCGCCTTGGAAAATCCGAATGACCATCGCGGTCAGGTCATCGTGAGAGAGGGTTGTGTCGGCCATCTGAAACCTCGCAGGGCTTGGGTTGCAATCATGCATACATCATGTATGCAGATGCGGAGAGACGCAAGCTGACACCGGGCCGCGGCCCGCATGAAAGGATAGACGATGGCCTTTACCCCCCACGGCAAACACTTGATCGCTGGCGAATGGATCGCCACGGATGACCGCTTTAGCTCTAGCCCCGCCCATGGGCCGGCGCATGACTTCTCGGTCGGCACGGTGGAACTGGTCGACCAAGCCTGCGAAGCCGCCGAAGCAGCGTTTTGGAACTATGGCTATTCCAGCCGCGCGACCCGCGCCAAATTCCTCAACGCCATCGCTGATGAGATCGACGCCCGAGGCGCCGAGATCACCGAGATCGGCAGCCAAGAAAGCGGTCTGCCCGAAGCGCGGCTCGAAGGGGAGCGGGGCCGGACCGTGGGCCAACTCCGCCTGTTCGCGGGGCATATCGAAAAGGGCGACTACCTCGACCGTCGCTTCGATGCCGCTATGCCCGAACGCCAGCCCGCCCCGCGGCCCGCGATCACCATGGTGCAACGCCCCATCGGCCCCGTGGCCGTCTTTGGCGCGTCGAACTTCCCGCTGGCTTTCTCCGTGGCGGGCGGTGACACCGCAGCGGCGCTGGCGGCGGGCTGTCCGGTCGTGGTCAAAGGCCACTCCGCCCATCCCGGTACCGGAGAGATCGTGGCCGAAGCGATCCATGCGGCGGTTGAAAGCTGCGGCATGCCGCGCGGGGTCTTCTCGCTGATCCAAGGTGGCAACCGCGCCGTGGGGCAGGCCGTGGTGCAGCATCCGCGGATCAAGGCTGTGGGCTTCACCGGCTCGCTCGCCGGGGGCCGGGCGCTCTTTGATCTCTGCGCCGCGCGGCCAGAGCCGATCCCCTTCTTCGGCGAGTTGGGCTCGGTCAACCCGATGTTCATGCTACCCGCCGCGATGGCGGCGCGGGCCGAAGAGCTTGGCAAGGGCTGGGCGGCATCGCTGACCATGGGCGCGGGCCAGTTCTGCACCAATCCCGGCATCGCCGTGGTGATCGACGGGCCGGGCGCCGACGCCTTTGTGCAAAACGCGGCCACAGCGCTGCAAGACGTGGCTCCGCAG
This sequence comes from Sulfitobacter sp. 1A12056, assembly GCF_043558125.1. Taxonomy (NCBI): domain Bacteria; kingdom Pseudomonadati; phylum Pseudomonadota; class Alphaproteobacteria; order Rhodobacterales; family Roseobacteraceae; genus Sulfitobacter; species Sulfitobacter sp. 1A12056. The sequence continues at coordinate 192,066 of NZ_JBIFFY010000007.1, read as the reverse complement.
GTCATGCTGACAGACGGTATCGCCGAGGCCTATTGCGCAGGGCGGGACAAGTTCAAATCCGCGCCAAGCCTGCGCCAAGTGCATCTGGCCGACAGCGAAGGCCGCACCGCCGCGCCTGCGCTCTTCGAAACCACGGGCGAAGAGTTCAAGGCCAATCCGGCGCTGCACGAAGAGGTCTTCGGCCCTCTCGGATTGGTGGTGCGGGTCTCTTCGCTGGAAGAGATGCGCGCTCTGGCGTTGGAACTGGACGGGCAATTGACCGTCACCCTGCATATGGATGACGCGGATGTCGACGCCGCGCGCGACCTCATGCCGGTGCTGGAACGCAAGGCGGGTCGCCTGCTGGCCAATGGTTTCCCGACAGGGGTCGAGGTGGTGGATTCCATGGTGCATGGCGGGCCATATCCGGCCAGCACCAACTTCGGCGCGACCAGCGTGGGCACCCTGTCGATCCGCCGTTTCTTGCGGCCCGTGTCCTATCAGAACCTGCCCGAGGCGCTGCTGCCGGAAGACGCAGCGGGGTAATCTAAGATCGGAAAAGCCGGGCCGCACGCCCGGCTTTTCGCATCTGTTACGCCGTGGGGGAGCCGCCCAACCGGCTGCTTTTTCACGACCATGCTGGCAAGGCAGGAATGTATCAAAAATATGTCGACATGCCGGTAAAAGTAAAAAATACATATTGTATTTTTAATGAAGACATTGTTCCTTCATACCACCCCGCACCCCGTCCAGAGAGAGTCGGGGGCGACCAACCCAAGAGGGAGATACCTATGAAATTCACGCAACTCGCCGGGAGCCTTGTGGCTGCGACCGTGATCGGCACCGCCGCTCAGGCCGACAAACTGGACGACATCATTTCTTCGGGCACGCTGCGCTGCGCCGTGGTGCTGGACTTTCCGCCCATGGGCTCGCGCGATGACAGCAACACGCCCGTCGGCTTCGACGTGGACTATTGCAACGATCTGGCCGCCGCCCTTGGCGTCGAAGCCGAGATCGTGGAGACGCCCTTCCCCGACCGTATCCCCGCCCTCGTCTCGGGCCGCGCGGATGTGGGTGTTGCCTCCACCTCCGACACGCTGGAGCGCGCCAAGACCGTCGGCTTCTCGGTGCCCTATTTCGCCTTCACCAACGTCGTGCTGACCCGCGAAGACGCGGGCGTCGACAGTTTTGAAAGCCTCAAGGGCAAGACCGTGGGCTCCGTCGCGGGCACTTTCGAAGCCATCGCGCTGGAAGAGCAGGTCGACGCATGGGACGAAGGCAGCTTCCGTTCCTACCAGAGCCAAGCGGACGTCTTCCTGTCGCTGGCCCAAGGCCAGATCGACGCGACTGTCGTGACCTCCACCGTGGCCTCCTCCATCGTGGCGAGCGGCAAGTTCGACGGTCTGACCATCGCGGGCGATGCGCCGTTTGACGTGGACTATGTCGGTCTGATCGGCCTGCGTCAGGAATACGGTCTGCTGAACTACCTCGACCTCTTCGTGAACCAGCAGGTGCGCTCGGGCCGTTATCAGGAACTGTTCGACAAATGGGTCGGCGGCGAGGCGCCGGACCTGACCATCGCCAAAGCCTATCGCTGATGAATGCGGGGGCCGCGACCTGCGGCCCCCCTGCCGATAACCGCTGATCGGAGCAAGAGATGGGCAACTATACCTTTCAATGGCGACAGGCCTTTCGCGCCTTGCCAGAGATGCTGGAAGGCGCGCTAGTCACGCTGCAAATATCGATCCTGTCGATGCTCATCGGCGTTGCCATCGCCGTGCTGCTGGCCGTGGGCCGGGATGCCAAATCGGCTTGGCTGCGGGCGCCTGCGACCGCATGGGTCGAAGTGGCGCGCAACACGCCGGCGCTGTTTCAGATTTACATGGCGCATTTTGGGCTCGGGTCTTTCGGGATCTATCTCAGCCCCTACGCCGCGCTGCTGGCGGGGATCGCCTTCAACAACGCGGGCTACCTTTGCGAGACGTTCCGCGGCGCGATGCGCGCCATTCCGGGCACCCAGCTGCGCGCCGGGCGATCACTGGGCATGGGGCAGGCCAAGGCGTTTCGCTTGATCATCCTGCCGCAGATGTTCCGCATCTCGTTCCTGCCGACGACGAACCAGATGATCTGGGCGATCTTGATGACCTCTCTGGGGGTCACAGTGGGGCTGAATTCGGATCTCGCCGGGGTGACGCAAGACCTCAACGCGCGCAGCTTCCGAACCTTTGAATTCTTCGCATTGGCGGCGGTGATCTACTACGTGATCGCCAAGACCGTGATGCTTGGCGCACGGCTGCTTGCGGCCCGCCTGTTTCGCTACTGAAGGAAGAGAATAGATGTTTGATACGGCTCTGACCTTCAACGACCTGTTGTTCATGCTCAAAGGCGCAGGGGTGACGCTTTCGGTCACCGCCTTCGCGGTGGTGGGCGGCACGCTGCTGGGGGTCTTCTTCGGGGTGCTGCGCAGCCAGATCAGCCCATGGGCGGCGCTGCCGCTGACTTTCGTGCTGGATATCTTCCGCTCGGTCCCGCTGCTGATCCAATTGATCCTTGCCAACGCCTTTCAGGCCATCGCGGGCTGGGGGATTTCGCCCTTCGTGACATCCTGCATCGTGCTGGCCCTTTATACCTCAGCCTATTGCACCGAGATCGTGCGCGGCGCGATCGAGGCGGTGCCTTCGGTCACCCGCCGTGCGGCGCGCTCGCTTGGCATGACTTGGGGGCAGGATCTTACGCAGATCGTCTTTCCCATGGCGCTGCGGGTCGGCCTGCCCAGTTGGATCGGCCTGACGCTCGGCGTGATGAAAGACAGCGCGCTGGTGATGTGGCTTGGCATCATCGAATTGCTGCGCGCCTCGCAAATTCTGGTGACACGCCTGCAAGAGCCGATGTTCATCCTGCTCGTGACCGGCGCGATCTACTTCGCGCTCAGTTTCCCCATTGCCCGGCTTGGCAGCCGCTTGGAAAAAAGGTGGCAAGAAAATGATTGAGATTGAAAACGTCCACAAATCCTTTGGTGCGCTTCAGGTGCTCAAGGGCATCGACCTGACCGTGCAAAAAGGCGAGGTCGTCTCGGTGATCGGCGGCTCAGGTTCGGGCAAATCGACGCTTTTGACCTGCATCAACGGGCTAGAGCCGATCGACAGTGGCCGCATCGTCGTCGACGGGACCGAGGTTCACGCCCGCGACACCGACCTGAACAAGCTGCGCCGCAAGATCGGCATCGTGTTCCAGCAGTTCAACGCCTTTCCGCATCTCACGGTGCTGGAAAACGTCACCCTGGCCCCGCGCAAAGTCAAAGGCATCGCCCGCAAGGAGGCCGAAGAGATCGCGGTTCAGCAGCTTTCGCATGTCGGTCTGGCCGATAAGCTCGATGTTTACCCTAGCCGCCTGTCGGGCGGGCAGCAGCAGCGGATGGCGATTGCGCGTGCATTGGCGATGTCGCCCGACTACATTCTCTTCGACGAGGTGACCTCGGCCCTCGACCCGCAACTGGTGGGCGAGGTGCTGGACACGCTCAAATTGCTGGCAGATGAAGGGATGACGATGATCTGTGTCACCCATGAGATGAGTTTCGCACGCGATGTGTCGGACCGTGTGGCCTTCTTCCACAAGGGCGTCATGGCCGAGATCGGCGCGCCGGATCAGATCTTTGGCGATCCGCAGCAAGAAGAGACCCGTCAATTCCTGTCGAGCGTGCGGTAATGAACCAAACCCCGGTGACGGTCGTCGGCGCGGGCGTGGTGGGCCTGTCCATCGCGCTGGCGCTTCAGGCGCGCGGGCTGCCCGTGCGGGTGATCGACCGTGAAGGCCCGGCGGCGGGCGCCTCGGCGGGCAACGCGGGTGCCTTTGCCTTTACCGAGATCCTGCCGCTCGCCTCGCCCCGGATGATCCGGCAGGCGCCGAAGTGGCTGCTTGATCCGCTGGGTCCGCTGTCGGTGCCGCCGCGCTATGCCGGGCGGATCGCCCCGTGGATGTGGCGTTTCTGGAAAGCAAGCTGGCCCGCGCAGGTGCGGGCCTCGACCGTCGCGCAAACGGCGCTGATGAAGCTCTCGCAGGCCGCGCTTGACCCGCATCTGGAGCTGAGCGGTCTGGCCCATATGCTGCGCCATGACGGGCAGTTGCAGGTCTATGAGAGCGAGGCCGAGTTCCGCGCCTCCCTCCCTGGATGGCAGGCCCGCGAAGAGGCGGGGATCGCTTTCACCCATCTCAAGGGCGATGAGATTGCGGCCTATCAGCCCGGTCTTGCGCCCAGCTTCACCCATGCGACCTTCACCCCGGAATGGCAATCGATCTCGGATCCGCGCGACTATGTGCTGGCGATGGCCAAACGCTTCCGGGCCGGGGGCGGGGAGATCACCATCACCCGCGCCGAACGTCTCGTCGCGGGCGGGGTCGAGACCGCCGCTGGCCTGATGCCGGGCCGCGTGGTGCTGTCCGCAGGTGCGCATTCGCATCACCTCGCGCGGACCGCTGGCGCGAAAATCCCGCTGGAGACCGAGCGCGGCTATAACACGACCCTGCCCAGTGGTGCCTTCGACCTGAAGCGCCAAATCACTTTCGGCGGCCATGGGTTTGTCATCAGCAAGGTGGGCCATGGGCTGCGCGTCGGCGGGGCGGTGGAACTCGGCGGGCTCGACCTGCCGCCGAACTTTGCCCGGGCCGATGCGATGCTGAAAAAGGCCAAGCGCTTTCTGCCGGGGCTCGACACCTCGGGCGGCACGCAATGGATGGGTTTCCGCCCCTCACTGCCCGACAGCCTGCCCGCCATCGGCGCGCTGCCGAACCGCCCGGATGTGTTCTGCGCCTTTGGCCACGGGCATCTGGGCCTCACCCAATCGGCGGGCACCGCCGCCATCATCGCGGATCTGATGACCGGCCAAGACCCCGGCATCGACCTGACCCCCTTCTCTCCCGCCCGTTTCTAGAGGCTGACATGACGCAACACACATTTCCCTGTATCGACGGCCATACCTGCGGCAATCCGGTACGGCTCGTTACCGGCGGCGCGCCGCTGTTGAAGGGCGCGAACATGCTGGAAAAGCGCGCGCATTTTCTGGCGGAATACGACTGGATCCGCACCGGTCTGATGTTTGAGCCGCGTGGGCACGACCAGATGTCGGGCGCGATCCTTTACCCGCCGACGCGGGATGATTGCGACATCGCGGTGCTGTTCATCGAGACCTCGGGCTGCCTGCCGATGTGCGGCCACGGCACCATCGGCACCGTCACCATCGCGCTTGAGAACGGGCTGGTCACCCCCGCCACCCCCGGCCAATTGCGCCTTGAAACCCCTGCCGGGCGGGTCGATGTGACCTACCGGCAAGAGGGGCGTTTCGTTGAAGAGGTGCGCCTGAGCAACGTGCCCGCCTTCCTCCACGCCGAAGGGCTGACGGCAGAGGTCGAGGGTTTGGGCGAAGTGGTGGTCGATGTGGCCTATGGCGGGAACTTCTATGCCATCGTCGAGCCGCAGAAGAATTTCCGCGATATGGCGGATTTCTCGGTCTCCGAACTGGTCGGTCTTAGCCCGAAACTCCGTGCCGCGCTCAATGCGAAATATGAGTTCATCCACCCCGAACACCCTGCGATCAACGGGCTGAGCCATATCCTCTGGACCGGCGCCCCCCGCGCGGGAGAGGCCCATGCCCGCAACGCGGTTTTCTACGGTGACAAGGCGATCGACCGCTCGCCCTGCGGCACTGGCACCTCGGCGCGGATGGCTCAGCTTGCGGCCAAGGGCAAGCTGAATGTGGGCGATGATTTCGTGCATGAATCCATCATCGGCTCCATGTTCAAAGGCCGTGTCGAAGCGGCGGCAGAGGTGGCGGGCAGGCCCGCGATCATCCCCTCCATCGCCGGTTGGGCGCGGGTGACGGGCTTTAACACCATTTTCATTGACGAGCGTGACCCCTTCGCGCACGGCTTTGTCGTCACCTGAATTGGAGGGGCACCCCATGGCGCAAATCATCGTTCCCGCCGCGGCCCAAGGCGCGGTGCTGGCTTCCTCTGAGGGGCTGAGTTTCTGGGGCGGCGTCGATCCGGCCACGGGCAAGGTCATCGACGCGCATCACCCGCTCTGCGGTCAGTCGCTGGCGGGGAAGATCCTGCTCATGCCCACCAGCCGCGGCTCCTGCACCGGCAGCGGCGTGCTGCTGGAACTGGCGTTGAACGGTCATGCCCCTGCTGCCCTCGTGTTTCGTGAGGCCGAAGACATCCTGACCCTAGGCGCGTTGATCGCGGGCAAGATGTTCGACAAGCCGCTCGCGGTGCTGCGACTCGGGGCCGAGGATTACGACCTGCTCGCCAAATCCCGCAGCGCGCGGATCACGCCTGAGATGCTCAGCACCGATGACTGGGATCTGCCCCTGTCGGACAGGCCCGCCCGCGCCCTGCATCTCACCGCCGAGGATCAGGCGATGCTGGACGGGGTCGAAGGCAAGGCCGTGCAACTGGCGATGGAGATCACCTGCACCATGGCGCGGGGGCAGGGGGCCGAGCGGCTGGTCGATGTGACGCGCGTGCATATCGACGGCTGCATCTACGCCAGCCCCGCCAACCTGCTCTTTGCCCAGACCATGGCCGATATGGGCTCGAAGGTGCGTGTGCCGACGACGATGAATGCCATCTCGGTCGATCACGGCAATTGGCGCGCCCAAGGCGTGCCGCCGGACTTCGGCCTGCCCGCCAGCCGTTTGGCCGACGCCTATGTCACCATGGGCGCGCGGCCCAGTTTCACCTGTGCGCCCTACCAATTGCCCGCCCCGCCCGAACGCGGCGAGTTCATCGCATGGTCGGAGTCCAACGCGGTGATCTATGCCAATAGCGTGCTTGGCGCGCGGACGGTGAAACATCCCGATTTCCTCGACCTGTGCATCGCGCTCACCGCGCGCGCACCGCTCTCCGGGGTCTATCTGGAAGAACATCGCGCCCCGCGCCGGGTGATCGAGGTGGAACTGCCCGTGCAATATGACGAGGCGATCTGGCCGATGCTGGGCTGGCTTGCGGGGCAGGCCGCCCCGGACCGGATCCCGCTTTTGCGCGGGTTGGAGGGGGCCGCCCCGAATGAGGATGATCTCAAAGCGCTCTGCGCGGCCTTTGGTACCACCTCCGCGGCCCCAATGCTGCATGTCGCCGGGATCACACCCGAGGCCGATCTGCCCCCTGTCGCAGAGGCCGATACCGTTCGCCTCACAGCCGATGACCTGCGCCGCGTTTGGCGGCAGTTCAACGCCGGAGCCGCGACGGTTGACCTCGTGGCCTTTGGGAGCCCACATTTCTCTCATGCCGAATGCCGCGCGCTCGACACCGCCCTCGCCGGGCGCAAGCGCCATGCCGACACGGCGGTGATCGTGACGCTTGGCCAAGACACGTTACAAGCGGCGCGCGATGACGGCACCGTGGCGCGGCTCGAGGCGGCGGGCGTGCAAGTCGTGCCCGATATCTGCTGGTGTTCGATCTCCGAGCCGGTCTTCCCGCCCTCGGCCAAGGTGTTGATGACGAACTCCGGTAAATACGCCCATTACGCCCCCGGACTGTCGGGCCGGGATGTGCGCTTTGGCAGTATCGCGGACTGTGTCGAGGCAGCCGTGACCGGGCAGGCCGGGGAGGCTTTGCCGCCATGGCTGGCCGAAGAGGAAACAAGCAATGCGTAGCAGCAAGACGGTTCATGTGATCTCGGCCCATGCCGAGGGTGAGGTGGGCGATGTGATCGTGGGCGGTGTCGCCCCGCCGCCGGGCGAGACGCTGTGGGAGCAGAGCCGCTGGATCGCGCGGGATGAAACCCTGCGCAACTTCGTGTTGAACGAGCCGCGCGGCGGGGTGTTTCGCCATGTGAACCTGCTGGTGCCGCCGAAAGACCCCCGCGCCGATGCGGCCTTCATCATCATGGAGCCGGAGGACACGCCTCCGATGTCCGGTTCCAATTCGATCTGCGTCTCGACCGTACTGCTCGACGGGGGCATCCTGCCGATGACGGAGCCTGTGACGGAGCTAACCCTCGAAGCGCCGGGCGGGCTGGTGAAGGTCCGCGCCGAATGTCGCAATGGCAAAGCGGAGCGTATTTTCGTGCAGAACCTGCCAAGCTTCGCGGCGCGTCTGGATGTGCCGCTTGAGGTCGAAGGGCTGGGCACGCTCACCGTCGATACCGCCTATGGCGGCGACAGTTTCGTCGTCGTCGATGCCGCCGCAATGGGGTTTTCGCTGGAAGCGCATGAGGCCCATGACATCGCGCGGTTTGGCGTGCGGATCACCGATGCGGCCAATGCGGCGATGCGGTTCGACCACCCTGAGAACCCTGATTGGCAGCATTTCTCTTTCTGCCTGTTCGCCGGTCCGGTGACCCGCGATGAGGCCGGCCTGCGCGCCGGGGCGGCGGTCGCGATCCAGCCCGGCAAGGTGGACCGCTCCCCCACTGGCACAGCGCTTTGCACGCGGATGGCCCTGCTGCACGCGCGGGGGGAAATGGGGCTGGAGGACAGTCTGACCACCGTGTCGCTGATCGGGTCGACCTTCACGGGGCGTATCTTGGGCGAGACGCAGGTGGGCGAACATATGGCCATCCTGCCGGAACTGTCGGGCCGGGGCTGGGTCACGGGCATCCACCAACATATGCTCGACCCCGATGACCCTTGGCCGGGCGGCTACCGCTTGTCCGATACTTGGGGCGCACGCGGCTAGTCGCGCCCGTTGCCACGTTGAACCCCGCCGCCCGGGGCAGACCGGGGGCGGGGGCCAATCTTCACAACCTCGCGCCGCCTCGGCGCGAAGCCGCCGTGTTTGGCTGACGCGAGGCAACGTCTTGCATGTGCTCTTCGTTTTCGATTGATTACTTTTCAATCAGAACACGAACTTTCAAACAACGGAGAGTCACCATGAAGCTACGCACGACACTCGCCTCCTCCGCATTGGCGCTAAGCCTTGCGTTTCAGGCCCAGGCCGCCGATGTGCCCGAGGGCGTGAATCTTGCCGAAGATCAGACCTATACCTTCTGGCTGCTCGACGCGATCAAGTCGATGGACCCGCAGATCAACACCGACGTCGAAGGCTCAGATGTGCTGCGCAACCTCTTCGAGGGGCTCTACAACGAGGACGGCAACGGTGAGCTGGTCCCCGGCGTCGCGCTCGACCACGAAGTTTCGGAAGACGGCAAGACCTACACGTTCAACCTGCGCGACGACGCCAAGTGGTCCAACGGTGAGCCGGTCACCGCGAACGACTTCGTCTATTCCTGGCGCCGTCTGGCCGACCCGGCGACCGCCTCGGAATACGCCTGGTACATGGAGTTGATGCAGGTCCAGAACGCGCCCGAGATCATCGCCGGGGACAAATCCCCCGAGGAACTCGGCATCCGCGCCATCGACGACCACACGCTTGAGGTCAAGATCACCACGCCGCTGCCCTATTTCCCGCAGATGCTGGTGCACGGCTCGACCTTCCCCGTGCTGCAAAGCGTGGTCGAGGAACATGGCGACGACTGGACCGATGCAGGCACGCTTGTCGGCAACGGCGCCTATACGCTGGTCGAACACCAGCTGGGCGAGCGTGTCGTGATGGAGAAGAACGACACCTATTGGGACGCCGAGAACGTGGTGATGGAAGAGATCATCGCGCTGACGATCAACGACGTGAACCAAGCCCTGACCCGCTATCTGGCCGGTGAGCTGGACCGCGTGGACATCCCCGCCGGGCAGTATCCGCGCCTGAAGAAAGAGTACCCCGAACAGGCGGTCTCGACCCCCTATAACTGCTCCTACATCTACATGCTGAACGTGGGCGACAAGGGGCCGGAGGCGCTGAAAAACGTCAATGTGCGCAAGGCGCTGGCCTATGCCATCGACCGCGACATCATCGTCGATCGCATCCTGCAGGGCGGCCAGAAGCCTTCGTACAACTGGACCCACTGGGCGATCGCCGACTTCGAGCGGCCCGAGCTCGACTGGGCCGACAACATGGACCAAGCGCAGCGCGTGGAGAAGGCCAAGGAGCTGCTGGCCGAGGCGGGCTACGGCCCCGACAACCCGCTGGATCTGACGTTGCAGTACAACACCTCGGAAGATCACAAGAAGATCGCCATCGCGGCCTCGCAGATGCTCAAGCAGATCGGCGTGAACCTCACGCTCGACAACTATGAGTGGAAGGTCCACACCGACCGGATGCAGAACCAAGACTACGACATGGCGCGTTATGCTTGGTGCGGCGACTACAACGAGGCGTCGACCTATCTCGACCTCATGACTTCCTATTCGGGCCACAACAACGGCGAGTTCTATAACGACGCTTATGACAAGCTCATGAAGGACAGCAAGACCGCCGAAGATCCGCAGCCGCTTTATCAAGAGGCGGAGAAGATCTTGGCCGAGGAAATGCCGATCATCCCGATCTACCATTACGCGAACGTTGACATGATCGCGGAAGACATCGAAGGTCTGCCCGAGAACAACGTGAACAACACTTGGTACGGCAAAGACCTCTACCGTACCGCAGAGTAACCTCTCGACATTCGGGCAGCCCGGCGGTTATGGCACGGGCTGCCCGATTCTATTCTACACCCCCACAAACCCCGTATTCGGAGCGCGCGCCTCTTGCTCAGTTACATCCTCAAGCGCCTTGCCATCGCTATTCCGACGCTTCTGGTCTTGATCGTCATCTCTTTCCTGCTGATGCATTCCGCCCCCGGCGGCCCCTTCACCTCGGAGCGCGAGTTGCCGCCGCAGGTGCTGGCGAACCTCAATGCGAAATACGGGCTGGACGATCCGCTGTGGAAGCAGATCACCTCCTACGTCTGGGGCATCGTCACCGAGTTCGATTTCGGGCCGAGCTTCGTCTACAAGGACCGTTCGGTGAACGAGATCATCGCCCAAGGTTTCCCGATCACGCTGACCTACGGCCTTTTGTCCTTCGCCGTGGCGGTCATCGTCGGCGTGGGCCTCGGCGTCGCCGCCGCCGTGCGGCACAATACGGTACTGGACTATGCCGCCGTCGGCGTCTCCATCGGCGCGCAGGTGCTGCCGAACTTCGTGATGGCGCCGATCCTCGTGCTGGTCTTCACGCTCTGGCTGGGCTGGCTGCCGGGTGGCGGCTGGCAGGGGCCGGAATATTGGATCATGCCGGTGATCGCGCTGTCCACGTCCTTCATGGCTTCGATCGCGCGGATCACGCGCTCCTCGATGCTGGAAGTGCTGACGTCGAACCACATCCGCACCGCCCGCGCCAAGGGCCTGCCCGAACGGCGGGTGATCCTGCGCCACGCGCTGAAACCTGCGATGCTGCCGGTGATTTCCTACCTCGGGCCGGCCTTCGTGGCGATGATCACCGGCTCCGTGGTGGTCGACATCTATTTCTCCACCGGCGGCATCGGCAAGGCCTTCGTCGATTCGGCGCTGAACCGCGACTACGCGGTGATGATGGGGGTGACGATCCTCGTCGGTGCGCTGACCATCTTCTTTAACCTCGTGGTCGATATCCTTTACGGGTGGATCGACCCCAAGATCCGGTACTGACATGGTGATGACATCCGAACAACGGGTCGAGGCCACCGAGATCGCCGCCAAGGGCCGCTCCCCCTGGGCTGACGCGCGGCGGCGGTTCTTCCGCAACAAGGCGGCGCTGATGGGGCTGGTGATCCTCGGCTTCGTCGTGGCCTTCGCACTCTTTGGCAACAGCCTCGCGCAATGGTCGAACGAGGAACTCGACTACAACGTCATGGGCCAGATCGCCGAACTGGGCGGCCCATCGATTGAGAGCGGCCATTACTTCGGCACTGACGATCTGGGCCGCGACCTCTTTGCACGCACCGTGCAGGGCACGCAGATCAGCCTCGCCGTGGGCCTCGTCGGCGCGTTGATCGCCTGTGTGGTCGGCACGCTCTACGGCGCGGTGGCGGGCTATTTCGGCGGGCGGACCGACAGCATCATGATGCGGCTCGTCGATATTTTCATGGCCGTGCCTTACATGTTCGTGCTGATCCTGCTGCTGGTCATGTATGGCCGGTCGATCACCATTCTCTTCGCCGGCGTCGGCCTGATCTCTTGGATGGAGATGGCCCGCATCGTGCGCGGCCAGACCCTGACCATCAAGGGCCGCGAGTTCGTCGAGGCCGCCCGCGCCACCGGCGTCTCGGCCCCGGTCATCATCCTGCGCCACATCGTGCCCAACCTGCTGGGCGTGATCGCCGTCTATGCCACGCTGCTGGTCCCGCTGATGATCCTCACGGAAAGTTTCATCTCTTTCCTCGGCCTTGGCGTGCAGGAACCGCTGACCTCCCTCGGGGCGCTGATCTCCGAAGGCGCGGGCACCATCGCCTATGGCACCACCTGGCAGTTGGGCTTCCCGCTGCTGTTCTTCTGTCTCACGCTCTTCGGCCTGTTCTTCATAGGCGACGGGCTTCGTGACGCGCTCGACCCCAAGGATCGCTGATGTCTCTGCTGGAAATCGACAAGCTCAACGTCACCTTCGAGGGCGACGACGGACCCGTTCACGCGGTCAACGACCTGTCGCTCTCGATCAACCGGGGCGAGACCCTCGGCATTGTCGGCGAAAGCGGCTCGGGCAAATCGCAGACCGCATTCTCGATCATGGGACTGCTAGCGCCCAACGGGCGCACCGGTGGGTCGATCCGTTTCGACGGGCAGGAAATCCTCGGCGCCAAGCCCAAGGTGCTGAACAAGATCCGGGCCGAGCGCATCGCGATGATCTTTCAGGACCCGATGACCTCGCTCAACCCCTACATGCGGATTTCCGAGCAGATGGCCGAGGTGCTGACCCTACACCAGGGACTATCGAAGCGCGACGCACTGGCAGAATCGGTGCGGATGCTGGACGCGGTGAAAATTCCCGCCGCCAAGGAGCGTATCCGCCTCTTTCCGCATGAGTTCTCCGGCGGGATGCGCCAGCGGGTGATGATCGCCATGTCGCTGCTGTGCAAGCCGGACCTGTTGATCGCGGACGAGCCGACCACCGCGCTCGACGTTACCGTGCAAGCGCAGATCATGGACCTCTTGGGCGATCTACAAAAGGATTTCGGCATGGCCACGATCCTCATCACCCATGACCTCGGCGTCGTGGCGGGCTTCTGCGAGCGGGTGCTGGTGATGTACGGCGGCCGGGTGATGGAGCAGGGCCCGACCGAGCCGCTCTTTGCCGAGCCCACGCATCCCTATACCCGCGGCCTTTTGGCCGCCGTGCCGCGCGTCGATGACGAGGACGCCACCATGAAGGCGATCCCGGGCAACCCGCCAAACATGGCCGCGCCCCCCGAGGGCTGCCCCTTCCGCCCGCGCTGTGATTACGCCGGCGAGGATTGCCGCGTGATGCCGCCGCTCGCACCCTTCGACGGCGCCCGCGCCCGCGCCTGCCACCGTCCCATCGCGGAGGTCACCGCATGAGCCCGCTTCTTTCGGTCCGCGACCTGCACGTCAAATTCCCGATCACCCGCGCCGGCGACATGCCTTGGACCAAGCCGCGCCTGCTCCACGCGGTGAACGGCGTCAGCTTCGATCTCGAGCCCGGCAAGACCCTCGGCGTCGTGGGCGAATCCGGCTGCGGCAAGTCCACCCTTGCGCGCGGGTTGATCCAGATGGTTCCGGCCGAGGGTCAGGTCATGTGGCAGAGCGAGACAGATCTCCTGTCGCTCTCCCCGCGCCGGATGAAGCCCTACCGGTCCGAGATCCAGATGGTATTTCAGGACCCGCTCGCCTCGCTCAATCCGCGTATGACGCTGGGGCAGATCATCGCCGAGCCGCTGAAGACCCACCGCCCCGACGTGCCCGCCCGCGAGCGCCGCGCCCGGGTGGCGCAGATGATGGAGCGCGTGGGCCTGCTGCCGCAGATGATCAACCGCTACCCGCATGAGTTCTCCGGCGGCCAGTGCCAGCGCATCGGCATCGCCCGCGCGTTGATCGTGGAGCCGAAGCTCCTGATCTGCGACGAGCCGGTTTCGGCGCTCGATGTCTCAATTCAGGCGCAGGTGATCGAGCTTCTCAAAGAGTTGCAGCGCGATCTGGGGCTCGCGATGATCTTCATCGCCCATGACCTCAGCGTGGTGAAAAACATCTCGGACGAGGTCATGGTGCTCTACCTTGGCCGCGTGATGGAGAAGGCACCGAAGGCGCAGCTCTACGACGACCCGCAGCATCCCTACACGCAGGCCCTGCTTTCCGCCGTGCCGATCCCCGATCCGATCGCCGAGCGCGCCAAGCAGATCGTGCCGATGTCGGGCGACATGCCCTCACCGATGAACCCGCCCTCGGGTTGTGTTTTCCGTGGCCGCTGCCCGCGGGCGCAGGCGGATTGCGCGCAGGTGGTGCCGCAACCGGGCGAGTCGCTGCATCGAGTCGCTTGCATTCACCCCGGCCCGTTGCAAGCCAGCGAGACCGCGGCGCAGTAAGTCTTCGGTCGGTTTCGATACGAGAATTCTATAACATTCAGCCCCTTAGGGGCGGTTTGCGTTCGCCACCGCCCCGCCCTATTCCCGAAAAATGATATACGTCTATCAAAAATGATTGACGTATATCAAAATATCCCCCTAGATAGGCCCCGAGATGCGCAGGCTGGGAGGGTCGGCGCGCAGGGGAGGGGCCATGACAAGTCCGACGTTGAGCGATGTCGCACGCGCTGCCGGAGTGAGCTATGCCACCGCGGACCGGGTGATCAACAACCGCGGCAACGTGGCGGAAAAGTCCATCGCCAAGGTGCGCGAAGCGGTCGCGGCGCTTGGCTATGTGCGCAATGTCGCGGCGGCGAACCTGTCACGCGGGCGGGTCTACCGGCTCGCTTTCCTGATCCCCCGCGGCTCCAACGCCTTTTTCAACCGCATCCGTCAACACATCGACCATACCGCCGCCCATCAGGCCACCGAACGCGTCACCGCCGAGGTGATCGAGGTCGCGGCCTTCGCCGTCGAAGGGCTGCAAGACAGCATCTCGGACCTGCTGGCACGGGATTTCGACGGTGTCGCCATCGTCGGTTTGCAAAGCGCGGCGCTTGAGGCACCTTTGGCCGCCCTGCGGGACAAGGGGGTGGCCGTGGTGGGCCTCGTCTCCGACCTGCCGCAGGCCGCCCGCGCCGCCTATATCGGGATCGACAACATCGCCGCCGGGCGCACGGCGGGCCGCATGGTGGGGCTTGCCCATGGCGGGCAGGGCGGACGGGTGCAGACCTTTGCAGGCTCGCTGGACGCGCGCGACCACGCAGAGCGTCTGACCGGCTTTCGCGAAGTGTTGCAGGCCGATTTCCCGCAGGTTGAATTGCTGGATCCGATCATGACGAAGGACGACGCGCAGGTGCTGAACGCGCAGACGCGTCAGGCGCTCGGCCAGATGGAGCTGACAGCACTTTACAACGTGGGCGCGGGCAACAGCGGGTTGATCGCCGCCCTGCAAGAGGGGCAGGGCACACGGCCCTTCTGCGTGGTGCATGAACTGGTCGCGCATTCGCGTCAGGCGCTGCTTGATCGGCATATCGATCTGGTGATCGACCAGCGCCCAGATGTCGAGATCAACCGCGCCTTCACCGTCTTGCGGGCGCTGATCGACCAAAAGGAATTGCCGCCGATGCCGGACCTCGTGCCGACGATTTATGTGCGGGACAATCTGCCCGCCGACACATTGACCGATAAGATGAAGGCCAAGATAGATGACTGATTTCTTTAAAGATATAAAGCCCCTCACCTATGATCCCGAGGGGGCCGATCTGGCCTTTCGCCACTACAACCCTGACGAGATCGTCATGGGCAAACGGATGGAAGACCACCTGCGCTTTGCCGTGGCCTATTGGCACTCCTTCGCATGGCCGGGCGGCGATCCCTTTGGCGGGCAGACCTTCGATCGCCCGTGGTTCGGTGACACGATGGATTTGGCAAAGCTCAAGGCCGATGTGGCCTTTGAGATGTTCGATCTGCTGAACGCGCCCTTCTTTTGCTGGCACGATGCCGACATCCGCCCCGAGGGGGACACATTCGCCGAAAGCCTACGCAATTTCGAAGAGATCATTGATTATCTCGGCACCAAGATGGAAGGCTCCAAAACCAAGCTGCTTTGGGGCACGGCGAACCTTTTTGGTCACCGGCGCTTCATGTCGGGCGCGGCCACCAACCCCGACCCTGAGATTTTCGCTTGGTCCGCCGCCACGGTCAAAGCCTGCATGGATGCGACCCATAAGCTGGGCGGTCAGAACTACGTCCTCTGGGGCGGGCGCGAAGGTTATGAGACTCTGCTGAACACCGATCTGAAACGCGAACGCCAGCAGGCCGGGCGCTTTTTGCAGATGGCGGTGGAATACAAACACAAGATCGGCTTCAAGGGCGCCATTCTGGTTGAGCCCAAGCCGCAGGAACCGACCAAACACCAGTATGATTTCGATGTCGCCACGGTCTATGGTTTCCTCAAGGAGTTTGGGCTGGAGAACGAAGTTCAGATGAACATCGAACAGGGCCATGCGATCCTTGCAGGCCATTCGTTCGAGCATGAACTGGCGCTCGCCGCATCCTTGGGGATTTTCGGCTCGATCGACATGAACCGCAACGACTATCAATCGGGCTGGGACACGGATCAATTCCCCAACAACGTGCCCGAAGTGGCGCTGGCCTATTACGAGGTGCTGAAGGCGGGTGGTTTCACCACCGGCGGCACCAATTTCGACGCCAAGCTGCGTCGGCAATCGCTCGATCCGGTCGATCTGGTCGCGGCCCATGCGGGCGCGATGGATGTCTGCGCGCGGGGCTTCAAAGCCGCCGCAGCCATGCTGGAGGATGGCACGATTGAGGCCATGCGCGCCGAGCGCTACGCGGGGTGGGAGACGCCCAAGGCCAAGGCGATGCTGGAGGGGGATCTGGCCTCAATCGCCGCGCAGGTCGTCCAAGACGGCATTAACCCGCAGCCCCGCTCGGGCCGGCAGGAAATTCTGGAGAACATCGTAAACCGGTTCGTTTGAGCCGGGGAAAGGGAGGAACATTATGAAGACGATCAAGGGACCGGCGCTGTTTCTGGCGCAATTCGCGGGCAATGAGGCGCCCTTCAACTCTTGGGACAGCATCACCAAATGGGCCGCCGATTGTGGCTACAAAGGCGTGCAAGTGCCCAGTTGGGACGCGCGGCTGATCGACTTGGCCAAGGCCGCGTCGAGCAAGGATTACTGCGATGAGTTCAAGGGCAAGGCGGTCGAAAACGGCGTGGAGGTGACCGAGCTTTCGACCCACCTTCAGGGTCAGTTGGTCGCCGTGCATCCGGCCTATGACACGGCCTTTGACGGCTTCGCCGTCGAAGAAGTGCGCGGCAATCCCAAGGCGCGGCAGGAATGGGCGGTCGAGCAGGTCAAATTGGCGCTTTCGGCGTCCAAGAACATGGGGATCGGGGCGCATGCGACCTTCTCGGGCGCTTTGGCTTGGCCCTATGTCTACCCTTGGCCGCAGCGCCCGGCGGGGCTGATTGAGACGGCCTTTGACGAACTCGCCGCGCGTTGGCTGCCGATCTTGAACCATGCCGAGGATTGCGGTGTCGATGTCTGCTATGAGATCCACCCCGGCGAAGACCTGCATGATGGCATCACCTATGAGATGTTTTTGGAGCGTACGGGCAATCACGCGCGCGCTAACATGCTCTATGACCCCAGTCACTACGTCCTGCAATGTCTTGATTACATTGATAATATCGACATCTACAAAGACCGGATCAAGATGTTCCACGTCAAGGATGCCGAGTTCAACCCGACGGGCCGTCAGGGGGTCTATTCGGGCTACCAAAGTTGGACAGACCGCGCCGGGCGGTTCCGGTCGCTGGGTGACGGGCAGGTTGATTTCGGCGCTGTCTTTTCCAAAATGGCGGCGAATGATTTCGATGGCTGGGCCGTGGTGGAATGGGAATGTTGCCTCAAGCACCCCGAAGACGGGGCGCGTGAGGGGGCGCAATTCGTCTCAGATCACATCATTCGCGTGACCGACAAAGCCTTTGACGACTTCGCCGATGGCGGCACCGATGAGGCGGCAAACCGCAAAATGCTGGGGATCGACTGATGGCACGTATTCGACTTGGCATGGTGGGCGGCGGCAATGACGCCTTTATCGGCGGGGTCCACCGCATCGCCTCGCGCATCGACGACCGGTTCGATCTGGTCGCGGGCGCGCTGTCTTCGACCCCCGAGAAATCCGCCGCCAGTGCGGAGGCTTTGGGCATCCCGCGCTCCTACGGCAGTTTCGAAGAGATGGCCGAGGCCGAAGCCGCCCGCGAGGACGGGATCGAGGCGGTTTCGATCGTCACGCCCAACCACGTCCATGCTACTGCCGCGAAGGCGTTCTTGGCCAAGGGCATCCATGTGATCTGCGACAAGCCCCTGACCTCCACGCTCGAGGATGCGGAGGCGTTGGCGACCAGCGTCGCGGAGGCCGAGGCGCTGTTCATCCTCACCCATAATTACACCGGCTATCCGATGATCCGCCAAGCGCGGGCCATGGTGGCGGCAGGCGATCTGGGCGAGATCCGCATTGTTCAGGCGGAGTATCCGCAGGACTGGCTGACCGCGCCGATGGAGAACGAAGGCGTCAAACAGGCCGAATGGCGCACCGATCCCGCACGCTCGGGCGCGGGCGGTTCGGTGGGCGATATCGGCACCCATGCCCATAACCTCGCCTGTTTTGTCAGCGGTCTGGAGGTCGAAAGCCTTGCCGCCGATCTGCAAAGCTGGGGCGCGGGGCGCAAGCTGGATGACAACGCCCATATGATGCTGCGCTTCGCCGGTGGCGCGCGCGGCATGCTGTGGTCAAGCCAAGTGGCCCCGGGCAATGAGAACGCGCTGAAACTGCGTATCTATGGCGACAAGGGTGGTTTGGAATGGTCGCAAGAGGATCCTAACTACCTGTGGTTCACGCCCTTGAGCGAGCCGAAGCGTCTGATCACCCGCAACGGGGCAGGGGCGTCTGAGGCGTCGCAATCGGTAAGCCGCATTCCCGGCGGCCACCCCGAAGGGTACCTCGAAGGGTTTGCCACGATCTATAACGAGGCCGCCGATGCGATCCGCGCCGTGCAGGGCGGGGCGAGCCGCGAAAGCGCCATGGGCGTGCTGCCGGACATCACGGCGGGCATGGCGGGGATGCGTTTCATCAACGCTTGTGTCACCTCCTCGGCCAATGATGCGGCGTGGACCAAGCTATGAGTGCCACCCCCGTTCTTGCCCTGCGCGACGTGAGCAAGAGCTTCGGCTCGATCGAAGTGCTGCACGGCGTGACCCTCGCGCTAGAGCCGGGGACCGTGCATGCGCTGATCGGTGAGAACGGGGCGGGCAAATCGACGACGATGAAGATCATGGCGGGCTATCAACTGCCCTCCAAAGGCGCTGTCGAACTTGACGGTGCAGCGGTCCGTTTCGACAGTCTGCACGAGGGCGAGATGGCCGGGATCGTGATGATCCACCAAGAGTTCAACTTGGCGGAGCAGTTGACTGTTGAGCAGAACATCTTTCTGGGCCGCGAGTTGAAACGCGGGCCGCTGCTCGACAAGGCCGAGATGCGGCGGCGCACGCGGGACTATCTTGATCGGGTGGCCTGCAACGTCTCTCCGGATGCGCTGGTCTCGCGCCTGTCGAATTCCGACAAACAGATGGTCGAGATCGCCAAGGCCCTGTCGCGCGATGCGCGGGTGTTGATCATGGATGAGCCGACGGCGGTGCTGACCAAACGTGAGACCGATGTGCTGTTCAAACAGGTCGCGGCCCTGCGCGCGGCGGGGACGGCGGTCTTGTTCACCTCGCATAAATTAGACGAAGTGGCCGAGATCTCGGACCATGTCACCATCATGCGCGATGGCGCGGTGGTGCAATCCAGCCCGACCTCTGAGATCACCGAAGACGAAATGGCCACCGCCATGGTGGGCCGCGATGTCTCTGACCTCTACCCCGCCAAACCCGGCGTGGAGCGGGGCGCGCCAGAGGTGCTCTCGGTCGAAAACCTCAGCGTGCCGGGCTTTGCCAGCAATGTGTCCTTTTCGCTGCGACAGGGGGAGATCCTCGGGCTGGGCGGGCTGATCGGCTCTGGCCGGACCGAGGTGATGGAGGGCCTTGCCGCGCTGCGCCCGGCGAGTGCCGAGCGCGTCACCCTCTTTGGGGAGCCGGTACAGTTCAAGCGGCCAAGCGACGCGCAACAGGCCGGGCTGTGCTATCTGACCGAAGACCGCAAGCTGCGCGGTCTGCTGCTGGAACGCGGCATGCGTGAGAACCTGACCCTGCAAAACCTGCATAAATTCGGCGGCTTCCTGATTGATCGCAACGCAGAGGAAACCGCCCTGACCGAGGCCATTGGCGAGTTCGACATTCGCGCGGGCAGCCGTGATGTGCGTGTGGGCAATATGTCTGGCGGCAACCAGCAAAAGCTGTTGCTGGCCAAGATCATGCTCTCCGAGCCGCGCATCCTGATCGTCGATGAACCCACCCGCGGCATCGACATCGGCACCAAGCAGCAAATCTATGCCTTCCTGCGCAAACTGGCCGATCAGGGACACGCCATTATCGTGATCACCTCCGAGATGCCCGAACTCATCGGCCTTGCCGACCGCGTGATGGTTATGCGTTTGGGCGAGGTCAGCGGCACGCTGAACGCGGGCGAGATCACGGAAGACGCGATTGTCCGCCTCTCGATGGGCCTGCGCGCTGAACAAATGCCGATGACGGCCTAAGGAAACCGAAGATGACAGATGTAACCACACCTCAAACCAAAAGCTTCCGGATGCCGTCGATGTCTGTCCTTGGGCCGATCATCGCGCTGATCGTTCTGCTGCTGATCGGCACGGCGCTGAATTCCAACTTCCTGAGTGCGGCGAATATCACCAACGTCCTCGCCCGCTCGGCCTTTATCGGGATCATCGCGGTGGGCATGACCTTTGTCATCACCGCGGGCGGGCTTGACCTGTCGGTGGGGTCGATGGCGGCCTTTATCGCGGGGCTGATGATTTTGGTGATGAACGCCGCCTTGCCGAGCCTCGGTGTCGGCGTGCCGATCATCCTCTTGGGCATGTTCACGGCCATCGTCGCGGGGCTGCTGGCGGGGCTGTTGAACGGCTTTTTGATCACCGCCCTCGGCATCGAAGCCTTCATCGTCACGCTCGGCTCCATGGGCATTTACCGCTCGCTGGTGACTTGGCTGGCGGATGGCGGCACCCTGTCGCTGGATTTTGGTCTGCGCAGCTTTTACCGGCCCGTCTATTTCGACGGCATCCTAGGGATCAGCTGGCCGATCATCGTCTTCGCACTGGTGGTCATTATTGGTGAGATCATCATGTCGCGCAGCGTCTATGGCCGCCACTGCGCCGCCACCGGGTCGAACGAACATGTGGCGCATTATTCCAACGTGAACGTCAATCGCACGCGGCTGATCTCCTACGCCGCCTTGGGCATCTTGGTGGGCATTGCCACGATCATGTATGTGCCGCGCCTTGGCTCGGCTTCGGCGTCGACCGGGGTGCTGTGGGAGCTGGAGGCGATTGCCGCCGTGATCATCGGTGGCACCGTGCTCAAGGGCGGCTTTGGCCGGGTCTGGAGCACCGTCATCGGCGTGCTGATCCTCAGCCTGATCGGCAATATCCTGAACCTGACCGATTTCGTATCGCCCTATCTCAACGGCGCGATCCAAGGGATTATCATCATTCTCGCTGTAATCCTACAGCGCGAAAGGAAGACGGCGCTTTAAGCCGTAGTTGAACGCTTCATGGGAGGAGCAAATATGACATTTACCAAAACATTTATTGCCACCGCGCTGGCCACGGCTGTTGGCACCGCCGCCTTTGCCCAAGACACCAAAGTCATCGGCGTGTCGATCCCGGCGGCGACCCACGGCTGGGCGGGGGGCATGAACTTCCACGCCAAGGAAACCGTCGAACGTCTGGAAGAGGTCTATTCCGATCTCGACTTCGTTCTCGCCACCGCGTCGGACCCCGGCAAACAGGTGAACGACATCGAAGACATGGTCGCCACGCGCAACATCGACGCGCTGGTGGTGCTGCCTTTTGAATCCGACCCGCTGACCCCGCCGGTGCAAGCCGTTGCCGACAGCGGTGCATGGGTTACCGTGGTGGACCGTGGCCTTTCCGTGGAAGGCATCCAAGACCTTTACGTTGCGGGCGACAACAGCGGCTTTGGCAAGGTGTCGGGTGAGTTCATGGCCCAGCAAATGCCCGATGGCGGCGACATCGTCGTGCTGCGCGGCATCCCCACCACCATCGACAACGAGCGTGTCGAGGGTTTCAACGCGGCGATCGAAGGCTCCGGCATCAATGTGCTCGACATGGAGCATGGCAACTGGAACCGCGACGACAGCTTTACCGTGATGCAGGATTTCCTGTCGAAATACCCCAATATCGACGCGGTTTGGGCCTCAGACGACGATATGGCGATTGGCGTGCTGGCCGCGATCGAAGCGGCGGGGCGTGACGATGTGAAATTCGTGCTCGGCGGGGCCGGTATGAAAGAGATGATCAAGCGCACCGCCGATGGCGATGAGATGATCCCGGCCAATGTGACCTACCCGCCGTCGATGATCGCCACCGCGATTGAGCTGACCGCCGTGGGCCTCACCTCCAACGCGCCGGTCTCGGGCACTTTCGTGATCGGCTCGGTGCTGGTGACGCAAGAGAACGCGATGGATTTCTACTATCCCGACAGCCCGTTCTAATGGCCAAGGCCACCGGCAGCCTGCCGGTGGCTCCCTCTCATTTGTGAAGTAACGAGTACCGCATGACCTATCTCAGCTTGGACCTTGGCACCTCGGGCGTCAAAGCGCTTTTGATCGACGAAGGCCAACGGCCCTTGGCCGAGGGTCATGCCCCATTGGAGGTTCAGCGCCCGCACCCGATGTGGAGCGAGCAAGACCCCCATTCATGGATCACCGCCTGCGAGAGCGCCATCGCCGAGGTCCGCGCCGCGGCCCCGGAGGCATTCGCGGCGCTGCGCGGCATTGCCGTCTCGGGCCAGATGCACGGCGCTACGCTGCTGGATGCCAACGATCAGCCCCTGCGCCCGGCGATCCTGTGGAACGATGGCCGCGCCCATGCCGAATGCGCGGAACTGGAAGAACGGGCCGATTTTCGCGGGCTGGGTGGCAATATCGTCATGGCGGGCTTCACCGCGCCCAAGCTGCGATGGGTGCAAAAACATGAGCCCGAGATTTTCGCGCAGGTCCGCAAGGTCCTGCTGCCCAAGGACTATGTCGGTCTTTGGCTGACGGGGGAGCATGTCTCGGAAATGTCCGACGCGGCGGGGACACTCTGGCTCGACGTGGAAAAACGCGATTGGTCGGATGAACTGCTCGCCGCAACGGAGCTTAGCCGCGATCACATGCCGCGATTGGTCGAAGGCAGCGCGCGGGCGGGCGGGCTTCGGGCCGAACTTGCCGCTCAGTGGGGTGTCGGCAACGTCACTGTCGCGGGCGGCGCGGGGGACAATGCCGCCACCGCCGTGGGGCTGGGGCTGGTGCAGCCGGGGCAGGGGTTTCTGTCGCTCGGCACCTCTGGCGTGCTATTCACCGTGACCGGCCGTTTCGCCAGCAACACCGAAAGCGCGGTGCATAGTTTCTGCCACGCGGTGCCGAAGACCTGGCACCAGATGGGGGTGATCCTATCGGCCACCGACGCTTTGACATGGCTGGGTCAGATCACGGGGCAAAGCCCGGCGGCGCTGGCGGGCATGGTTCAGGACCTGCAACAGCCTTCCGCGATCACCTTCCTGCCATACCTCTCGGGCGAGCGGACGCCGCATAACGCCCCCGATGCCGCCGGGGCGTTCCACGGGCTGCGCCGCGGGCATGGGTTGCCGGATATGGTGCAGGCGGTGATGGAGGGGGTCGGCTTCGCCTTTGCCGACTGCTGTCGCGCCCTCGACCACTGTGGTTCCTTGCCCGAACGGGTCTGCGTGGCGGGCGGCGGCAGCCAGTCGGAGACATGGTTGCAGATGATCGCTAACATCACCGGGCTGACCCTCGATGTGCCAGAAAGCGGTGCGCAGGGCGCGGCGCTCGGCGCGGCGCGGCTGGCGATGCTGGGCTATGGAGAGGCGGCGGAGGCCGAGGTGATCCGCCCCCCGAAGATACGCAAAAGCATCGCGCCCAACTCCGCGCTCACCTCGGCCTATGCGGAACGCTATGCCGACTTCCGTGCGGCTTGGGAACAGCGGCTGAGGCAGTAGGCATCAAGCGCAAGACCGGCAAAAAAGGGGCGGCCATCAGGCCGCCCCCGTCTTATCACATCCCGGCAATCACCTTGTCCAAGGTGGCGGGATAGTCGCGCACCCGCACGCCGGTGGCGTTGTAGATTGCATTGGTGATCGCTGCCGCCGCGCCACAAATGCCCAATTCGCCGATCCCTTTGGCCTGTAGCGGGTTGGCCCAATCGTCCCGCTCTTCCAACAGATCGACGGTCAGCTGCGGCACATCCGCGTTCACCGGGATGTGGTATTCCGCGAGGTTGTGGTTGGCCACATGGCCGTCACGTGGGTCAAAGGCCAGCTCCTCGGTCAGTGCGATGCCGATGCCAAAGGTCATACCCCCCAGACATTGCGACCGCGCCGTCTTGGCGTTCAGGATTCGCCCGGCGGCAAAGGTGCCATGCATCCGCCGCACCCGCGTCTCGCCCGAGGCGGCATGCACAGCGACCTCGGCGAAATAGGCCCCGAAGGTGGCCTGCCGCACCGCCTCAGAAGTATCGCCGGGCTGGACGTGACCCACTTTGGCAATCTCATCCCCGTTCAGGATATCGCTCAGGCTGCGGGTCTGGTTGTCAAAGGTCGCCATGCCGTCCTTGAGCATGAGATCGCCTTCTTCCACCTCCAGCCTTGCGGCGAGCTGTCTGCGGATCGCCTCGCAGGCCAGATAGACCGAGGTGCCGCTCGACGACGCGCCCCATGACCCGCCTGAGCCCGAAGCCGGGGGCAGGGTGGTATCGCCCAAGACCACATCGACCGCATCGCGCGGCAGGCCCATCATATCGCCTGCGATTTGGCCCAAGATCGCATAGGTGCCGGTGCCGATATCGGTCATATCCGTTTCGACCCGCAGGCGGCCATCGGGCATCAGCGTCACGCGGGCTTGGCTCTCCATCAACACGTTCACCCGTGCGGCGGAGGCCATGCCATAGCCGATCAGCCATTCCCCCTCGCGCCGGCCCTTGACGCCGGGGCGGTCGGCCCAGCCGAATGTCTCGGCCCCGCTGTCAAGCGCCTCTCGGAAACGGCGGGATGAGAACTCCTTGCCACTCTCGGGGTCCTTCTCGGGGATGTTGCGGCGGCGAAGCTCGACAGGGTCCATGCCGATCTTATCGGCCAGTTCATCCATCGCGCCTTCGAAAACGGTGACGCCCACCGCCTCGCCCGGCGCGCGGACGGAGCCTGCGCAAAGCCGGTGCACCCGCGCCAAATCCATCGACATCTTGCGGTTCGCCCCGGCATAGAGGAAATGCGACGCCTGCAAGACCGGCTCGGCAAAGCTCTCTCCGGGCAGGTTGGACACCCGCGCGTCATGGCCCAGCCCGGTCAGGCGACCTTCGGCATCGGCGGCAAGGCGCACCCGCTGCGTGGTTTCGGACCGGCGCATCGTCGCCTCATAGACCTGCTGGCGGTGCAGCGCGACAGAGACCGGGCGGCCCACCTCTTTCGCGGCAATCGCCGCCGCGACGGCCTCGGGCGCGATGCCGAGTTTCGACCCGAAGCCGCCGCCGACATAGGGCGACAGGATGCGCAGCCGGTCGGGGTGGATGCCCAAGGCATCGGACAGTTCATTGCGGTTGTATTTCAGCATCTGATAGCTGCCGCGCAGGGTCAGGTCTTCCCCGTCCCATGAGGCGATTGAGGCATGCGGTTCCATCGGGGTGCTGGAATGCGACGGGGTGGTGTAGGTCACATCGACCGAGAAAGCGGCCTGAGCCATCGCGCCCTCCAGATCGCCCTGATCCAGCGTTTTCGCCTCTTGAGGTTCAACCGCCGCCGTTGCGGGATCGACCGGCATGACCTCGCCGTTTTCCAATTCCACCTTCAGCGATTGTGCCGCATGGCGGGCTTGTTCGAACTCTTCCGCGACCACCACCGCGATCAATTGCCCGAGGTAGGCGGCCTCTCCCGGCCCTTGAATCGGCGCTTGGTTCGCGGTGCCTTGGGCCGGGTTGCGCAGCAGGCGCGCGTCTTGGATCACGGCCAGCACGCCCGGCATATTCGCCACGGCATCTCGGTTGGCCAAGACCACGCGGCCACTATTGCCCGGCGCGCGGACCATGACGCCATGCACCATGCCTTCGACCTGCCATTCGTTGGCATAGGTCGCCGTGCCGCTCACCTTCAGCGGCCCCTCGGGGCGGTCCAGCGGCGCGCCGACAAGCCCCTGCGCCATATCGTCCAACCTGCGGGCGGTGGCAGGCGCGTCCATCTTGAATTGCTCGGTCATTGCTGGGCCTCCGCGGTAAGTTCATTGAGCACCGACACCAGCGTGCGGCGGGCGAGGGGGATTTTGAAATCATTCGCGCCATAGCCTTTGGCCTCTGCCAGCAGCAGATCGGCGGCTTTGTTGAAAAGGTCTTCGGAAGGCGCGTTGCCGGTCAGCAGATCCTCCACCTCGGCATTGCGCCAAGGTTTCGGCGCCAGCCCGCCAAAGGCCAGATCGGCACGGGTGATCCGCCCGTCTTCCATCTCGACGATCCCGGCGACCGAGACGAGGGCAAAGGCATAAGAAGCCCGGTCCCGCACCTTGCGGTAGGTCTGTTTGCCCGTCACAGGCGCGGGCAGCACCACGGCGGTGATCAATTCGCCCGGCTCAAGAACGGTCTCTTGATCTGGCCGCTCTCCGGGCAGCAGGTAAAGTTCATCCAGCGTCAGCCGACGTGTGCTGCCGTCTTCTTTCAGCGTCTCCACCTCGGCCCCGAGCGCCCGCATGGCCACGGCCATGTCGCTGGGATGGGTGGCGATGCAATGCTCCGAGGTGCCCAAGACGGCGAGGATGCGGTTAAACCCCTCCTTCGCCGAACAGCCCGTGCCCGGCTCGCGTTTGTTGCAGGGCATGGCGCGGTCGTAGAAATACAGGCAGCGCGTGCGTTGCAGCAAATTGCCGCCAGTCGTCGCCTTGTTGCGCAACTGCCCGCTGGCCCCGGCCAGCAACGCACGGCTCAGCACCGGCCAGCCCTTGCGCAGGCGGGCGTCATTGGCCAGATCGCTGTTGGTCACCAAGGCGCCGATGCGCAGCCCGCCGTCTTCGGTCTCTTCGATCTCGCCAAGGTCGAGCCGGTTGATGTCGATCAGCGTCTCGGGGGTCATGACCTCCAGCTTCATCAGATCGAGAAGGTTGGTGCCCCCGGCGATGAAGGTGCCACCGCTGGCCGCTTGGCGCGCGGCGGCTTCGGTATTCTCGGCGCGGGTATAGTCGAATGGTCTCATGCGCTTTCTCCCGCCGCTTTTCGGATCGCCTCGACGATATTGGGATAGGCCGAACACCGGCAGAGGTTGCCGCTCATCCGTTCCGAGATCTCTTCCGTCGTCAGCGCGGGCTTGCCGCTCAGGTCATCGGTCACATGGCTGGGCCAGCCCTCTGCGATCTCTTCCAGCATCGCGGTGGCCGAGCAGATTTGCCCCGGCGTGCAATAGCCGCATTGGAACCCGTCTTCGCTGACAAAGGCTTCTTGCAGCGGGCTGAGGTTGCCGGGCGCTCCGATGCCTTCGATGGTGGTCACCTCATCACCGTCATGCATACAGGCCAATGTCAGGCAGGCGTTGATCCGGCGGCCATTCACCATGACCGTGCAGGCGCCGCATTGCCCGTGATCGCAGCCCTTCTTGCTGCCGGTCAGTCCAAGATGGTGGCGCAGCGCATCCAGCAGCGTCGTGCGGGGATCGAGATCCAGCCGCTGCTTCGTGCCATTGATGGTCAGATTCGTTTCCACGGCAATTTCCTTTGGCTAAATTGGGGCGGAGGAGCGGCCCCCTCCGGCTATCGGCTGCCTCGGGACGTAGGGCGGTACGGATAAGCGGCAAGCGGATGTGCTGGTGGAGCTGGGGCAGCGCACATTAGCAACATAACTATGATTACGAGGCTTTTGACTGTGCAGCCGCGTCCAACCGCCGCCCCCTCTGGCCGCTTGGCCCAAAGCCGATTAAAAGCGAGGTCGAAACCGGGGGAGCGAACCGTTGCAAAAGATCACATTGCCCGAAAGACCCGACTGGCGCGCCCATGCGCAAGAGGTCGGCTTTACCTTTGCCGATATGCATGGCGAACCCTATTGGGACGAAACCTCGGCCTATGCATTCACCCTCACCCAGATCGAGAATGACATCGAAGACCCTTCGACCGAGCTTCACGCCATGTGCCGTGAAGCCGTGGCCAAGATCATCGCCAGCGAAGAGTTGATGACCCGCCTCGCCATTCCAGATGCCCACCGTGACCTCGTGGCCGACAGCTGGCGCCGGGGCGATCCTGAGATCTATGGCCGTTTCGATCTGGCCTATGACGGCACAAATCCGGCCAAACTGTTGGAATATAACGCAGATACACCGACCTCGCTTTACGAAAGCGCGGCCTTTCAGTGGCAGTGGCTTGAGGACCAGTTGAAAGCGGGCGCATTGCCCGAGGGCACGGATCAGTTCAACGGCATTCATGAGGCCCTGGTCGCCCGCTTTGGCGATGTCTTCGCGCCGGACAGCGATCTGCATTTCACCGCCGTGGCCGACAACCCCGAAGACTACGGCACTGTCGAAGCCATCGGCTGGGCCGCACGGGAGGCGGGGCTGGGCGCGCATTACTGCGATCTCGACAAGATCGGGCTGAGCGACGATGGCCACTTCCTTGATGATCAAGACCGCCGCATTGCCGTCCTGTTCAAACTCTACCCTTGGGAAGACCTGCTGCGCGACAACTACGCCGCCCATATCCAAGGCTGTCTGTTTCTGGAGCCTGCGTGGAAAGCGCTTTTGTCCAACAAGGGCCTTCTGCCGGTGCTGTGGCAGATGTTCGAAGGCCACCCCAATCTGCTGCCCGCGTTTTTCGAGGCTGATGTGGCCGATGCGCTCGCCGGACGCGGCCCCGCCGCCCCCGCCTGCGCCGACGCCTTTGACCGTGCCGCGGCGGAACTGGCCGAGGCGCATGTGCGCAAGCCGATCCTTTCGCGCGAGGGGGCGTCGGTCACAATCCACCAATCTGGCAAGGTGATCGAACAGTCGCAAAACGCCGACTACGCCGAACATCCGCGCATCGTGCAGGCCTATGCCCCGCTGCCCACATTCGACGGTTTCCGCCCGGTGATCGGCTCTTGGATCGTGGGCGAGACCTGCGCGGGCATCGGCATCCGCGAAGACCGATCGCGCATCACGCAGGATTTGTCACGCTTTAAACCGCACTACATTGTGGCATAGCCCACCGCTCCGCCGCCCCTTGGCAGAAAGACCACCATTATGACCAAACGCTCGAAACGGGTTTCCATCGCCATCGTCGGCGCCGCCGCCTTCACCCTTGCCGGCTGTGAGGAGGAAAAGGTCGACGCCGCCGCCTTCCCCGACCTGCAAAGCTGTCTTGCCGACGCCGCGCGTGGCGGGATGTACAGCGAGCAGGAATGCGAAACCGCCTTTGACGCGGCGCAAACCCTTCATGTGGAATCCGCCCCGCGCTACGATAGCCTTGAGGTCTGCGAAGAGCAGCATGGCGAAGGCGCCTGCGGCTCGGAAGAGGCAGCGACCCAAGGCGGATCGGGCGGCATCTTCATGCCCCTGCTGGCGGGCTATCTGATCGGCAATATGATGAGCAACCGCGCCGGCATGGCGGCGGCGCAGCCGCTTTACAAAACCTCCGATGGGCGCTTTACCAATGCCGCGCGCTCCAGCACCTATTCGACAAATCGCGGTGCGGCCAAGCTCAGCACCTCGCAATTTACCCGCCCCAGCACCACCATCGGCAAAACCCCGATGACCCGTGCCACCGCGGCATCGCGCGGCGGCTTTGGTCGGGCGGGCGGATCGCGCGGCTTTGGTGGCTGATCGGCGCTGACGCCTTACTTGCGGCGCAGCACCGCCGCGGCAAGGATCACGATCGCCAGCGACAGCATCGCCACCGCCCAGAATGGATCGTTGCCATGGGGATGCACATGCGCGCCCTCATGCGCCGCCAGCGGTGCGGCAAAGGTGGCGAGGGCGAATGTCAGTTTCTTCATCTCAATCTCCTTGATCTATCACGGTGGACCGGGCGGCCTCAGGCCAGCCCCAGAATCTCACGCGCCTGCTGCGCGGTGGCGACGGGGCGACCGGCCTCTGCGCAGATCTCGGCCGCGCGGGCCACGAGGGCGGCATTGGAGGGGGCGAGGGTCTGTTTGTCCAGCCGGATGTTATCCTCAAGTCCCGTGCGCAGATGGCCCCCCGCGGCGGCGCACCATGCGTTCAACTCGGCCTGATGCCGCCCGATCCCGGCGGCGCACCACGGGATATCGCCGAAGAGCCGTTTGACGGTTTTGATATAGAAATCAAAAACCTCCCGATCCGCTGGCATGGCGTTTTTCACGCCCATGACGAATTGGATATAGGGCCGGGCGGGGATCTTGCCCGCCTCCGCCATCGCCTTGCCCTGTAGGATGTGGCTGAGGTCAAAGACTTCGATCTCGGGCAGCACGCTATAGGTCATCATCTCGCCTGCCAGCCAATCGACAAGCTCGGGCGGGTTCTCATAGACGCGGTTGGGAAAGTTGTTCGACCCCACCGAAAGCGAGGCCATGTCGGGCCGCAGCGGCAGCATCCCGCCCCGGTTCTTGCCCGCGCCCGAACGCCCACCGGTCGAGAATTGCACGATCATGCCGGGGCAATGTTCCCGCAGCCCTTCTTGCAGCCGCGCAAAACGGTCGGGGTCCGCTGTGGGGGTGCCATCGGCGGTGCGCACATGGGCATGGCAGATCGTCGCCCCGGCCTCAAAGGCGGCATGGGTGCTTTCGATCTGTTCGCTAATGTCGATCGGCACCGCCGGATTGTCGGCCTTGGTCGGCAGCGATCCGGTGATGGCCACGCAGATGATGGCAGGAGTATCGGTCATGGGTGTCCTCGGCTTTCTGGAAAATCAATCGGCGCTGTCGCGGGCAAGGGCGATGACACGGCGCAGCGCGGCTTCCGCCGCCGGGCCTGAGCTCTCCCCCTCAGGCCAGTCGTAGAACCCCTTGCCGCTGCGCTTGCCAAGCTGCCCCCGCTCGACCAATGCGGTGAGGCTGGGCGAAGGGTCATGCCGGTCGCAAAGGTCTGGGTAGAGGTATTCGGCGATGCTCAGATGGGTGCCCAGCCCGTTCAGATCGCGCTGGCGGAACGGGCCGGAAAGCGCCATGCGCACGCCGACGGACCATTGCACGATCTCGTCGATCTCCGCCGGGCTGGCGACCCCTTGGTCCACCAAATGCAGGCATTCGCGCATGATGGCATGCTGAATGCGATTGGCCACGAAGCCAGGCGGCGCGTGATCCAGCCGCACGGGCCGCCGGTCCAACCCGCGCAGCAGGGTCATGACCTCGGCACAAAGCCCTTCGGGCGCGTCTTCAGCTGCGACGACTTCGACGGCGGGGATCACATCGCCGGGGTTGAAGAAATGCGTGATCACAGCGCGTTCGGGCCGGGCCATTTCCCCCGTCATCGCTTCCAACCTCAGGCCTGAGGTGTTGGACAAGATCGGCGCACCCTCCGGCACGGCCCCCTCCAATGCGGCGAGCACGCGGCGTTTCAGCGCGAGGTCTTCCGGCACGCATTCCAGCGCGAGATTGGCCTGCCCTGCCTCCTCCAACGCGGCGCAAGCGGTCGACCCCGGCACCGTGGCCAAAAATGTCTCCCGCGCGGCCTCGGTCGGGTCGACCGCTTGGACCCTCCAGCCGTGCTGGCCAAAGAGCCTGCCGATGGATTGGCCCATCGTGCCCGCCCCCACGATGATGATGCTTTTGGCCATATGATCCCCCTCCCGGATATCAGTTGTTTACTTATCACCAGTGCGTAGTGATAAGTAAACAGTGAATAGAAAAAAGGATGCCGCCCGTGACCCAAGCCCCCTCTCCGCGCCATGCGCTCGTCACCGGCGGGGCGCGCAACATCGGCCTTGGCATCGCGCGCAGGCTGCGTGAGGACGGCTGGCGTGTCTTCGTGCTGGATATCGAAGAACCGGAAGAGCCCGCGCTTCGGGCGGATGCGCAGCGGGTGGATCTGACGGACATCGCGGCGACCACGGCTGCCCTCCAACACATCCTCGCGCAGGGGCCGGTCACCTGTCTGGTCAATAACGTCGGCATCGTGAAACCTGCGTCTTTTGACGCTGTCGCCCTCGACGATTTCGACCCGATCATGCATCTGAATCTGCGCCCCAGCATTCTGGCCGCGAAACTGGTCGTGCCGGGGATGCGCGCGGCGGGGGCTGGGCGGATCGTGATGAACACCAGCCGCGTGACCAAGGGCAAGATCGACCGCACGCTCTATTCCGCAAGCAAGGGTGCGATCCAGTCGATGGCGCGGACTTGGGCGCTGGAACTGGCGCGCGACGGGATCACCGTGAACTGCGTCGCCCCCGGCCCCATCGCCACCACCGCCTTTTGGGAGAACAACCCGGAAGACGCGCCGGAAACCCGCGCCATTGTCGATGCGGTGCCGATGGGCCGAATGGGAACACCTGAAGATGTGGCGCAGGCGGTGTCCTTCTTTGCCGATCCGCGCAGCGGCTTTATCACCGGGCAGACGGTCTTTGTCTGTGGCGGCACGGCGGTCGGGTAATCAGCCCTCGGTCTCCAATGCGGCAAGCAGCCTGCGCAGGACCGGATTGCGCGCATCGCGCAAATAGGCCAGCCCGATCCGGCTTTGCACTTTGGCGTCGCGGATCGGCAGGAAGGACACGCCCGCATCCTTCATCCGCGCGGCGGAGGCGGGGACGAAAGCCACCCCGAGACCCGCCGAGACGAAGTTTACGATGGCGGTGAACTGCGGCGCGCGATGGGCCACGCGGGGGGCGAAACCGGCATCGGCGCAGAGTTGATAGGCGCAGGCGGCAAAGCCCATGTCGGGGCCAAGGTGGCTGAAGATGAAACTCTCCTCGCGCAGCGCCGCCATGGCAACGGAAGGCACCTCGGCAAGGCGGTGATCGGGCGGCACGGCCAGCAGGATATCCTCGGTATGAACCGTGCGGGTGGCCAAATCCTCTGGCACGCCGGAAAGCGGCAGGCGCACGAAACCCGCGTCGAGCCTGCCCGCCACGATCTCGGCGATTTGCAGGTCCATGTCCAACTCGCGCAGGATCAGATCCACCTCTGCCGCGCCCGCGCGCAACTCGCGCAGGAGCCGTCCGAGGATCCCCGCGTAGGAGGCCGAGCCGACATAGGCCAATTCGATGCGCCCGCGCTGGCCGTTGCGCGCCGCTTCGGCCAATGCCTCGACCCGCCGGGCCTGTTGCAGCAGGGCGCGGGCCTCGGGCAGCAGCGACTTGCCGAAGTCCGTCAGCATCACCCGGCGGCGGTTGCGCTCAAAGAGAAGCTCACCGCCAAAGGCGGTTTCGAGATGTTTCAGCTGCTGCGTCAGCGCCGGCTGCGCCACGCCGAGCGCGGCCGCCGCTTGACCGAAATGCAGCGTTTCCGCGATGGCGACGAAGACCTCATACTGGCGCAACGTGGCGGTGAGTGGCGTTTCCATGCGGCCCCCTGAACTGACGTCAGAGGGTTTTCACACGCGGGCCGGTGATAAGCAAGTTAGATCACTGGCACCTACCCCTCCGCCGCGCGGGCGCGGCTGCGGCGGGCGTGCAGGGTCTCGGCCTCGGCCAGATCGTCGCTTTCGACCTTAATGGTCTCATGCCCACCGGGGCGCCGTGTACGCTTGCGCCGAAGCGGGCCGCTGTCATCGCTTTCCCGTGGGAGGATCAGCCGGTCGACAAGACTGCGGCGGAGGCCGAGGGTCGAAGTCAGATCGAAGACCCGCGCGGCGACCGCCTCAGCCTCTTGCGGCTGCACCAGCAACTCAAGCCGCGTGACGGGGCGGGATTTCTTGCCCTGCCCGCTGAACATCATGAGATCGACCACGCCCTCCATCTCGCGCAACCGATCCACCGCCGCGCCCAGTTCTTCGCCCGTCATGTCGTCGATATCGCAGGCGAATTGCACAAGACTGTCCTGCGCGATGCCCGCCGTGGCGGTGTCAAAGACGCTCACGCGCAGGATATTCGGCAGGCCTTTCATCACCCGCATCCCCGCGCCCGATCCGGTACAGCGCAGCCGCCCGGGTGGACGGCTGGCAATGGGGCTGCCGCCGGTGAGATGGGCAAGAATCGCGGCCCCGGTGGGTGTCACCCGCTCGCCCGGCACCCCGTCGTCATGCCAATCATAGCCTTGCAAGATCAGCGCCGTGGCGGGCGCGGGCACCGGCAGTTTGCCATGCGCCGTCTCGACCAGCCCGCCGCCAAGAGGCAGCGGCGCGAGCGAGACGGTCGCCCCCGCCAGCGCGGCGCAGATGCTGCCCGCGGCGGTCACATCCATCAGCGCGTCCCAATCCGCGATCTCGTGAAAATGCACCCGGTCGATGGGGATATCATGCACCTGCGCTTCGGCCTCGGCAATCCGATGAAGGATCGCGCAGGCGGCCTCCGCCGTGCCCTCGGACAGCGGTGCGTTCTCTAGCAAGTTCCGCATGGCGCGATAGGTCGTCTCGGCGCCGTGCCGCCTGCCGGCGTCGGGTGCTGTCAGCACCAGCTCAAACCGCCGTGACGTGATGCCCGAGGCGACATGTTCGCTCAGTTCCGCATGGCCCACCTCAGCGGGGAGCACGGCGGCGACATCGGCCAAGGCGCGCTCGGCCAGATCGGGGAAGGCATGCAACATCGCCGCGATGAACATATCCCCCGCCGCCCCGCCAACGGGGTCGAGGTGTAGGTGAAGCCCCTGCCCCTGCATCAATGTCCCTCCGGCCAAGGGTTGCGCAGCAGGCCGCCGTCGAACTGCATCTCATGCAGGTCACCGATCACCTCCAGCCCCGGACGGTCGCGCAGGTCCGGCAGCATCGCCTCGGAGGCATAGAGATACTCAAGCTTCAGCGTGTTGGGAATGCGCAGCAGCCGGACCTTGGTGATATCCTCGGCCCCACAGGTCTTGACCGCCGTCTGGATCGCGGTGCGGTCGCAGGGCATGACCATCGGGATTTTCGACTGTTTTAGCACCTGCGAGGTGATGGCATTGGCATAGACCGCCTCGCGGTCAAAATCCTGCTCCAACCGCTGCGTGATCACATCCGCCCGCGCCGCGCCATTGCCGTTGCCATTGCTGCGCGGCGACAGGCCAAGCGCCACCAACCGCGAGATATGCAGATGGACCTGCATCTTCTCGCTCGAAAACCGATGGGTGATATTGGGGTCCATCCCGGTGCCTGAGAACTCCTTGCCGATCTCATCCACCACCAGCACATCCAGATCGCCCGAGGCCGAAGGCGCATCCAGCGGCCCCAGCGGCAGGCGAGGCATGTTGCGCATCGCCTCTTGCAGATAGGGGGCTTCGGCCTCCAGCATCCCGTCGCTGTCAAGCGCCACGACCTGCGCCAGCCCGTCATAGGCATTCTCAATCGTGCCGATCCCGAAAAGCACCTTGCAGCGTTCCAGTTTCATCCGCGCCATTTTGGCCACGAAGATGCCGACGTTATCGATGCCGCGCGAATGGCAGGTCTCGGCCCCCGATTGCTTGCCCAACCCGATCGAGAGCATTTTGGCCAGCCCGCTTTCGTTTGGCGCGCGGAAAGAGGTATGCGGCTTGATCCGGTTGAACAGGATAATCCCATCGGCGGCATTGGCGTGGCGGTCCATCCGCACCGACATGCCGTTGTCGAGCACGCCGATCTCATCGGTTTCCATCGAAGAGCGGATTTCGCAACCGAGGCTCGCTTCGGTCACGCCCAGTTTCGCCAGCAGCGCGGTCTGCCCCTCTGCGGTGGCGCCGCCGTGGCTGCCCATGGCGGGCACGACGAAGGGATGCGCCCCCCGCGCGCGGACTTCGGCCACGATGGCGGCCAGCAGTTCCGGCAGGTTCGCCAGCCCGCGGCTGCCTGCGGTGATGGCGATGGACATGCCCGGTTTGATCTTGCCCGTGCAATCGGCCTGCATCGCCTCTGCCACGGCGGCGCGCGGGTCGTCGATCTGGGTCGCGGCAAAGGTCTGACGGCAAAGCGCCATGCGCGGCAGCGGCGTATCCTCGACCAGTTTCACATAGTTCGGTTTCATCTGCGCTGTCCCCTTCGACATCTGTTACCCCGTGACCCCAATCGGCCAAGGCGCGAATTCCTCTTCGCCCACGCCGAGCGCTTCGGACTTGCTTTGCTCGCCCGAGGCGATGGCAAGGATGCGCTCGAAAATCGCTTGGCCCAATTCCTCTAGGCTTTGGTCGCCGTCGATCACGGTGCCGCAGTTGATGTCCATATCGTCCTGCATCTTGGTGAACATCGGCGTGTTGGAGGCGAGTTTGATCGTCGGCGAGGGGTAAGAGCCAAAGCAGGACCCGCGCCCGGTGGTAAAGCAGATCAGGTTCGCACCCCCCGCGATCTGCCCGGTGGCCGAGACGGGATCGAAGCCGGGCGTATCCATGAAGACCAGCCCCTTTTGCGTCACGGGTTCGGCATAGCGGTAGACCTCCATCAGCCCCGTGCTGCCGCTTTTCTTGGCCCCGCCGAGCGATTTTTCCAGCACATTTGCCAGCCCGCCGGCCTGATTGCCGGGGCTGACCACGCCGTTGATCTGCGTGTCGCGGCCCTTGGTATAGTCCAGCCACCAATCCATGCGTTCGACCAGCTTGCGCCCCACCGCTTCACTGCGGGCGCGCCGGGTCAGCAGGTGTTCGACGCCGAAAATCTCGGGCGTTTCCGACAGGATCGCCGTGCCGCCGTTGCGCACGAGGATATCCGCCGCCGCCCCCAGACCGGGGTTGGCCGAGAGCCCCGAAAGCCCGTCCGACCCGCCGCATTGCATCCCGATGGTGATATGTTCCGCCGAACAGGGCGCGCGCCGGACGGCATTGGCCTGATCCAGCATTTCGCGCACCGCTTCTTTGCCTTCGGCAATCGCGCGGGCCGTGCCGCCGACATGTTGCATGGTGACGCAGCGCAGCATCTTGCCCTCGGCCAACCCCTCCTCCTCAAAAAATTGGGCGAGGTTGTTGCGCTCACAACCCAGCGACAGGACCACGGCCCCGGCCAGATTGGGGTGGCGGATATAACCGGAGAGCGTGCGGCGCAGCAGGTCCATCGGCTCGCCCGTAAGCTCCATCCCGCAACCGGATTCGTGGATGAAGGGGATCACCCCGTCGACGTTCTCCCATGCCTCCATCCGCTCTTCGTCAAAGTAATTGGCGATCTTGCGCGCCACGGTGGCCGAGCAGTTCACGGTGACGAAAAGCCCGATGTAGTTGCGCGTGCCCACCCGGCCATTCGCGCGGCGGATGCCCATGAACTGGGCGCGCTCTTGCGGTGGCAGCAGCTTGGTCGGGGTATAATCGCGGGCAAAGGCATAGTCTTTGTCGACCGCGTCGAACTTGATGTTATGGCTGTGCAACCAATCGCCTGCGGCGATCTCTTCTGCCGCATAGCCGATCACCGTGTCGAATTTTAGGATCGGCGCGCCGCGCTGGATCGGGCGGATCGCGATCTTGTGACCTTGGGGCGTATCATGGTTGGCACGCAGCCCGTCTTGCGGCAATACCGCGCCACGGGGAACCGCCGCGGTTGCCACGACCACGTTATCTGTCGGTGACAGCAGCATCACCTTTGCGCGTCTGTCCTCTTGCATGGTCTGGCTGTCCATCGGATGCTCCCCTCCCTCGGGTGTCGAAAAAACCGCTTCGGTAAGATGTCATTAACTGATATATTAGATTTAACAGCTATGGAAGAGCCCGCATGACCGCATCGAAGAAACCCGCCGCGCAGAGCGCACAGACCCTTGCCAAAAGCATCCTTGGCGGTGGGGCCGACTTGGGACTGTTCGAGGGCGGGCCGACGGGGCGCGGGGTTTACGCCACGCTGCGCGATCAGATCGTAAGGCTCGACCTGCCGCCCGGCACGCCGCTGCTGCGCGCCGAACTGGCCGAGACCCATGGCGTCAGCCTGACGCCGCTGCGCGACGCGTTACAACAGCTTGCGAAAGAGGGGCTGGTCAAAATCTACCCCCAGTCGCGCACATTGGTCACGCCGATCGACATGTCGGCGATCCGCGAGGCGCAGTTCATGCGCATCGCGCTGGAAACCGAAGTCGTGCGCCGCTTGGCTGCCGAAATCGCGCCCGAAGCCCTAACCCGTCTGCGCAGCATCGTCGCCTTGCAAAGCAGCATTTCGGACCAGCCCGGCGATGTGCCGACCTTTCAGGAGTTGGACGAGGTGTTTCACCAGACCCTCTTCGTGGCGGCGGGTCATGTGCAAAGCCAGCGCATCATGCGCAGCCATGCGGGTCATTTGGAACGCCTGCGCCGCCTGCATCTGGACGACATCGATGAGGCGGGACGCATTCTGAACAACAAGGACGTGATCGGCGGCCACAGCCGGATCCTCGACGGGATCGAAGCGGGCGATGCGCCTGCGGCGATGGAGGCGCTGCGCCAGCACCTGCAACGCACCGTCGACCGGATGACCGAGAAACGGGCGGCTTTCCCGGAGTATTTCACCCCGGAAAAGCCCTGACTCAGCGGTTGTTGGCCTTGCGCCACGCGGCGAACTTATCAAGGTTCTCTTGCTTAGTGCCGGGGTAGAGCCCGATGATCCCGGCGCCATCCTTGACCTGCTCCACCACGAAATCCTCATAGGCGGTCATCTCGATGGCCTCTTCGGCCACCTCTTCGGCGATATCCGCAGGGATGATGATCACGCAGTCGTCGTCGCCCACCACGATATCACCGGGAAAGACCGGGGCATCGCCGCAGCCCACGGGGCAGTTGATCTCAATCGCCTCATGCAGCGTCAGGTTGGTGGGGCTGGAGGGGCGTGCGTGATAGGCGGGGATCTCAAGCGCGCCGATGGTCGCCGCATCGCGCAGGCCCCCGTCAGTCACCACACCTGCCGCGCCGCGCATCATCAGCCGTGTGATCAGGATGTCACCGGCGCTGGCGGCGCGGGCATCCTTGCGGCTGTCCATCACCAACACATGGCCCTCGGGGCAGGTCTCGATCGCGACGCGCTGCGGATGTTCGGGATTGCGGAATTCGACCAGTTGGTTGCGGTCTTCGCGGGCGGGCATATAGCGCAGTGTAAAGGCGGGGCCGACCATGTTGCGCCCCTTGGCGGCCACCGGGCCGACCCCCTGCACCACCTGATTGCGCAGCCCGCGCTTGTACAGCGCCGTCGCCAATGTCGCGACCGAGACCGCTTGAAGTTTCTCGCGTAGTTCGGGGCTCATGCCGCCTCTCCCTTCAGTTGATTGTCTTTCACGAATTGATCCAGCACCGCCTGCTGCTGTTCCGTCAGCGGCCATGCGGAAGGCGGGCGCGTGGGGCCGCAATCCTGTCCGATGGCCATAAGGGCGGCTTTAACGCCGGTGACATTGGTGCCGTTATGCTCTTCCGCGCGGATGTCCTCAAAGGCGCGCATCCTGGCGATGAGGCGGTTCGCTTCGCCGTAGTCGCCTGCGTCGAGTGCCGCGTGGATGGCGACCGAGCGCTCGGGCCAGACGTTGATGAGGCCCGAGGTGAAGCCCCGCGCCCCCACGGCATAGAGCGGCGGCGCCCAGACCTCGGCCAGACCGCCGACCCAGACGATGTCTTTCGGCGCCGCTTCGATCGCGCGGGCAAGGTTCAAGGGGTTCGGCGTGGCCCATTTGACGCCCTTCACCCCGTCGACCTCACACAGCCGCGCGATGCCCTCGGGCCCCATCGCGTCATTGCGCAGGTACAGCATCACCGGCAGCCCGCCCGAGGCATCCCGCACCGCGCGCACATAATCGACCGTACCGCGGGGGGAGACGAAGGGATCGGGCGGTTGGTGGATCATCAGCGCATCCGCCCCCGCCTCGGCGCTTGCCTTGGCCAGCGCACAGGCATCGCGAATGCCGCGCCCGACCCCCGCGAGCAGCGGCGCGCGGCCATCGACCATCTGCGCCACCTCGCGCACCATGGTGCAGGCCTCGTCATTGGTCAGCGCGTAGTATTCGCCGGTATTGCCGTTCACCACCGGGATATGCACCCCGGCGGCAAGCGCGCGGTCAATGATCGGCGCCAGCTTGCGCGGCGCGATCTCTCCGCCCGCGTCATAGGGGGTCACGAGGATGCCCGAGATGCCGGTAAGCGCTTTCGAAAGATCATGTGTCATTGCCAGCCCCTCTCAGAAGATATCCGGCTCGCCCGCCGCTTGGCCGAAGCCCGCGGTAAGGTAGTCGAAGTCGCAGCCCTGATCGGCCTGCCCCACATGGCGCTGGAACATATAGCCCCACCCCCGCTCGAACCGTGGCTCGGGCGCTTTCCACGCGGCGCGGCGGGCGGCGAGTTCGTCCTCCTCCACCAGCATGTCGAGGGTGCGGGCCTCAAGATCCATGCGCACGATGTCCCCCGTCTTCAGCAGCGCCAGCGGCCCGCCTACGAAAGACTCCGGCGCGACATGCAGGATGCAAGCGCCGTAAGAGGTGCCCGACATCCGCGCATCCGAGATCCGCAGCATGTCGCGGTGCCCCTGTTTCAGCAGCGCCTTGGGCATCGGCAGCATCCCCCATTCCGGCATCCCCGGCCCGCCCTGCGGGCCGGCGTTGCGCAGCACCAGCACATGGTCGGGCGTCACATCGAGGTTTTCGTCGTCAATGGCGGCCTTCATCTCGGGGTAGCTGTCAAAGACCAGCGCCGGACCTTCGTGGCGGTGGAATTTCGGGTCGCAGGCCGCCGGTTTGATCACCGCGCCATTGGGGCAAAGGTTGCCCTTGAGCACGGCAAGCGAGCCTTCTTTATAGACCGGGTTCGACAGGGGCCGGATCACGTCGTCATTATAGACAGGCGCATTCGCGATCCCCTCCTCCAGCGGTTTGCCGGTGCAGGTGATGGCCGACCGGTCAAGCTTGTCGCCCAACTGGTCCATCAGCGCCCGCAGCCCGCCCGCGAAGTAGAAATCTTCCATCAGATATTCGCTGCTACCCAAGGGGCGGATATTGGCGATCAGC
Source organism: Sulfitobacter sp. 1A12056 (assembly GCF_043558125.1). Classification (NCBI taxonomy): domain Bacteria; kingdom Pseudomonadati; phylum Pseudomonadota; class Alphaproteobacteria; order Rhodobacterales; family Roseobacteraceae; genus Sulfitobacter; species Sulfitobacter sp. 1A12056. Next base: position 151,007 of record NZ_JBIFFY010000007.1, on the reverse strand, counting down.
GGCGTGATGCGGCCCAGAGCGTCGAGATCGCTCAACTCCAGCGCCACACCGGCGCGGCGCGCCATGGCCAAGAGATGCACCACCGCGTTGGTCGAACAGCCCGTCGCCATCGCCACCGTGGCCGCGTTCTGCACGGCGGCGGGGGTGATGATCTTGTCCGGTGTCAGGTCCTCCCAAACCATATCGACGATGCGCCGCCCGCAAGAGGCGCTCATCCGTTTGTGCCCCGCATCCGCAGCGGGGATCGAGGTCGCCCCCGGCAGGGTCAGCCCCATCGCCTCGGCAATCGCCGTCATGGTGGAGGCGGTGCCCATCGTCATGCAATGCCCGTAGGACCGCGCAATGCCGCCTTCGACGCCGACCCATTCCTCGGCCGAGATCGTGCCCGCGCGGCGTTCGTCCCAGAACTTCCAGGCGTCCGAGCCAGAGCCAAGCGCCCGGCCCGCGTAATTGCCCCGCAGCATCGGCCCCGCGGGCAAGAAGATGAACGGCACCCCTGCGCTGATCGCCCCCATGGTCAGACCGGGCGTGGATTTGTCACAGCCGCCCATGAGCACCACACCGTCAAGCGGGTGCGAGCGGATCGTCTCCTCGGTCTCCATCGCGATCATATTGCGGTAGAGCATCGAAGTCGGCTTGGTGAAGCTCTCGTCGATCGAGATCGTCGGAATCTCAAGCCCCAGCCCCCCGGCCTGCGCGATTCCCTTCTTCACGTCCTCCGCGCGGTCGCGGAAATGAAGATGGCAGGGGTTCATCTCGGACCAAGTGTTCAGGATGCCGATCACCGGGCGGCCTTCCCAATCCTCGGGGCCCAGACCCATCTGCATCATGCGCGACCGATGGCCAAAGCTGCGCAGATCGTCGGGGGCGAACCAGCGCGCGCTGCGCAGCTGATCGGCGGTTTTCTTGGTCTCGGTCATGGATTCCTCGCCAGCTAAAACATCATCACAAAAAGGTTGGAAAACACATCTTGCTCGAACTGATATATTACCGTATCACCCCAATTGTCGATACCATTTGAGGGAGGAGCCGCGAAAATGTCGGGAAAACCACTGAAACACACGCTCCGCCCCGGCAGCCGCCTGTCGGGCTTTTGGCTCTCGCTTTGCTCCCCTACGGTGACCGAGATCGCGGCGGGCAGCGGGATCGACTGGCTGCTGCTCGATATGGAGCATGCGCCCAACGACCTGAGCCAAATCACCGACCATCTGCGCGCCGCAGGCAGTGCCAATCCCGATGCGCAGATGATCGTGCGGATGCCCTCTTCCGATCAGACGATGACCAAACGGCTGCTGGATATCGGCGTGCGCAACCTGATGTTTCCGATGATCCAGACGGCCGAGGCCGCCCGCCAAGCCGTATCATGGACCCGCTACCCGCCCGAAGGGCTGCGCGGCATCTCGGCCACGATCCGCGCCAATGATTACGCGCGGCAAACCGATTACCTCAGCACCTATGCAGAGGCGCAATGCGTGATCGTGCAGGTCGAAACCCCCGAAGCGGTGGCCGAAATCCCCGCCATTGCCGCCGTGCCGGGGGTCGATGCGATCTTTATCGGGCCGGGGGATCTCTCCTCCGCGATGGGCCATACTGGCGACCCGATGCACCCCGATGTCCAAGAGAAAATCCGCGAGACGGTCGAAGCCATCCATGCCGCCGGGCTGCCTGCGGGCATCCTCGGCTATGGTGCCGATCTTGCGCAACGGTACTTTGATGAGGGTATCGAATTCGTCGCCATCGCGGGCGACGCCTGGCTGCTCACGCGGCAGATGGATGCGCTGGTGCAGACCATGGCGCAGCCCTCCCCCACTTTGACACAGCAAACCCATAAGGATGGATCATGACCGCAGACAGCAAGAGATTTCACCCCCACGGCAAGCATCTGATCGCCGGCGAATGGGTCGGCGGCGGAGAGACCTTCGCCAATTCCCCCGCCACCGGCGAAAGCGACGAATTCCAAAGCGGCACCCCGGCGCATGTGGACCGTGCCTGCCAAGCGGCGGAGGAGGCCTTTTGGTCCTACGCCTATGCCAGCCGCGAGATCCGCGCCGCCTTCCTCGACACCATCGCGGATGAGATGGAGGCCCGGGCCGAGACCATTACCGAGATCGGCACCCGCGAATCCGGCCTGCCCGAAGCCCGCCTTCAGGGAGAGCGGGGGCGGACAACCGGGCAGCTGCGCCTCTTTGCCGATCACATCCGCAAAGGCGCGCATCTGGACCGGCGCGTCGACGGCGCCCTGCCCGAACGCCAGCCGATGCCGCGCCCGGATATCCGCATGATCCAGCGCCCCATCGGGCCGGTTGCAGTCTTCGGCGCGTCGAACTTCCCGCTGGCCTTCTCCACCGCGGGCGGCGACACCGCCGCGGCGCTGGCGGCGGGCTGTCCGGTCGTGGTCAAGGGCCACTCCGCCCACCCCGGCACCGGTGAGATCGTGGCCGAAGCGATCCACGCGGCGATCCAGAAATGCGGCATCCACCCCGGCGTCTTCTCCCTGATCCACGCCAATAGCCGCGAGGTGGGCCAGACGCTGGTGCAGCATCCGCTCATTAAGGCCGTAGGCTTCACCGGATCGCTCGGCGGGGGGCGCGCGCTCTTTGATCTTTGCGCCCGACGCCCCGAACCGATCCCCTTCTTTGGCGAGTTGGGGTCGGTGAACCCGATGTTCGTTCTGGCCGAGGCCGCCCGCAACCGCGGCGCTGAGATTGGCGCGGGCTGGGCCGGGTCGCTGACCATGGGCGCGGGGCAGTTCTGCACCAACCCCGGCATCGCAATCGTGGCCAAGGGGGCCGAAGGCGACGCATTCGTCGCCGCCGCGAAAGAGGCGCTGGAGCAGGTCGGCCCGCAGGTCATGCTGACCGATGGCATCGCCGAAGCCTACCGCGACGGCAAGGAACGTTTCACTGGGCGCAACGCCGTCCGCGCGCTGGTCAGCAACGACAGCGAAGGCCGCGCCGCCCAGCCAAACCTGTTTGAAACCGACGCCGATACCTACCTGCAAGACCACGCGCTTGGGGAGGAGGTCTTTGGCCCCTTGGGTCTGGTGCTGCGGGTGTCCTCGGGCGATGAGATGCAAGAGCTTGCCAAAGGGTTCGAGGGGCAATTGACCACGACGCTCCAGATGGACGAAGGCGACACCGACGCCGCCAAGGCGCTGATGCCCATTCTTGAGCGCAAGGCGGGCCGGGTGCTGGTGAACGGTTTCCCCACCGGGGTCGAGGTTTGTGACGCCATGGTGCATGGCGGCCCCTACCCGGCCTCCACCAACTTCGGCGCGACTTCCGTCGGCACCATGGCGATCCGCCGCTTCCTGCGACCCGTGTCCTACCAAAACCTGCCCGAGGCGCTATTGCCCGAAGACCTGCGCGGGGCTTCGGCATGAGCGGCGGGTTGATCGGCCCCGTCGCCGTGCTCGACGCGATGCCGCAGGACATGCAAGACAAGGTGCGCGGCTATGCCGAAGGGCTCGACCTGCGCTTTGCGGCCTCCTTCTCGGAAGAAGCCTTTGCCGAAGCGGTAAAGGGGGCAGCCTATATCGTCCCACGCGGGCGGGGGCTTCCGGCCGAGGTCTTGCGGGGGGCCGATAGCGTGCGCCTCGTGCATCAATGGGGCACGGGGTATGACAAAATTCCCTTGGATGTCGCGCGCGAGATGGGTGTTCCGGTCGCCCGCAGCCCCGGGGTCAACGCGCCTACCATCGCGGATCTGACCATCGGCATGATGATCGCGGCGCTGCGCCGCATCCCGCTGCACTACAACAACACCCGCGCGGGCAAATGGATCGTGCCCGAGATCGTTCCCGGGGCGCGGGATCTCAGCAGTCAGAAGGTTGGGCTGATCGGCTTTGGCGCCATTGGGCAGCTTGTCGCGAAACGGCTGACGGGCTTTGACTGCGAGGTGCTCTACTACCGCCGGTCGGGGCCAGCCGAAGGCACCAGCGCGCACTATGCCGAGCGCGATGAAATCCTTGAGACCTGCGATATCGTCAGCCTGCACATGCCGCTGACCGATGCGTCACACCACACCATCGGGGCGGCGGAACTGGCGCGGATGAAATCGGATGCGCTTTTGGTGAACACCGGGCGCGGCGGGCTGATCGACGAGGCGGCCCTGATCGACACGTTGACCCACAAGCGCATCGCCGGGGCGGCATTGGATGTCTTTACCCAAGAACCGGTGGAGCCGGACAACCCGCTGCTGCGTCTTGATAATGTCCTGCCGCTGCCGCATATCGGCGGCCATAGTGAGGACAACCTCAAACGGATGGTTGGCCATTGGGCGGGCAACATCCGCGCCTTCCACGAAGGGCGCGGCATCGACGAGGCCTGCCTCGTGACCTGAAGGCTGCCCCCGGCCTGACCACTCAGGCCGGGGCGCTGCTTAGTCTTCGAGCGGCACGGGCATCAGGATCTTATTGGTCTGGCTCACCAAATACCCCGCCTCGGCGCTTTTCTTGAGATAGGCCTGCCACTCAGGATCCGCCGCCATCTGCGCCCGACGGGCGGCACGGTCGGCAGCGTCCTTATAGGCCCAGATATGCACGAAGGAATTCACGTCCCCCGTCTCGACCTGCGCATAGATCACCGGCTCGCCCAAGATGCGGCGCTGCGCCGGAAAGCCGAATTCGGCATAGAGCGCGAGGTGTTTTTTGATCGTGCCGGGGCGGCAACAATAGGTCCGGTGGTCGTAGATCATGGGGTGGTCTTTCTGCTTGCTTGGGTCATGCGATACCGGCGTGGTCGGTGATCCGGGCCCGCGCCTGCAAAAGGTGATAGGCCATCGACACGCCTGCGACTTCGCTGTCGCCCGCGCGGATCGCTTCGAGAATTTCCCGATGTTCGCTGATCACCACGTCGATCCGCGCCTGAGATCCTTGGCGGGTCAGCTTTTGCGCCACGTCGATCCCCTGTTCGATCGAACCGCGGGCGCAATCGAGCATCTGCACGAAGACCTCATTGCCCGATGCCGCCGCGATGGCGCGGTGGAATTGGTAATCGGCGTCAAAGGACGGATCGCGCGCCTGCATCGATGCCTCTAGCGTCTGCAGGGCTGCCTCGATCCGGGCGATATCCTTGGGGCTAGCACGCTGCGCGGCCATGCGGGCGGTGGCTTTCTCGATCGTGATCCGCGCTTCCATCGCGCGCATCAGCCCGGCGACGGAACCCGCCGTGGCATATTCGATCAGCTTTTCCGAAGGCCGCCGCCGCACGAAGGTGCCCACGCCGCGCCGCGCTTCGACCAGACCGTCCTCTTGCAGCTTGCGCAGCGCCTCACGCACCACGGGGCGCGACACGCCAAAGGCGGTGGCGATCTGGTTTTCCGAAGGCAGCTTTTCCCCCTGCACCAGCTTGTTCGACACGATCTGCTCAAGAACCTGCCCGTAGAGCTGGTCGGCCAAGGTCTGGCGTTTCTTGATCTTCAGTTTCGGTGCTGTCACCGGCTACCCTCCCGCCGCGGCGCGGCGCATCATATTGGCCAGCCGCAGCGCCGATGTTGCAGCCCCATAGCCGTTGTCGATGTTCACCACCGTCACCCCCGGCGCGCAGCTGGCCAGTACCGAATCAAGCGCGACCCTCCCGCCGCGGGCGACACCATAGCCCACCGAGGTCGGCACACCAATGACCACCCCCGGCACCAGCCCGGCCACGACCGAGGGCAGCGCCGCGTCCATCCCGGCAAAGACGATCACCACATCCATATCGCGCAGCAACTCTTCCCGCGCGAGCAGACGCCACAGCCCGGCGACGCCCACGTCCGAAACCTCGGTCGCCGCCATTCCGCCATAGGCCAGCGTGCGCCGCGCCTCGGCCATGGAGGCATAATCAGAGGTGCCCGCACTGACGAGAGCGATGCGCGGGGTGCTGGCCAAAGGCCCGATCTCTCCCAAAATGGCGGTGCGCGAGGCGGTGCAGTAATCGACCCGTTGCGCCGCGTCGGCGGGCAGCGCGGCGAACTGCTCTGCCGTCAGCCGGGTCAGCAACAGCCGCCGCTCCTCTGCCGCCGCATCGCCGATGATGGCGGCGATCTGCGCCACAGATTTATGCTCGCAAAGCACGGCCTCTTCGATGCCGATACGCCCCCCGCGGCCCCGGTCAAAGGTCACGTCTGGATGCCCCTCGGGGCCGGTCTTAGTGATGGACAAATGCACTTCCTTTTGAATAGGCCCGCAGATCGACCGCGCGCCCGTCATCCGTGGCCCGCCGAACCTGCGTCAATATCGCTGCACGTTTCTGGGCGGAGAGGTCTTCATAGACAAGCGCATCAAGCTCGACCACCCAGCCCCCGCGCAGGCGTCGGCAGCGCAGGGTGATATTGCCCATGACCTCACGCAACAGGGTCTCTACCCGGTCAATTACCACCAGATCCGCAGGTTCCACACGCAGACCGGTCTCGATCCGGCTGGCCAAACAGGGGGCGGCTGGCAGTTCCGCCAGATCCCCCAGCCCGAGCGCGCGGGCCAAGGCGCGCACATCCGACTTGGACATCTGCGCCTCAACGAAAGGGTGCAGCACGCCGTGCTCCGCCGCCGCTTGCAGGCCGGGGCGGTAGTCCGACAGATCATCGGTATTGGTGCCCGCCGCCACCAGCGGCCCCATGCGCGCCAAAGTGCCATAGAGGTTCGACTTGCAGAAATAACAGCGATTGACCGGGTTGGCCCGATAGGCGGGATCGGCGAACTCACCCGCGTCGACCAACCTCAACGGCAGGTCCCAAGCGGCGGCGAAATCCTTCACCCGCGCGGTCGCCGCCGCTGGAACGGCGGGTGAGACTGCATGGCAGAGCGTCACGCCCGCCGCGCCGCGCACCTTGGCCGCGGCGGCCGAGAGCGTCAGGCTGTCGATCCCCCCGCTGAGCGCGATGGTCAGGGAGCTGGGCCGCGCAAGGGCGGCATGGAGGGCGGCAGGAACGGTCACTCTGCCAGCCCGTCCTCGGTCTTGAGCTGTGCCAAAAGCCGCCCGCTCGACATCTGGAGGTGGTCGCGCATCCGCTGGCGGGCGCGTTCCGCGTCACCCTCGGCGATAGAGGCGGCGATGTCGTAGTGCTCTTGTATCGCATCCCGGCTTTCGCCACCGCGTTTCAACGCTTGCAGCCGCCCGGCCAACATGGTCTCGCGCAGACTGGCGACAAGGTAGTTGAACAGGCTGAGGTAATAGCTGTTCCCCGTCGCCTCGCACACCGCCCGGTGAAAATCGAGGTCGGCAGTGACCCCTGCCGCCACTGCCGGGCCGCCGATCTTGTTGCTTTGGTCATAGGCGGCGGCGGCACGCTCAATCTCCGCGCGGGCCTCGGGGGTGGCGCGGGCGGCGGCGATGGCAGCGGCTTCGATCTCAAGCCCCATGCGCAGCTCTAGGATCTGTTCGAGCTTGCGCTGGCTTTCCATGTCACGTTCAGGGATAGCAAAGCCCTGGCGGGGCCGGTCGCTGGCGACAAAGGCCCCCCGGCCCTGACGGCTCGACAACATGCCTTCGGCCTTGAGGCGCGACACCGCTTCGCGGATCACCGTGCGGCTCACATCGAAATCGCTGGCCAATGTGGTTTCGGAGGGCAGCACATCGCCCACGTTCCACACACCGTTCACCACGTTGTGGCGCAGTACCTCGGTCACCTGATCGCTTAGCGTGGCACCATCGACGAGGGGCGCGGTCGCCTGAAGATTTGCAGCCATAATAACAACTTCCTTTCGCCGATTGGACCACCTGTATGACAAGCTGTCAATAACCAGAAGGTAGGCCCTACCGCAACGTTACAAGCAGAATACAACATTACAAGTAAGATGAAATACCCGTAAATTTGTATTTTTAATTGACAGGCTAAAGATTCCCCCGCAGTCTGCGGATCACGGCAAGAGGATGTCAGGGGGAGCCCGGAACCCATCCAGTAGCTGCCGACACACAGTCAAAACTCGGGAGGAGTTTCTATGTCACCCATCTTCAAATCGATCCGTCGCACCACAGCGGCCACCATCCTTTTCGCCGTCGCAGGCGCCGCCGCCCATGCGCAGAGCTTTGTCATGGCGACCGGCCAGCAGGGCGGGTCGTGGTATCCCGTGGGCGGCGCGATCAAGGCGATTGTGGAGCGTGAGAACCCCGACATGGACATCACTGTCACGCCGGGCGCAGGCGTGTCGAATGTGGTCGGCGTGGATGCGGGCCGCTTCGGCATCGCCTTCGCCAACTCGATCTCGACCGTAGACAGCCTTTCGGGCAAAGAGCCGTTCCGCAAGGCCACGACCAATGTCTGCAACCTTGGCATCCTTTATCCGCAGTATTTCCAGATCGTCGCGCTTGAAGATTCCGGCATCAAGACCATCGCCGACATGAAGGGCAAACGCCTGACCACACAGCAGCTTGGCAACACCGGCGAGTTCCTGACGCGTGAGCTTTTGTCGACTGCCGACATGACGTTCGATGATCTCGACAGCGTCGCCAATACGTCCTATTCCGACTCCGCTTCGCAGATGAAAGACGGTCAGGCCGATTTCTTCACACTGGGGTCGTCGCTGCCGACAGGCTCGGTGATGGATCTGGCATCCTCGCGCAAGATCCGCCTGATCGACGTGGATGAAGAGACCTTTGCCCACTTCAAAGAAAAAAACGCTGCCTTCCAGCGCCGCAAAGTCAAGGCGGGCGCCTACCCCGGTTTCGATGAGACCGTGTACGCGATCAGCTATGACACCCATATGGTCGCGCCCTGCGACTATGACGCTGAGATCGTCAAATCCGTGCTCGGCGCGATTGCCGATAACAACGACAGCTTTGCCGCGATCAGCAAGTCCATGGCGAACCTGACGGTAGAGGAAATGGCCACCGACATCGGCGTGCCCTTCCACCCCGCCGCGAAAGAGTTCTACGCAGAGCGTGGCGTCTCGGGGATGTAATCCACCCCTGACGAGAAACGGGTCGGCCGGAGCCCTGCGCTCCGCCCGGCCCACATCCCCATAGGCCCCGCCGCCCGCGCATCACCCGCGCCGCCGCGCGAGGGCTGCCTTCCACTCTAGACGCGAGAACCCCCATGCAACTGTCGATCCTTCTGGATAAGATGCCCCTGATTACCCGCATAGCAAGGCTGATCCTGGTCGGCATGGCTGTGTGGCATCTCTACGTCGCCTTCGTCGGCCCGCCCAACCCCTATATCATGCGCGGCGTCCACGTCGCACTGGCGCTTTTGCTGATCTTCCTGACCGTCAACCGCAAGGGGCTGCGCAATGATGTGCCGCGCTGGTATGACGTGGTGCTCGGGTTGGTCGCCTTGGGCGCGGCGCTCTATCCGTCCTTCAACCTCAATTACATCACGCAACGCTTCCTCTATGTCGACCCGCTGATGCCGATGGACATCGTGGTGGGGATCACGCTGGTCGTCCTGTTGCTTGAGGCCACGCGCCGGATGCTGGGGCCGATGCTGCCGATCACGGCGCTGCTGTTTCTCGGCTACGGCCTCGCCTTCACCTCGACCCTGCCGTCGGTGATCCTTGAGCAGTTGTTCATGACGCCCGAAGGCATCTTCGGCATCCCGATCGCGGTTTCCGCGACCTATATGGTGCTTTTCATCCTCTTCGGTTCCTTGGTCGAGCGGATGGGCGTGGGCCAACTCTTCATGGATTTCGCCGTGGCGCTTACCGGGCGGCAAGTCGGCGGTCCGGCCAAGGTGGCCTGTGTGACCTCGGGCCTCTTCGGGTCGGTGTCCGGCTCTGCCGTGGCCAATGTGATGACGACCGGCACCTTCTCTATCCCGCTGATGAAACGCATGGGGTTTAAACCCGCCTTCTCCGGCGCAGTCGAGGCCGTGGCCTCGACCGGGGGGCAGATCATGCCGCCCGTCATGGGGGCTGCGGCCTTTGTCATGGCCGAATACCTCGGCGTGGGATACCTCACGGTTGCGAAATACGCGCTGGCGCCCGCGATCCTGTTCTATGTGGCCCTTTTCGCCGCGGTCCATTTCGAGGCCAAGCGCAAGGGCATCGGTTCGGTCCCGAAAGAGGATCAAGTGCCGCTGAAAACCGTCCTTGTCGAGCGGGGCCACCTGTTCTTGCCGCTGGCGATCATCGTGGGCGTGCTGATGCTGGGCTATTCGGCCCCCTATGCGGCGCTTTGCGGTATCGTCTCGGTCGTGCCCGTGGCGGCGCTACGCAAGACGACACGGCATTACGTCACCGTCGACAACATCCTCGAAGCGCTCGAAGGCGGCGCGCGTAACGTGCTGGCGATTGCCGCAGCCTGTGCCTGTGCAGGCATCGTGGTTGGGGTGATCGACATCACCGGCCTTGGCCTGACCTTCTCGAACTTCGTGATCGAAGCGGCCCAAGACACGCTGGTCATCGCGCTCTTCCTGTCGATGATTGCGGGCATCATCCTTGGCATGGGGATGCCGACCACTCCGGCCTATATCGTGCAGGTCGCCCTGCTGGTGCCGGCACTGGTGAAACTGGGCGTGCAGGTCGAAGCGGCGCATCTCTTCGTCTTCTACTTCGCGATCCTGTCGGCCATCACACCCCCCGTGGCCATGGCGGTCTATGCGGCCAACACCCTGTCGCACGCCAAGATCGTCGAGGCGAGCTGGGCCGCGGTGAAACTCGGTGCCACCGGCTTTATCGTGCCCTTCATGTTCGTCTATGAACCGGCGATCCTGATGCAGGGCTCGGCCACTCAGATCACCTTGGTCCTGTTGCAGGCCACCATTGGCGTCATCCTGCTGGCCGCCGCCCTGCAACGCTACTACTTTGGCCAACTGTCGAATGTGCTGTCGGTGGTGCTTTTCGCGGCGTCGCTCTTGCTGATCTATCCCGATCTGCGGCTCACCGCCTCGGGGCTGGTCATCGCGGGCGTTATCCTGGCCTTCCAGAAGGCCAGGAACCCCAGCCCGAAAAGCCAAGCGGCCACACATACTTAAATCTCAGAACGAACGAAACGGAGCCTTCTCCATGCTGCAAAAAACATCCCTCAAGGCGCGGACCGGCGGACAGGTCCTTGTGGATCAGCTTTTGATCCACGGCGCCGACACCGCCTATTGCGTGCCCGGCGAAAGCTACCTTGAGGTGCTGGACGCGCTGCATGACGTGCAGGACCGTTTCAACCTGATCAACGCGCGGCACGAAGCCGGGGCCGCAAATATGGCCGAGACCTATGGCAAGCTCACCGGCAAGCCCGGCATCTGCATGGTCACCCGCGGCCCCGGCGCCTGCCACGCGGCCATCGGGGTGCATATCGCGCAGCAAGACAGCACGCCGATGATCCTGCTTGTGGGCCAGATCGCGCGCGACACCACCGACCGCGAAGCCTTTCAGGAAGTCGACTACCGCGCCATGTTCGGCCCCATCGCCAAATGGGCCACCCAGATCGACGACCCGGCGCGGGTGCCGGAATATATGGCCCGCGCCTTCCGGGTGGCGACCTCGGGCCGCCCCGGCCCGGTGGTGATCTCCCTGCCCGAAGACATGCTGACCGAGGTGGTTTCCGTGGCCGATGCGCGGCCCTATACGGCCACCCATGCCGGCCTGTCGCCCGATAGCCTCGATATGCTCAAGACCGAGATCGCGCAGGCCGAACGGCCCCTGCTGCTGCTCGGCGGCTCCGGCTGGTCGGATGAGAGTGCGGCGGCGATCACCCGCTTTGCCGAAGCCAACAAGATCCCCGTTACCACCTCTTTCCGGCGGCAGGACATCGTCAACAACCTCTCGCCGGTCTATGCAGGCGATTTCGGCACCTCCACCGCGCCCAGCCTCTACGCGCATCAACGCGAGGCGGATTTGCTCATTGTGATCGGTGCGCGTTTGGGTGAGATGACGACCAAGACCTACACCACCATGCAATCGCCCAACCCCGAGACCCGTCTGGTGCATCTCTATCCCGAGGCGGATGAGATTGGCCGCGTCTATTCACCGGATTTGGGCATTGCGGCGGCGCCCGTCGCTGTGGCCGCCGCCTTGGACGGCGTCGATCTGGGCCGGGCAGAGGCATGGGGCGATTGGTGCGACAAGCTGCATGCCGATTACCTCACCGATACCGAAGCGCCCAATGGCGGGGAATGGGAACTCGACATGGGAGTAGCCCTTGCGCAACTGCGCGATGAGCTGCCCGACGATGTGGTGGTCACGCTCGACGCGGGCAACCACACCGGCTGGGCGCAGCGGTTCCTGCGCTTTGGGCGTCCGGGCCGGATCGTCGGCTCCACCTGTGGCGCGATGGGCTATTCCGTGCCTGCTGCCGTGGCCGCGTCGATTGCAGACCCTGAACGGCTGACGCTCTCCTTCGTCGGTGATGGCGGCTTTATGATGAGCGGCAATGAACTCGCCACCGCCGCGCAATATGGCGGGCGGCCCATCGTGCTGCTGTTCAACAACGGCATCTACGGCACCATCCGCATGCATCAGGAACGCGACCACCCCGAACGCATCTCGGGCACCACCTTGCAGAACCAAAACTTCGTGAAGATGGCCGAAGGTCTGGGCGCCCATGCCGAACGGGTGACCAAGACCGAGGATTTCGCCGCCGCCTTCACCCGCGCCCGCGAGAGTGGCCGTCCGGCGCTGATCGAACTGGTGACCGACCCCGAGCAGATCTCGACCCGCACCACGATCAGCAAGCTGCGCGCCGCGGCCCAGAAAAAAGTCGACGCCGACCAGCGCTGAAGGATGACCCAGATGACGACCCTGACCGCGCCGCGCCGCGCAGATGATACGGACGCGCAAGACCACGCCGCCTTGCTTGATGCGCTGCGCGATGCCATCGGCCCTGCCCATGTGGTGACCGACGCCAAGGATTTCGACGCGCGTTTGATCGAAGATCGCGGACTGCGGCGCGGCACGGCGCTGGCGCTGATCCGCCCAGGCTCGACCGAGGAGGTCGCCGCCTGCATGCGCCTGTGCCATGCCGCCGAGGTGCCGGTCACACCGCAGGGCGGCAACACCGGCCTTGCGGGGGGCGGCGTGCCCGATGGCGGCATTATCCTCACGACCGACCGGCTGAACCGTATCCGCGCGGTCGATCCGACCAATGCGACGATGACGGTCGAGGCGGGCTGCATCCTTGCCAATATCCAAGCGGCGGCGGATGAGGTCGACGCGCTCTTTCCGCTCTCGCTCGCTTCCGAAGGGTCCTGCCAGATCGGCGGCAACCTTTCGACCAACGCGGGCGGGACGGCGGTGCTGCGCTATGGCAATACCCGCGACCTCGTGCTGGGGATCGAAGCGGTGCTGCCCGATGGACGGGTGCTGAATGACCTGAACGGCCTACGGAAAAACAACACCGGCTTTGACCTCAAACACCTGTTCATCGGCGCCGAAGGCACGCTTGGCATCATCACGGCGGCGGTAATCAAGCTTTTCCCCAAACCCACCGCCCGCGCCACCGCACTGGTGGCCTGCACCGGCCCAGACCCGGCGCTCGCGCTCTATGCGCGGATGCGCGGCCAGACCGCCGACACGCTTTCAACATTCGAGTATATCGACCGGCTGGGCCTGCAAATGGTGATCGACCACGCGCCCGGCTGTAGCGATCCGATGGCCGAGGCGCATCCCGCCTATTGCCTGATCGAACTCACCGGCAATGGCGCGCAGACAGACCTCGACGCCCGGCTGGAAACCGCATTGGAAGCGGCTTTCGAGGCGGAGGAGATCATCGACGCCGTGATCGGCGCATCGGAGACGCAGAAAGACGCGCTTTGGGCGCTGCGAGAGAACCTGTCAGAGGCGCAGAAACCCGAAGGCGCGTCGATCAAACATGACGTTTCGGTCCCGGTGTCGCGCGTGGCGGATTTCATCCGTGAGGCGACCCAAGCCTGTATGGATCACATGCCCGGCCTGCGCCCCTGCCCCTTTGGCCATTTCGGTGACGGCAACCTGCATTTCAACCTGTCGCGCCCGGTGGATATGGCGGATGCGGCGTTCCTTGCCGAATACGGGGCCTTCAACCGGATCGTGCATGATATCGTGCACCAGATGGGCGGCTCTTTCTCGGCGGAACATGGCATCGGCACCTTCAAACGCGCCGAGCTGCGCCGGTACAAGGATCCGGTCGCGCTGGAGTTGATGGCGCAGATCAAGGCCACCCTCGACCCGGGCCATTTGATGAACCCGGGCAAGGTGCTTTGACCGCTTAGCCGCGCCCCGCGAAGGGCATTTTGGTGGCCATCACGGTGACGAACATGGCGTTGGAGTCGAGTGACAGCTTCGCCATGTAGGACAGCGTTTCGGCCACATCGTTCACATCCATGCGCGGCTCGGACATGCGGCTGCCATTTGGTTGCAGAATGCCCTCCTTCATCCGCTCGGTCATCTCGCTGGCCGCATTGCCGATGTCGATCTGCCCGCAGGCAATGTCATGCGCCCGCCCGTCGAGCGACAGCGCGCGGGTCAACCCGGTGATCGCGTGTTTCGTCGCCGTATAGGGCACCGAGAGCGGGCGCGGCACATGGGCGCTGATTGAACCGTTGTTGATGATCCGCCCGCCCTTTGGGCTCTGCCGTTTCATCAGGGCAAAAGCCGCGCGGGCGCAGAGGAATGACCCGGTCAGATTGGTCGCGACGATGTCGTTCCACTCCGCCACGCTTAAGCCGTCCACCTCAACCGCCGGACCATTGCGCCCGGCATTGTTGAACAGCAGATCCAGCCGCCCAAAGGTCGTCTCCACCCGTTCGAAAAGCGCGTCGACCTCCGCCTCGACGCCCACATCGGCAGCCACGGCGATATGTCCCTGCCCATCGAGCGTCGCGCAGGCTGCGTCGATCTTATCCTGCTGCCGCCCCGTCAGCACGAGGGTGAAACCGTCCTTCGCCAAACGCTGCGCACAGGCAAGGCCCACCCCGCTTCCGGCCCCTGTTATCAGAGCAATCTTTTGATCCATCTTACCATTCCATCCCTGTCATCGCCCTGCGGGCCGTTGTGTGGAATCTAATATATATGATCGCGCAAGAATAGGTTTTTTCGCTATTTTCTGGTTTGGCGCCTCGTTCAACTTGGCTGTCTCACATTCGCGCGAGCGCACTAGACGACCGGTCTATTATTCCTTAGATGCCCCGGTATGACAGAGGCAAAGAAATCAGATCAGACGCGGCAACGCATCTTGGACATAGGGCGCAGCCTCGTGCTGCGGCACGGGTTCTCTGGCGTTGGCCTGTCGCGCATTCTGAGCGAAAGCGGCGTGCCCAAGGGCTCTTTCTACTATTACTTCGCGTCGAAAGAGGCTTTTGGCACCGCGATGCTGGCCGATTACGTCGAGGCCTATCTCGACCGTGTCGATGCGCTGATTGCGGCCCCGGGAACGGCGGGCGACAAGCTCGACAGTTTCTGGGATGCATGGCTCAGCCAATCCAGCGCCCCGGGGATCGCCAGCGCCTGTTTGGTGGTGAAACTCGGATCCGAAGTCGCCGACCTGTCGGAGACGATGCGCGAAACCCTCGATCAGGGTGTCGATGCTTTGGTCGCCCGGATTGCCCAACTGCTGCGTCAAGGCGCAGAGGATGGGACCGTTCGGGTGCTCGAAGACCCCGAGACCACAGCCCGCATGCTCTATGCGAAATGGCTCGGCGCTGCGGTGCTGGCCAAACTGGCACGCAGCGATGCGCCCCTGCGCATGGCGCGCGCTGAAACCTCTGCCCAACTCTCCCCCACCGGGGGCCAATTCCCAACCTGAAAGGAAACAGCATGTTCGCTGCCATCCACGACACATTCGGCGAGCCCGCCGAGGTTCTGACCACCCGCGAAACCAACAAGCCCGCGCCCGCCGCAGGCGAAGCGCTGCTGCGCATGGTGCTCTCGCCCATCCACAACCACGACCTTTGGACCGTGCGCGGCAACTATGGCTACAAGCCCGACCTGCCCGGCGCCATCGGCGGCTCCGAAGCGCTTGGCATCGTCGAGGCCGTGGGCGAAGGCGTTGATGAGGCGCTGATCGGCAAACGCGTCACCGCCGCTGGCTTCCACGGCGCATGGGCCGAATATTTCACCGCCCCCGCCGCGGGCCTGCTGCCCCTGCCCGAGGCAATCTCGGACGAAGCCGGCGCGCAGTTGATCGCAATGCCCTTCAGCGCCCTGTCTTTGTTGGAGACCCTCAAGGTCGGCGAAGGCGATTGGCTGATCCAAACCGCCGCCAATGGCGCGGTCGGCAAGATCATGGTCGGCCTGGCCAAGGCGCGCGGTGTCAACCTGCTGAACCTCGTCCGCCGCGAAGGCGCCGCCGAAGAGATGCGCGACACCGGCGCGGAACATGTCCTGTCCACCGAAGATGCGGATTGGCAGAGCAAGGCACGCGAGTTGATCGGCAAAGACGGTGCGGTCTCGGCAATCGACTCCGTCGGCGGCGAGCTGGGTGGCCAACTGGTCGAACTGCTGGGCAAGGACGGTGAGTTGATCGTCTTCGGTACGGCAACGGGCCAGCCGCTCTCCATGTCTTCGGGCGAATTGATCATGAAGCACATCACCG
This sequence comes from Sulfitobacter sp. 1A12056, assembly GCF_043558125.1. NCBI lineage: Bacteria > Pseudomonadati > Pseudomonadota > Alphaproteobacteria > Rhodobacterales > Roseobacteraceae > Sulfitobacter > Sulfitobacter sp. 1A12056. Next base: position 134,592 of record NZ_JBIFFY010000007.1, on the reverse strand, counting down.
TCAAAGGCTTCTGGGGCTCGCGCGTCAGCGGCGAGATGGCGGCAGAGACGCGGGGCCGCCTGATTGGCGAATTGGTGCAACTGGCCGCGAAGGGCCAACTGCCCCTCGACACCGGCGGCATCTACCCGCTGGCCGAGGTGACCGAGGCGATGAAAGCCGCGCTCACCACGGGCCGTGGCGGCAAGGTCATGCTGCGCCCGTGATCGGGATTTGACGACAGCGGCGGCCCTCCCTCCCCGGGGCCGCCGCCCCATGCGCGGAATGCCCAAGTTTAGGACAGCCCCGCGATTTGCCGCCCATTTTTCAGGCAAACCCGCCGCGCAAGCGGCTCTGAACCGCCTTGGCGATGACTCTCCCCCCGTCTCTATGGTGATTAAAAAATCATCAGACTTTACCGGGCGGAGCGTTCCTCATTCTCATCGACAGCAGCATAAACAGCCCCCAAGCGACCCCGGTGCAGCCGCGCGCCATCGGTGCTGCGATGGTCTCGGCCAAGGCTGCGCGGGGCGGGTCGACAATCGGCGAATTGCGCCAGTCCGGCGCGATGAAGCTGCTCTTCCCCCGCCCCGACCCCGCGCTGTTGCAGGCCATCGTCATCAATACCGCAGGCGGCATCACCGGCGGCGATAGTTTTGCTCTGACGGCCCGTGCCGAAGCGCAAGCGGCGCTCAGCCTCACCACGCAGGCCGCCGAACGCGCCTATCGCGCGCAACCGGGGCAAGTGGCAGCGCTGCGCAACACCCTTACCGTCGACTCCGGCGCGACGCTGCATTGGCTGCCGCAAGAGACCATTCTCTACGACGGATGCGCTCTGCGGCGGCATCTGACGGTCGAACTGGCGCAAGACGCCTCTCTCCTGCTGGTGGAGCCGCTGGTCTTTGGCCGCGCCGCTATGGGCGAAACCCTGCGTCATGCCCATTTCCGCGACCGGATCGAGGTCAACCGCGCGGGCCAGCCGCTTTTTCACGACGCGATGACGCTCAGCGGCGATGTCACCGCCCATCTCGCGGCGCCGCACATCGCGGCGGGGGCCGGTGCCCTTGCCACGCTGATCTATGTGGCCCCCGATGCCGAAGCGCGGCTGCCCCGGCTCCGCGCCCAACTGCCCGACAGCGCCGGGGCCAGCCTCATCGGTCCTGACCTGCTGGTCGCCCGGATCCTCGCCCCAGATAGTTTCGACCTTCGCCAATCGCTCGTCCCGATCTTGGGCGCGTTGAGCGGTGACACCCTTCCCCGATCATGGATGACCTGACGTGCAACTGACCCCGCGTGAAAAAGACAAACTGCTGATCTCCATGGCCGCCGAGGTCGCCCGCAAGCGCCTTGCGCGGGGGGTCAAGCTGAACCACCCCGAGGCCATCGCCCTCATCACCGACACCGTGGTCGAGGGCGCACGGGACGGGCGCAGCGTGGCCGATATGATGCAGGCCGGTGCCCATGTCATCACCCGCGACGACTGTATGGAGGGGGTGGCCGAGATGATCCCCGAGGTGCAGGTCGAAGCCACTTTCCCCGACGGGACCAAATTGGTCACCGTGCACAACCCCATCAGATAGGATATCCCATGCCGCGTTTCGCCCCCCTTCTTGCCCTGCCGCTTATGTCGCTCGCCATGGCGGCCTTCGCCCATAGCGCGCCGCTCCCCCACAGCCACGGCGGAGAGGGTGACGGATCGCTCGCCGTCTACCTGATCGCCGCCGCGGCCTTTGCCCTCTCGGGGGGGATCCTCGTCCTGCGGCGTCTGAAGACCGCCAAAGCATGATCCCGGGAGAGATCATTCCGGCGGAGGGCCTGTTGACCCTCAATGCCGACAGCACGGCGATCACGCTGATGGTCGCCAATACCGGCGACCGCCCGGTGCAGGTCGGCAGCCACTACCATTTCGCCGAGAGCAACCCCGCGCTTGAGTTCGACCGCGCCGCCGCGCGGGGCCTGCGCCTCGACATCGCGGCGGGGACTGCGGTGCGTTTCGAGCCCGGCCAACGGCGCGAGGTCGCGCTCATCCCGATCGGCGGGGCGCGGCGGGTCTTTGGCTTTAACAGCGCGGTGATGGGAGACCTCTGATGCCTGCACAGATCAAACGCGGTGATTATGCCGCCATGTTCGGCCCCACGGTGGGCGACCGGGTGCGGCTGGCCGATACGGACCTTATTATCGAAGTCGAACGTGACCTGACCACCGGCGAGGGCCGGGCCTATGGCGAAGAGGTCAAGTTCGGCGGCGGCAAGGTGATCCGCGACGGCATGGGCCAGTCGCAGGTCACCCGCGCGGGCGGCGCCGTGGACACGGTCATCACCAATGCGCTGATCGTCGATTATACCGGCATCTACAAGGCTGATGTCGGGCTGAAAGACGGGCGCATCGCCAAGATCGGCAAAGCGGGCAACCCCGACACGCAGCCGGGGGTCGATATCATCATCGGGCCGGGGACCGAGGTGATCGCGGGCGAGGGGCGCATCCTCACCGCCGGGGGCTTTGACAGCCATATCCACTTCATCTGCCCGCAACAGATCGAAGACGCGCTGCATTCGGGGCTGACCACCATGCTCGGCGGCGGCACTGGCCCTGCACATGGCACATTGGCCACGACCTGCACACCGGGCGGCTGGCATATCGGGCGCATGATGCAGGCCGCCGATGCCTTTCCGATGAACCTTGCCTTCGCGGGGAAAGGCAACGCCTCGCAACCCGCAGCACTGGAAGAGCAGATCAACGCAGGCGCCTGCGCGCTGAAACTGCACGAGGATTGGGGCACCACTCCGGCGGCCATCGACTGCTGCCTTGGCGTGGCCGATGCGATGGACGTGCAGGTGATGATCCACACCGACACGCTGAACGAAAGCGGCTTTGTCGAACATACCGTGAAGGCCATGAAAGGCCGCACGATCCACGCCTTCCACACCGAAGGCGCGGGCGGGGGCCATGCGCCAGATATCATCAAGATCTGCGGCGAAGAGCATGTGCTGCCCTCCTCGACCAACCCCACGCGGCCCTTCACGGTCAATACTTTGGAAGAGCATCTGGATATGCTCATGGTCTGCCACCACCTCGACAAGTCGATCCCCGAGGATGTGGCCTTTGCCGAAAGCCGAATCCGGCGAGAGACCATCGCCGCCGAAGACATCCTGCATGACATGGGGGCGTTCTCGATCATCGCCTCCGACAGCCAGGCCATGGGCCGGGTCGGAGAGGTCTTGATCCGCACATGGCAGACCGCTGACAAGATGAAAAAGCAGCGCGGACGGCTGCCCGAAGAAACGGGCGACAACGACAATTTCCGCGTCCGCCGCTACATCGCGAAATACACCATTAACCCCGCCATCGCTCATGGCATCTCGACCCATATCGGCAGCATCGAAGAGGGCAAGCGCGCCGATCTGGTGCTCTGGAACCCCGCCTTTTTCGGGGTGAAGCCCGAGATGGTCTTGCTCGGCGGCAGCATCGTCTGCGCGCAGATGGGTGATCCCAACGCCTCGATCCCCACGCCGCAGCCGGTCTATTCGCGGCCCATGTTCGGCGCCTATGGCCGGGCGGTGGAGAATTCCGCCGTGGTCTTTGTCAGCGAAGCGGCAGAGGCCGCGGGGGTGGGCGGCAGCCTCGGCCTTGCCAAACAGACGCTTGCGGTGCGCAACACCCGCGAGATCGGCAAGCGCGACCTGAAGTTGAACGACGCGCTGCCCGAGGTCGAGGTGAACCCCGAAACCTATGAGGTCCGCGCGGATGGTGAATTGCTAACCTGTGAACCTGCCTCCGTCCTGCCGATGGCGCAGCGCTATTTCCTGTTTTGAAGAGACCGAGATGACCCCAATTCTTTGCCAAGAGATACGCTGCGCCGGAGCGTGGTCCGATGCCAGTGATCGGGTCGAGCTGACCTATGACGGGCGTTTTCTGCGCCGCAAGGTGCTGACCACGGCGGACGGGCTGGCGTTTCTGGTCGATCTGGCGCAGACCACCTCGCTCGACCACGGCGATGCTTTCGTGCTGGCCGACGGGCGTCTCATCGAAGTTGTGGCTGCCGACGAAGCCCTGCTGGAGGTGACCGGCCCCGACCTGCCGCGCATCGCGTGGCACATCGGCAACCGCCACACCCCCTGTCAAATCGACGCCGACCGGCTGGTCATTCAGCGCGATCATGTGATCGCCAAGATGCTCGGCCAGATCGGTGCCACCACGCGAGAGATCACCGGCCCTTTCTGCCCCGAAGGCGGTGCCTATGGCCATGGACGCACCCATGGGCATGACCACGGCCACGTTCACCACGCCGTTCACGATCACGACCACCCGCATGACCATGCGCATGGCTGACACCCTACAGGCCGACGCGCTTCTGACCTTGGTGCAGATGCTGTCGCCCTCCTACCCAGTGGGGGCCTTCGCCTATAGCCATGGGTTGGAATGGGCGGTGCAGAACGGGGATGTAACGGGGCAAGACAGCTTGGCCGACTGGCTGGGCGGCGTGTTGCGGCACGGCGCGGGACAGGCGGATGCGCTGTTTCTTGCGGCGGCTTATCGCGTGGATGACCCATCGGAGATCGACGCGCAGGCCCGCGCCTTCGCCGCCTCCGCCGAGCGGTTGAAAGAGACCGTGCTACAAGGCGAAGCCTTTTCCCGCGCCAGCGCCGCGATCTGGCAGCAGGACATGCCGCCGCTTTGCTATCCCGTGGCCGTCGGACGCGCCGCGCGGCTGCAAGGGCTGCCGCTGCGCCAAACGCTTGAGATGTTCTTGCACGCCTTTACCGCCAACCTCGCCACCGCGGGCATGCGCCTTATCCCCTTGGGGCAGATTGAGGGACAGATCGTCATTCGCGACCTTGCGCCGCTCTGTCTTGAGGTCGCCGCGGCGGCAGAGGAAGGCACGCTCGACGATCTCTCCTCCACCGCCTTTCTCAGCGACATCGCCGCGATGAAACACGAAACCCAATATTCAAGGATTTTCCGCACATGAAACGCAACAACGGCCCTTTGCGCGTCGGCATCGGCGGCCCGGTGGGCGCGGGCAAAACCACTCTGACCGCCGCGCTCAGCCGCGCGCTGCGGGATCGGCTGTCGATCGGCGTGATCACCAATGACATCTACACCCAAGAGGATGCCGAGGCGCTGATGCGCATGCAGGTGCTGCCGCAAGATCGTATCATCGGGGTCGAGACCGGCGGCTGCCCGCATACGGCAATTCGCGAGGATGCCTCGATCAACCTTGCCGCCGTGGCGGAGATGGTTTCGCGGCACCCGGATGTGGAAGTGGTCTTGATCGAAAGCGGCGGCGACAACCTGTCGGCCACCTTCAGCCCTGAACTCGCGGATGTGACGCTCTATGTGATCGACGTGGCGGCTGGGGAGGAGATCCCCCGCAAGGGCGGCCCGGCGATCACCAAATCCGACATTCTAGTCATCAACAAGACCGACCTCGCCCCTCATGTCGGCGCCTCGCTCGAGGTCATGCAGCGCGACAGCGCGCGGATGCGGCCGGACCTGCCGACGGTCTTCTGCGCGTTAAGGTCCGGCGAGGGGATCGACACGCTGCTGGCGCATCTGGCGCAGGTCGGGGGCCTCGACCTCACCACAATGGACCCGGTAAGCGCGGCTTAACCGCGATAGACCTCTGACAGCCGGTCGCGAAAGGCGGGCAGAAGGCTGCCATCATAGCCCCGGTGCGGCACCCCATGCCAAAGCGCGTTGAGGATCGCGTCCTCAACCGCTTCGACCGCGGCGATAAAGAAGGCATCCATCCGGTCTTCGTTCAACCGCTCGACGCTCTGCGTATTGGCCCCGCCGCGCGTGATGCGGTTGGCGGTCGAAAAGGCCAGCGCGATGTCGCCGCTTTGATGGCCGATGTGGCTGCCCAACCGGCCAAGGGCCGCGGCGCTGCGCCGGGCCATGCGGGTCAACTGCCGCGAGCCCATCGGCGCGTCGGTCGCCAGAATGATGATGATCGAGCCCTTGTCGGGGTCATCCCCCGGCCCCGGCGGCGGCAGCTGTTGGCCAAAAACCCGCAGCGCGCTTTGCTGGCCGAAATTCGACAAGACCAGCGCGCCAAGGTCGAACCCCGCGCCGCCCGGCAGGGTGACCCGCCGCGAAGCGGAGCCGAGACCACCAGCATAGCCGAAGGTCTTCATCCCGCTACCGGCCCCGACCGTGCCCTGCGCAAACGCTGGCCCGCAAGCCGCCATCGCCGCCTGCGCGTGATCCTCGGTCACCGCCAGCGCCTGAATGTCGTTCACCGTGCCGTCGTTGCATTCCAAAACCAGCGGGTTGACCGTGCAAAGGCCCCGCCCGATCTCCGGATTTTCTGCAATCGCCCGCCGGATCAGCGCCGTGCTACAGGGGCCGACACCAAAGGTGTTGGTCAGCAGGATCGGCGTCTCGATCTGACCCAGTTCGGCCAGTTGCATCAGGCCCGCGCTTTTGCCGAAACCGTTCAACACGGCGACGCCCGCAGGCACAGGATTGCGGAAAAGATCACCTTCATGCGGCAGAACCGCCGTCACCCCGGTGCAAAGCCCCTCCCCGCGTAGGTCTTGGCTGCCCACGCGCACCCCCGCGACATCGCAGATGGTATTTCGTGGCCCCGTGGGCAGGGTCCACCAGTTCTTGCTGTCGGTCGTATTGCGCATTTTGCCTTTAAGAGTTTGGATTACGTTGGTGCGTCAATCCGCTCCGAAAAGATCGCGGGTGAAGACCTTGTCGGGGACATCCGCCAGATCGGGGTGATTGCGGTTGGCCACGATCACATCCGCGCGCGTCTTGAACGCTTCCAGATCGCGGGTGACTTCGGAGCCGAAGAAGCGTTCCTCTTGCAGCACCGGCTCATAAACGATCACCTCGATGCCCTTGGCCTTGAGCCGCTTCATGATCCCTTGGACCGAGCTTTGCCGGAAGTTGTCCGACCCGGCCTTCATCACCAACCGGTAGATGCCCACCCGCTGAGGACTAAGCGCCAGAATCTGCTCCGAGACGAAATCCTTGCGGGTGCGGTTCGCCTCGACCACGGCGTTTATCAGGTTTTGCGGCACGTCAGAGTAATTGGCCAGCAACTGTTTGGAATCCTTGGGCAAACAGTAACCGCCATACCCAAACGACGGGTTGTTGTAATGCCCACCGATGCGCGGGTCGAGGCAGACACCGTCAATGATCTGCCGCGTGTCCAACCCATTGGTCAACGCGTAGCTGTCCAACTCATTGAAATAGGCCACCCGCATGGCAAGGAAGGTATTGGCAAAGAGCTTGACCGCCTCCGCCTCGGACGCACCGGTAAAGAGCATGGGAATGTCGTCGGCGATTGCCCCCTCGGCCAGCAGTTGCGCGAAGCGCCGGGCGCGCGGGCTGTCTTCGCCGACGACGATGCGCGAGGGGTGTAGGTTGTCGTATAGCGCGCGGCCCTCGCGCAGGAATTCCGGGCTGAAGATCACTTGGTCGCTGCTTAACTCGGCGGAGAGGCCCGCGGTATAGCCCACCGGGACGGTGGATTTGATGACGATGGTGGCCGTTTTGGTGACCGCCAAGACATCCCGCACCACCGCCTCAACACTGGAGGTGTCGAAGACATTGGTGCGTGGGTCATAGTTGGTCGGCGTAGCGATGAGCACGTAATCGGCCTCGCGATATGCCGCCTCTGCGTCGGTCGTGGCCCGGAGGGTGAGGGGCTTTTCCGCGAGATATTGCTCGATCTCCGGATCGACGATTGGCGCGCGGCGGGCATTCACCTGCGCCACCCGTTCTGCGTTCAAATCGACCGCCGTCACGTTGTTGTGCAGCGCCAGCAGCACCGCATTCGAAAGCCCGACGTAGCCGATACCGACAACGGCGATCTTGGTCTTGGACATAAGCGTGGGCCTTTCTTGCGCGGCGTGGCGTGATATTAAACTGCGGCTTTCGTTTTGAAAAGGCACCGCCCGACAGGGAGTTAGGGCGGTTTGGCGAAAGTGAAGGCCGCAGCGCGAACCTTTCGCCCGTGTCGTGCGATGTGGCAGAACCGCCGCTTGTTGCGCGTGGCCCGAACGGTGGGTTGTCAGGCTGGCAAGACTTCCTTCTCACAGTCTCAGGCGACCCATAACGCGGAGAGCCCCGATGCCCGACACCTCTGAGCGCCTATCCCTGCCCTATTTGATGCCCGCACAGGCGCAAAAACATGTGACCCATAACGAAGCGCTGCAACGGCTCGATCTTCTCGTGCAGCTTGCGGTCGAAGGCTTTGACGCCAACACGCCGCCCGCCCTGCCGCAGGCGGGGGAGATTTACGCCCTCGGTGATGCGCCGACAGAGGTTTGGGCGGGTCATCCCGGTGAATTGGCCGCCTGGGTCGGAGAGACCTGGCAGTTCACCGCCCCGCAGGACGGCTGGGTCGCCTTGGATAAATCGACCGGGATTCTGCACCGTTGGGGGGCTGGGGCTTGGGCCGAGGTCTCGCCCCCCGATCTGGCGAACCTCTCCGGGCTGGGGGTCAATACGGATTACGACAGTGGCAATCGCTTGTCGGTCTCCTCCCCGGCGAGCCTGTTTACCCACGAAGGGGCGGGGCATCAGCTAAAGCTCAACAAGGCCAGCGCCGCCGACACCGCGAGCCTGCTTTTCCAGACAAACTGGTCCGGCAGGGCCGAGATGGGCACGGCGGGGCAGGATGATTTCGCCATCAAGGTCAGCGCCGATGGCAGCAGTTGGACCACCGCACTGGCCTTTGACGCGGCCAGCGGCATCGCTTCAGGCGCGGCGCTGACGCAGGGGGTGGGTGATGCGACCGTGGGTCGTTTGCTGCGGGTGGGGGATTTCGGCATCGGCGCTGACGCGGGGCCGCTGGTGACCGATCTCGACGCGCATGATCTTTCGGGCAGTTTTTCAAGCTATGGCGGCGCTCATGCGCAGGCGCCTTCCGGGGCCAACCCTTTCCCGGCGCTGAATGGGGTCTTCGGCCTGCTCTGCGGCAATAGCACCTTGGGCGGGCAGAGCGCCTATCTGTGGCAGATCGCCTTGGGGATCGACACGCCGGGTCTGGCCTTTCGTGTCCGGGCGACGGGGACATGGGGCGCGTGGCAGCCTTTGTGGTCTGGCGCGAATACGACCGTGGATGCCAATGGGTTCATCAAGGAAGCCAGCCCGATCGTGCGTCTGTTCCGCGATGGCAGTGAAGAGCCTGCGGTGCCTTTGGGTGCAGGGTTCGAACGGGTCGGGCTTGGCCATTACCGATTGTCGAATGTGCCACCCCTCGCCAGCCGCGGTTGGCAGATCGAAGCGCCGCAGGATGCGAATGGCAACCGGCTGGTTCATGTCGCGTGCAGCTATGATGCGGGGACGCTCGATATCCGCACCCGCGAGGTGATCTGGCAGGACGGCTGGGCGGGCGGCGCGCCCCGGGACATTCCCGAGGGCCGCTGGGTCGACCTGCGGTTCGACATGCCCTGAGGGGAAAGGGCCGGGCAGCCGTCAGATGATGCCGCGCAACTGCTCGACCTCATAATTGCCACCGCAAAGCAGAACGACAGTGGTTTGACCCGCGTAGTTCTGCGGCCCTGCCAGATAGGCCGCCAGCGCCAAAGCGGCGGCCCCTTCGACCAGCATGTTCTCTTCCCAAGCCAACACTTTTAACGCTTCGGCGATCTGATCCTCGTCGCAATGGACGATCTCGTCAATCACCGCGCTTGCGAGCGGCAGGGTCATCGAGTCCGCATCGACCCCGCCCGCCACGCCATCGGCCAGCGTGTCGAGATGTTCCGTTTCGACGATCTTGCCCGCTTTGATCGACGCGGCCAGCGCGCAGCTATTCGCAGCGCTCACACCGATCACGCGGGTCCGCGGCGAAAATTCCTTGATCACCGATCCCATGCCCGAGATCAGCCCACCGCCGCCCATCGAGACGAAGACATTGTCGATGCCTTCGATCTGATCGAGCAGTTCCAGCGCGGCGGTGCCCTGCCCCGCGATCACCTCGGCATCGTTGTAGGGTGAGATATAGGTATAGCCCTCAGCCTCAGCCAAACTCTGCGCATGCAGCTCTGAAAGCGAGGCATCGGCCCCATGGATCACGACCCTCGTGCCGTAGCTTTCGATGATCTTGCGTTTCTTGGCGACGACGGTTTCGGGCAGCACCACGATCAACTCATGCCCCGTGGTCTGGGCCGCAAGCGAGCAGGCAATGCCGTGGTTGCCGGAGGATGCGGTGATGACAGGCCGGTCGAGCGGCACCGTTGTCAGTTTTGCACTGGCGCCGCGCAGCTTGAATGACCCGGTATGCTGGAAGTTCTCGGTCTTGTAGAAGAACCGCGAGCCCTCTGCCATTGGCAAGCGGGAGGCGATCACCGGGGTGCGGTAAACCGCGCCCGCGATCTTGCGGTGGACCACGCAGGAACGCGCGGCGCTTTGGGCGATCAGGTCTGAGGCTGACGGCATGACGGGCTCCATCTAGCTTGACTGTGCTGCACCGTGACGCGCGAGGAAAGCGGAGACACGCGCCAACCCGTCGCGCAGGTCCGCCGTCGAATTGGCGAAACCGATGCGCAGCCAGCTCTCCATGTCCATGGCGCTGCCGGGGGTGAAAAGAACGCCCTCTTCCTCCAGCAGTTGCGTGCAGAAATCGCGAGAGGGCAGCGGGAGGTCGTATTTCAGCAGCGCCGTGGTGCCCGCTTGCGGCTTCACCCATGAGATCAGCGGCTCGGCCTCGACCCAATCCGACAGGATTGCGAGGTTCTCACGCGTGATCCGATGCGCGCGGTCGAGAATTTGGGCGCGGTTTTCGAGGGCGAGGGCCGCGAAATACTCATCAATCCGCCCGACGGAAATCGTGTTGTAATCGCGGTGGATCATGATGTCTTCCAGCAGGGTCTTCGGCCCCGCGACCCAGCCCACGCGCAACCCGGCCAGCGAATAGGCCTTGGACATCCCCGCCGTGCTGATGCCACGCTCGTAAAGATCACAGATCGAGGCGGTATAGCCGTTCCCTACCTGATCAGTGCCGCGATAGACCTCATCGCAGAGCACCCATGCGCCGCTGCCGCGCGCGATCTCGGCAAGCTCAGCCAGCATCGCCCGGTCCATCAGCGCGCCGGTCGGGTTGTTGGGGTTGTTCGTGGCGATCATCCGCGTGTCGGGCCGCATCATCGCGCGCAGCTCGTCGAGGTCAGGCAGAAAGCCGTTCTCGGGGCGCAGATGCAGCAGTTCGACCTCGGCACCGATGCTCTCGGGGATCGAGTAATGCTGCTGGTAGGTCGGCACGATGGCGATGACATGATCGCCGCGGCTGACCAACGTCTGGTGCACTAGCGCATTGGCCCCGATGGTGCCGTGGGTGGTCAGCACGTTCTCGCGGGACTGGTTCTCGTAAAGCCCCGCCACCGCGTGGCGCAGACGGTCCGAGCCCTCGATCGCGCCATAGCCCATGCGCATGCCGCGCAGCTCGCCCAGCACGGAATTGTCGACGCCCGCCATGTCGATCAGCTCGCCTAGGGTGATCGAGTCGACACAGGTCTCGGCAAGGTTGTAGCGGCAGTGGTTCTCGAATTCGTTCATCCACATTTCGACGCCAAAGGTCTTGATATGCATGGTGTTTCCTTTCGTCTCAGCTCTCAGTCAGCGCGGCGAAGAGCCGGCGGAGGAATTGCGGTGTAGCGGTCGGGGCGAGCCACCGCATCACGGCGACGATCTCGTGCTCGGGTGCGATCCAGATCGTATGGCCGCCCGCGCCCTGCGCGCTGAGGCGCTCTCGGGCAGTTTCGGATCGGCTTCCGCCCCGCGGTTCAGCCACCACAGGAAGCCGTATTTGTCGAGCGTCGGCGTCGGCATCAGCGATTGCCGCATCCAGTCCTCGGGCAGGATCTGTGCGCCGTTCCAATTGCCGTTCTGGCAGATGAACTGGCCAAATTTCGCGTGATCCTCGGCAGAGATGAAGAGCCCCCCACCCCAATGCCCGCCGCCGGTGACCGATTGCATGCGCGTGCCATCCACCTCGACCCAAGAGGTCGAATAGCCCTCCCATCGCCAGTCAGCGGAGGCCCCGATCGGGTCCATGATCCGCGCGCGCAGCACCTCCGGCAAGGGCCGGCGGAAGCGCATCATCAGCGCATAGGCCAGCGCGTTCACCCGCACGTCGTTGTACTCATAGTGGCTGCCCGGTTCGCCGACCGCGCGCAGCTGCCCCTTGCGGCTATTGTCCGCCCCGGGCCCGATCTGGCGGTAGTGGTCGACCTGATCGTCTTTGCCGAAAATTTCGCCGCGCCATTCGCTGTTCATCTGCAACAGATGCCGCCAGGTGATGCGCCCGTTGTGATCGCCCGCGAAATGCGGCCCCGGGACACTGTCGCCCACCGGCGCGTCGAGGTCCGCGATCAGCCCGTCCTTCACCGCCAGCCCCGCTAGCACCGACAGGTAGCTCTTGGCGATGGAGAAGGTCATGTCGGCGCGTGTCGTATCGCCCCAGTCGGCTACGCGCTCACCGCGATGCAGGATCACCCCGGCAGGGCCGCCGCGCGGTTTGACGGGGCCCACGATCTCGGTCCAAGGGCCGCTTTCGTTCCACTCGCGGTTGCCGACATAGGCGCCATCGGGGTGATACATCGAGCGGGGCCAGTCGGTCTCATGGGTTTGCGCGTGGTCGACGACGGCTTGCAGGGCGGGGGTGGCGGCGAATGTCATGAGGGCTCCTCGGGGCTTCGGGCGAACATTTCCCAAGGGGGGCGGAATTGTAAACCGGTTAAATGACTCCCACGCCTCAATCGCCGATGTCGGGGTAAACCTGAGAGCGTTTGACCACGCCGTAAACAAAACTGGTGTCGATCGACCCGATGCCGCCGATGGGATGCAACCGCGCGCGCACGAAGCGCTCATAATCCTCGAGGTCGCCCACCACGACGCGCAGCAGGTAGTCCGACAGGCCGCTCATCACGAAACATTCCAGCACCTCGGGGATCGCCTTGATCTGGCTCTCGAAACGCTGCACCGTGCCCTCGTCGTGGCCGTCCAGCGTCACCCGCACCATGACCGTGACCGGCAGCCCGTAGGCCTTGGCGTCGACCTCCACGCTGTAGCCCCGGATCGCGCCGTTCTTCTCCAACGCGCGCAGACGGCGCAGGCAGGGCGAGGGCGAGAGGCCAACTTCATCCGCCAGATCAAGGTTGGTCATCCGGCCATTGCGCTGCAACGCGCGGATGATGCGGCGGTCGGTGGCGTCCAATCGGGGCGTTTGGGGCATGATATGCCAAACCTCCTGCAATTCGCGCATATATTAGCAACCAAATGCCTTTCACGCCATCGGATCATGCCCTCAAAATCAGACAGGGGCCAGCCATGACCGAGAACCAGAAATCCTTTGCCACCCGCGCCATTCACCACGGCTATGACGCGCAGGACGAACAGGGCGCGCTGAACCCGCCGATCTACATGAGCTCGACCTTCACCTTCGAGACCGCGGAGGCGGGCGGCGACATGTTCGCGGGCGAGCGTGCAGGGCATTTCTACACCCGCATTAGCAATCCCACGCTGGACCATCTGGAAAAGCGCATCGCCAACCTCGAAGGGGCCGAGGCTGGCCTCGCCACCGCTTCGGGCATGGGGGCGATCACCTCGACGCTCTGGTCTTTCCTACAGGCGGGGGACGAGATCATCATCGACAAGACGCTTTATGGCTGCACCTTCGCTTTCATGACCCATGGCTTGCCACGCTTTGGCGTGAAGGTGACGCTGGTCGACATGACCGAGCCTGCAAACCTCGCCGAGGTGATCAGCGACCAGACCAAGGTGGTCTATTTCGAGACCCCCGCGAACCCCAACAACCGTCTGGTGGACATCGCCGCCATCTCCGACATCGCGCATCGCGTGGGCGCCAAGGTGGTTGTCGACAACACCTATGCCACGCCGGTCATCACCCGGCCCATCGAGCATGGTGCCGACATCGTGCTGCATTCGGCGACGAAGTTCCTTTCGGGCCATGGCGACGTGGTGGCGGGCCTTGTGGTGGGCAATGCCGAGGACATGATGCAGGTGCGGCTCGTGGGTCTGAAGGACATGACCGGCGCCGTGATGTCGCCGCTCACCGCCATGCTGCTTTTGCGCGGGATCAAGACGCTGGAACTGCGCATGGAGCGCCACTGCGCCACCGCCGCCAAGGTCGCCGAGGCGCTGGAGCAGCACCCGGCGGTGCTGCATGTCGCCTACCCGGGGTTGGCAAGCTTCCCGCAGGCCGAGCTTGCGCGGCGGCAGATGGGCAACTTCGGCGGCATGATCCCCTTCGAGGTCAAGGGCGGCAAGGCAGGCGGCATCGCCTTCATGAACCGGCTGAAGCTCATTCAGCGCGCGGTGAGCCTTGGCGATGCGGAAAGCCTGATCCAGCACCCCGCCAGCATGACCCATTCCACTTATTCGCCCGAGGAACGCGCCGAACATGGTATCGCCGAGGGGCTGGTGCGGCTTTCGGTCGGGCTGGAATCGGCGGAAGACATCATCGATGACCTTTACGCCGCGCTCGGGGCGCATAACATGCAAGCGGCCTGATCCGGCACGAACCGGACCAGTCGCGGGCGGTGTCGAGGAGGGCGCCGCCCGAGGGATCCTCAGAATGAAAGACCTGCCATGACCGCTCTCGCCCCTGCCCAGCTCAAGACCATTGAACAGCGTCTGCTGTGGCTGTCGCACTGGATGATCCACAACGCGAACCACATCCGGCCCAAGGTGGACGGGATCAAGGTGGGCGGGCATCAGGCGTCTTCGGCCTCGATGGTCTCGATCATGACGGCGCTTTATTTCAGCGCCCTGCGGCCCGAGGACCGGGTGGCGGTGAAGCCCCATGCCTCGCCGATCTTCCATGCGATGCAATACCTCATGGGCAACCAGACCCGCGAGAAGATGGAGAATTTCCGCGGGTTTCAGGGCGTGCAGAGCTATCCCAGCCGCACCAAAGACGTGGACGATGTGGATTTCTCCACCGGGTCGGTGGGCCTCGGCGTGGCAGTGACCTCCTTCGCCTCATTGGTGCAGGACTACATCACCGCGAAAGACTGGGGCGGGGACATTGATCTGGGCCGCATGGTGGCGCTGGTCGGCGATGCCGAACTCGACGAGGGCAATATCTACGAGGCGCTGCAAGAGGGTTGGAAGAACGACCTGCGCAACACCTGGTGGATCATCGACTACAACCGCCAATCGCTCGACGGGGTGGTGCGCGAGGGGCTGTTCAAACGCATCGAGCAGATTTTCGACGCCTTCGGCTGGGACGTGGTGAAGGTGAAATACGGCGCCCTGCAACGGGCCGCGTTCGAGGAGCCCGGCGGCGACAAGCTGCGCGACTGGATCGACAATTGCCCGAACCAACTCTACTCCGCGCTCACCTTCATGGGCGGCGCGGTCTGGCGCGAGCGGCTGATGGAAGCGCTCGGCGATCAGGGCGATGTCACGGCGCTGATCGACGCGCGCAGCGACGATGAACTGGCCGCGCTGATGGAGAACCTCGGCGGCAATTGCGTTGAGACCATGGCCGAAACCTTCGCCGCCATCGACCACGACCGCCCGGTCTGTTTCCTCGCCTACACCATCAAGGGCTGGGGCACGCCGATTGCGGGGCACAAGGACAACCACGGCGGTCTGATGACCAAAAGCCAGATGGCCGACTGGCAGAAACACATGGGCGTGGCCGAGGGGGAGGAATGGGAGCCTTTCGCCACCGTAGAAGACCCGCAAGCGCTGCAAGCGGCGCTAGATCGCGTGCCCTTCTTCGCCAAGGGCCGTCGCCGCTACAATGATGCCACACTGCCGGTGCCGCAGATCGAACTGTCGAGCGACCGGGAAATCTCCACGCAGATGGCCTTCGGCAAGATCCTCGACGATCTGTCCAAGGGCGACAGCGATCTGGCGCAGCGCATCGTCACCATGTCACCGGACGTGACCGGCACCACGAACCTCGGGCCATGGGTGAACCGCCGCAAGCTCTTTGCCCGCAAGGAACAGGCCGACACTTTCATCAACGAAAAGATCCCCTCCACAGCGAAGTGGGAGTTCACGCCCGAGGGCCAGCATATCGAGTTGGGCATCGCCGAGATGAACCTCTTCCTACTTCTGGGCGCCGCGGGCCTGTCGCATTCGCTCTTCGGCAAGTGGGTCATTCCCATCGGCACGGTCTATGACCCCTTCGTTGCCCGCGGTTTGGACGCGCTGAACTACGCCTGCTATCAGGATGCGCGCTTCATGATCGTGGGCACCCCCTCGGGCGTGACGCTGGCGCCCGAGGGCGGGGCGCATCAATCCATCGGCACGCCGCTCATCGGCATGAGCCAGGACGGGCTAGCGAGCTTCGAGCCCGCCTTCGCCGATGAGCTTGCGGTCATCATGCAGTGGGCCTTCGACTACCTGCAACGCGATGGCGAGGGCGACCCGGACGAGCGCACATGGCTGCGCGATGAGACCGGCGGCTCGGTCTATCTGCGGCTCACCACAAACCCCATCGAACAGCCCGGCAAACGGGTCGACGAGGACTTCCGCCAAGGCGCCATCGACGGGGCCTATTGGCTGCGCAAGCCCGGGCCGAACTGCGACGTGGTGATCGCCTACCAAGGCGCCGTGGCGCCCGAGGCGATCAAGGCCGCGGGCAGCATCGCCGAGGGCCGCCGCGACGTAGGCGTGCTGGCGGTGACCTCCGCCGACCGTCTGAACGCCGGCTGGACCGCGGCACAGCGCGCCCGGGCGCGCGGCAATCACGCGGCGCAGAGCCATATCGAAACGCTGCTCGGCCAATTGCCGCGCGACTGCAAGCTGGTGACGGTGATCGACGGCCATCCGGCGACGCTGTCCTGGCTGGGCGCGGTCGTGGGCCATCAGACGGTGCCGCTCGGGGTCGAGCATTTTGGCCAGACCGGCACCATCGCCGACCTCTACCGGCATTTCGGCATCGACGCGCGCTCGATCGTGGAAAAGGTGCAGGGCCTGACCCCGGGCCGCCAGATGTTGCACCGGGTAGCGGGCTAAGGTTCGAAGGGGGGCAAACTGCCCCCCTCATCACCTGCCGAACTTGGCTTCCAGATAGGCCAGATAGGCCGTCGGGTCGTAGGCCCCTGCCCCGATTCCGGCGAGGATCTCGGCCCGGCTGCGCGACCGGCCGTGTTGCCAGACAAGATCGCCCAACGCCGCGTGAAGCGGCGCATAGTCACCTGCCGTCACGCCCGCGCGCACTTCTGGCTTCGTGGCATCCAGATGCGCCATGATCTGCGCGGCGGTGGAATTGCCCACGGTATAAGTCGGGAAGGAGCCGATGTAGCCGTGCGACCAATGCACGTCCTGCAGACAGCCCGCGCCGTTGTCCGGCACCTCCAACCCCAGATCCTCGCGCATCGCCGCGTTCCACGCCTCGGGGACGTCGGCGACCTTCAGCGAGCCGTCCATCAGCGCCATCTCGATCTTCACGCGCAACATGACGTGCAGATCATAGGTCAGCTCGTCCGCCTCGACCCGGGTGAGGCCGGGGGAGACGCGGTTGATGGCGGCGACGAATTCGGCTTCGCTCACGTCGCCCAACTGTTCGGGGAAGGTATCGCGCAGGCGCCCGTAATGCACTGCCCAGAAGGCGGGCGACCGGCCGATGTGGTTTTCCAGCAGGCGCGACTGGCTTTCGTGCATCCCGAAACTGGTGCCCGCCACGGCATAGAGCCCGATCATGTCGGTCGCATGCGCCCCGCGCGTGAGCGCCGGATCGGCGCCCATCTCGTAGAGCGCATGGCCCGCCTCGTGGATCGTGCCGAAGATCGACATTGGCAGGTAGTTCGGGTTCCAGCGCGAGGTGATCCGCACGTCGTTGCGGGTCATGGAGATCTCGAAAGGATGCACCGCCGTATCGAGTCGCCCGCGGTCCATGTCATAGCCCAGGGCCTCGGCGATATAGGCGCAGAAGGCCTGCTGGCCGGCGACGGGATAGTCGCGGAACAGGAAATCGCTGCGCGGCGCGGGCCGGGCGAGGGCCGCGTCGAGGATCGGGCGGATGCCGTCGCGGAGCTGGTCGAAGAACCGGGTGAGCTGCACCGCGGTGGCGCCCGGCTCGAACACATCGGCCATCGGATCGTAGGGGTGACCGTCATGGCCAAGCGCCTCGGCCTTCTCGCGTGCTAGATCGACGATGCTTTGCAGATGCGGCTGGAACAGGGCGAAGTCGCCAGTGCGGCGGGCCTCGGTCCAGGCGGCGCCGGCGGTGATCGATTGCTCGGCCTGTCGGCGCAGCAAGGCTGCGGGGATGCGGGCGTGATGGGTGCGCGCCTCCTGCACCGATTGCGCGGCGCGGCGCTCGATCTCGGGCGCGTCGCTCTTGAGCACGGCTTCGGCGGCCTTGCCCATCTCGGGGTCGAGGATCATTTCACGCGCGATACCCATCAGCGTGGCGATCTGGTGGCCGCGCGTCTCGGCCCCGCCCTTGGGCATCATGACCCGCGCGTCCCAATTGAGCAGATTTACCGAGACGAGCACGTCGTTCAGCCGCCCCACGCGGTCGGTCAAGGTCAGGCTCATGCGGCGGCTCCTGTTTCGGCGCCGGTGCCCCCGTCATGCAGGTGGCAGGCGACGCTGCGGTTGTCTTTCGGGTTCACGAGGCGCGGCACCTCCACCTTGCAACGCGGACCCGCAAGCGGGCAGCGCGGGTGGAAGGCGCAGCCTTTCGGCGGGTTGATCGGCGAGGGGATCTCGCCTTTGATCGGGTGGAAGTTGGCGCGCCCGGTGCCGAGGGTCGGCACGGAGGCAAAGAGCGCCTCGGTATAAGGATGCAGCGGCTTGGCGTAGAGTTCATCCGCCGGCGCGGTCTCGACCACGCGGCCGAGGTACATGATCGCCACCCGGTCGCAAACGTGACGCACGACCGACAGGTCATGGCTGATGAACAGCGCCGTGAGGTCGAGCTCGCGCCGCAGCTTCATGAAGAGGTTCAACACCTGCGCCTGGATGGAGACGTCGAGCGAGGCCACGGCCTCGTCCAGCACCAGAAGCTCGGGCTGCATGGCGAGCGCGCGGGCGATGGCGACGCGC
Organism: Sulfitobacter sp. 1A12056; assembly: GCF_043558125.1. Taxonomy (NCBI): domain Bacteria; kingdom Pseudomonadati; phylum Pseudomonadota; class Alphaproteobacteria; order Rhodobacterales; family Roseobacteraceae; genus Sulfitobacter; species Sulfitobacter sp. 1A12056. The sequence continues at coordinate 115,623 of NZ_JBIFFY010000007.1, read as the reverse complement.
TGGCGCTGCCCGCCGGAGAACTGGTGCGGCAGGCGGTTGGCATAGGCGCCCTCCAGGCCGACCTGCTCCAGCAGGCTGCGCACCCGTTCCTGCACCTCACGCGCCGGGATCAGCCCGTGGATGCGCGGGCCTTCTGCGATTATTTCGCCCACCTTCATGCGGGGGTTGAGGCTCGCGAAAGGGTCTTGGTGGATCATCTGCACGCGGGTCGTGAGCTTGTCGACATTGCCGCGCAACTCGCGCGCCACCGGCTTGCCTTCGAGCGTGACGCTGCCCGCGCTCGGCGCGTAGATGCCCGACACGACGCGCCCCAGCGTGGACTTGCCGCAGCCGCTTTCGCCAACGATGCCCAGCACCTCGCCGCGCGGAACGCTTAAGGTGACGTCGTTGACCGCGTGAACGGTCTGGGTGGAGTCGCGCCCCGACAGGCGGTCCAGCCCCCGCACGACCAGCCCAGGCTTGCGGGTGAACCGCTTGGAGACGCCGTCGATTTTCAGAATGGGATCGGTCATGTGGCCTCGATCGGATGGTGGCACAGGACGGAATGTGCCTCGGTTCCAGTATTGGGTGGGAGCGTCGCGCAGACCTCGGTCGCGCGCGGGCAACGGGGCCGGAACGGGCAGCCAGAGGGCAGGTTCGCCAGCTGCGGGGTCGAGCCCGGGATCTGCGGCAGGTCGCGGCCCGGTTCGTGCAGGCCGGGGACCGAGTCGATCAACCCGCGCGTATAGGGGTGACGCGGGTGGGCGATGACCTCCTCCGCCGTGCCGCTCTCGACGATCCGGCCCGCGTACATCACGGCGATGTCGTCGGCGAGCGAGGAGACAACGGCGAGGTCATGGGTAACCCAGACGATGGCGGTGCCGGTCTCATCCGCCAGCCGCCGCACCTCGGCGAGGATCTGGCCTTGGATCGAGACGTCGAGCGCGGTGGTCGGCTCATCGGCGAGGATCACGGCAGGCCGGTGCAGCAGGGCCGTGGCAATCGCCACGCGCTGGCGCATCCCGCCCGAAAGCTGGTGCGGATAGGCCTGCAGACGCTCGGCGGGGGCCGGGATGCCGACGATCTCAAGCGCCTCGCGGGCGCGGTCCCATGCGGCGGCCTTGCTGACCTTGTCGTGCACGCGCACGGCCATGGCCATCTGGTCGCCCACCCGCAGCACCGGGTTGAGGGTCATCATCGGGTCCTGAAACACCATCGAGACGTTGCGGCCCCGCATCTGGCGTCGGCCCTCGGCGCTGAGGCTGCGCATGTCGGTGCCCTGCACCATGACCTGCCCGGCGGTGATCCGACCGGGTTCGTCGATAAGCCCCATGATCGAAAACCCGGTGACGCTCTTGCCCGAGCCGCTTTCCCCCACGAGCCCGAGGATACGCCCCGGCTGGACCGAAAAACTCACGTCATTGACGGCGGTGACGGCCCCCTTGCGGGTGCTGAATTGCGTGGTCAGACCCCTGACCTCCAGTGCGGCGCTCATCGGCTGTTCCTCGGGTCGAGCACCTTGCGGACCTGATCGCCCACGAGGTTGATTGCAACAACGGTCACCATCAGCGCCAACCCGGGATAGATCGACAGCCAGTAGCGGTCCGAATGGATGTATTTGAACCCGTTGGAGATCAGCGACCCCAGCGAAGGTTCGGTCAGCGGCAGGCCCACGCCGAGGAAGGACAGCGTCGCCTCCAACGCGATGGCGCTTGCTACCTGCACCGTGGCAACCACGATCAGCGGCGGCAGGACGTTGGGCAGCAGGTGCTTGAACAGAACGCGATGCGTCGGCAGCGGTGTCGAGCGCGCGGCCTCGATATAGTCCTTGCCGCGTTCGACCTTGGCCGCGCCATGAGTGGTCCGGGCGAAATAGGCATATTGCGCGACGACCAGCGCGAGGATGATCTGCGCCACCCCCTGCCCCAGCATCGCCACCAGCACCAGTGCCAAGAGGATCGCGGGCATCGAGAGTTGCAGATCGACGATCCGCATCAACAGCGCCTCGATCCGGCCGCCGAAATAGGCCGCGGTGAGGCCAACGGCGATGCCGACCAGAAGCGCCAGCGCCCCCGCCGACAGACCGATCACGAAGCTGGTGCGCAGCCCGTAGAAAATGGCCGAGAGCATGTCGCGGCCCGCGTTGTCGGTGCCCAGCAGATGGACATAGCCGCCCGAACCTTCGGTGCCGGGGCGCAGGAAGGCGTCGAGCCAGTCGAGCGCGGCCATGTCATAGGGATCCTGCGGCGAGACCAGCGGCGCACCGAAGGAGAGGAACAGCAGCACCCCGATCACGATGAGCGCGCCCACGGCGACCCAGGATTCGCGAAAATCCGACCAGAAGTTGCGCAGCCGCTCGGCGCGCGTCTCCACCGGCGGGGCCGAGGGCACGGCCATGGTGTTTTCAGCGACGATCTCGGGCATCATGCGCCTCCTTTCAGGCGGACCCGCGGGTCCAGTCGGGCGTAGACCAGATCAACCACGAGGTTGATGAGGACAAAGAGGATCACGACCATGATGAGGTAAGAGACCATCACCGGCCGGTCGAGTTGCAGGATCGAGTCGATGATCAGCTTGCCGACACCGGGCCAGTTGAACACGCTTTCGGTCACCACCGCGAAGGCCAGCGTCGAGCCGAGCTCAAGCCCCAGCACCGTGACGATCGGGATCGAAATATTGCGCAGGATGTGGCGGAAGACGATCTGCCGGTCCGGCAGACCCTGCGCGCGGGCGAATTTGACGTAATCGGTGCCCATGGCCTCGACCATGCCGGCGCGGGTCAGGCGGATCATCAGGCCCATCTTGAACAGCGACAGGTTGATCGCGGGCATGATGACATGGCTCCAGCCGTCAGGGGTGAAGAGCGAGGAGGTGATGCCAAGGAAGGTCGCCTCGTCCCCGCGCCCGCCCGAGGGCAGCCAGCCAAGCTCGACCGCAAAGCCCATGATCAGCAGCATACCGATCCAGAAGGTCGGCACGGAGAAGCCCAGCACCGACAGCGCCATGATCATCTTCGCGCCGAGGCTCTCGGGACGGTAACCGGCCCAGAGACCGGCGGGAATGCCCACGCCCACGGCGATCAGCACCGAGGTCAGCACCAGTTCCAGCGTGGCGGGAAAGCGCGAGAAAACGAGGTCGACGACCGGGATGTTATAGACCATCGAGGTGCCCAGATCGCCCTGGGCCACGTTCTTAAGGAAGGTCCAGTACTGCACGACCAGCGGTTGATCGAGCCCGTATTGCTCGATCAGCTTCTGGCGGATCTCGGCGGTGGCGCCCGGATCGATCATCACGTCGATCGGATTGCCGATGGCAAAGACGCCGACAAAGACGATCACCGACATGGCAAAGACCACGACAACTGCCTGTGCCAACCGGGTTACAAAATAGCTGAGCATTCGACCTCGCCCATCAGACTTAGAAAATGGAGGCGCCCGCCGGCAAGCAGCGGGCGCCCGGGATGTTATCGCAGCTTATTCGACCGGGGTGATCGCATAGGCGCGGGTTTCCTGATCGACGCGGGGCGTCATGTTCAGCGTCCCGGCATCGGCGGCCCAGACAGTCTGCAGGATCACCGTCGGGATCAGCGCGCGGTCTTCCATCGCGATGAAGGAGGCCTCTTCATAGAGCTTCTTGCGCGCTTCCGGGTCGAGGGTCTGGGCGCCTTCGCCGAAGACCTTGTCGAACTCGGGGTTGGAATAGCCCGCGCGGTTGAAGTTGCCGAAGCCCTTCTCGGGGTCCTTGGTGTGCACCAGCGCGCCGTAGGTATAGGCGGCCTCGCCGGTGAGCGTGCCCCATGCGGACATGGTCATGGTGTATTCCTCACGCGCGGCGGCGGGGAAGAAGACCGTGCCGTTAAGCGCCTGTGCGTTCACCTTCAGACCCAGACGCGACCACATCTGCGCCAGCGCCTCGCAGACCACGGCATCGCCGGGCACGCGGTTGTTGGTGCAGGTGAAATCGATCTCAAAACCCTCGGGGTAGCCGGCCTCGGCCAGCAGCTCCTTGGCTTTCTCGATGTCATATTCGCGCTCGCCCAGTTCCGGGCTGTAGCCAAAGAAACCTTCGGGCATCAGCTGATTGGCGGGCGTGCCCAGACCTTCGAGCACCACGTTCACGAGCACGTCGCGGTTGATCGCCAGGTCCAGCGCCTTGCGCACGCGCAGATCCTGCAGCGGATTGCCCTCGACCTCTTCGCCGTTGACCTTGATCGGCTGCGGCTCTTCGTCCTTCACCGACGGCGCGATGTTCAGGATATAGACCGAGTCAGAGACGAATGTTTCGATGTCGCCATCGTTCTTCATCGCGAGGTAGTCGGAGGCGGGAACGTAGTTGATTAGGTCAACCTCCCCCGAACGCAGGGCCGCAACGCGCGAAGTGTCCTCGGGGATCTCGCGGCGGGTGACAGTCTCCCACGCGGCCTGACCGCCCCAGTAGTCATCGAAACGCTCGAGCACCAGATCGCCTTTCGGCTGCCAGGACACGAAGGTGTAGGGGCCAGTGCCGATTGCCTTCTCGCCCGAGTTGAACTCCTCGTTGCCCGCTTCCATGCCGGTCTCAGAGGGCACGACGAAGAGACGGGTGAAGTCGTTCGGCAGCGAAGGCGCCATGCCCTTGGTCTTCACGCGCAGGGTGTAGTCGTCGACCACTTCGACGCTGTCGACATATTTTGTGTAAAGGGTCATCGGCATTGGGCCGGTCACCTGCGGGATACGCTCGATCGAGAATTTCGCGTCCTCGGCGGTGAAGTCGGTGCCATCATGGAACTTCACGCCCTCGCGCATCTTGAATTCCCATGTGGTGTCGTCGATCGGCTCCCAGCTGACGGCGAGGCCGGGCTTGAGCTGCAGCTTCTCGTCAACGTCCACCAGCGTGTCGAAGACGTGACGCAGGGCTTCGGCCTGCGAGCCCAAGGTCGACCAATGCGGGTCAATCGAATCCGGGCCGGCGCGCAGGCCGATCACCAGATCGGCGGCCATCGCTGCTGGCGCGGCAGCGATCAGCGCCAATGCGGCGACGGCGGATTTCAGGGTAAGCTTCTTCATTGGTCAAAAACCTCCATGTGTTATATCTTGCAGTTACACTAGACAGCTATAATTGTGACGGTCAACACAAATATGTAACATTGCAACCTTCGCATGCCGTATAAGCCCAATATATAAGCTTGTCGCGCCACGGCTTTTGAGGCAGTGTTACAGACATGAGTGACAAACAGGCAAAATTTGAACGGGCAATGGATCGAATCGTACAGGCGATGGATCGCAGCTCGTCCGTATCTCTTTCCGTTCAGCTCCGCGGAGCGCTGGAATTCGGGATCGCGTCGGGCGAGTTGCCTTCCGACGCGCGCCTGCCCTCGGTCCGCGCTTTGGCCGCGCGGATGAAGATTTCCCCGGTCACGGTCAGCAATGTCTACGCCGCGCTGCAATCCTCGGGGTTGGTCGAGGGGCGCGTCGGCTCGGGTACATTCGTCAGCGGCGGTGGTAGCCGCGCCCACGACGGGCGCTTTCGTCAGCTTGATCAACAGATCGCTGAACTGTTGAGCCTCGCGAAATCCTGTGGCGTCAGCGCGTCGGAACTGGCTGTGCGCATTTCCATGGCCAGCAGCGCCAGCCCGCGCCCGCTGCGCATTCTGATGGTCGGCAATTTCATCGACGCGACCCGCGCTTATGCCGATGAACTGCGCCAGCATCTGCCCGAGGGCGATGAGATCGACGCCGCCGTTCTGGATGAGATCGCACCCAATCCGCCCAAGGACATCGACCTGATTATCGCGCCCAAAACCCTGCTGTCCAAAACGCGAGAAATCTTGCCGAATGTCGAAGTGCTGGGCCTGACACTCATCCCCAATGAAGCGACCCGCGTGGCGCTGGCCTCGATCCCGCCCGACGCCAAGACGCTCGCTTACTCCTATTTTCCCGGCTTCGTTACGATCATGAAAGCGGGCATCCTGCGGTTTGCCCCCCATGTCACGCAGTTGACCATGAAGGTTCGTGACGAGAATGGCCTGTCATCGGCCATGCGCGAGGCAGATGTGGTCATCTATGCCACCGGTGCCGACTACCTTCGTGGCGCGTTGCGCCCCGAGCAGACCGCTTTTGAATACCGTCACACCCCGGACGTGCACGCCATCCGTTCAGAAATCCTGCCCGCCATTGAGACATGCCGGGCCTCTCTCAAATCCGCAAAGGCCGCCGAAGAATGAAGATATCCGAAAGCAATTGGTTCGAGATCGAAGAATACCTCAAGACCGACGACCGCTGCGTCCTCCCCTTGGGCAGCACCGAGCAGCACGCCTACCTCAGCCTCTCGGTCGATTCGATCCTGTCGGAGAAGGTCGCCGCCGATGCCGCCGAACCTCTGGGCGTTCCGGTGTTTCCGGCCGTGGCCTATGGTCTGACGCCCTATTTCATGGGCTTCCCCGGCTCGGTCTCGCTGAAGCTTTCGACCTATGCAGCACTCCTGCGCGACATTCTCGACAGTCTCTACGCCACCGGATTCCGCCGCGTGCTGATCGTCAACGGCCATGGCGGCAACAGCCCCGTGCAGCCCGTCACGATGGAGTGGATGGAGGCCAACGAAGGCGCCCGCTGTCGCTTCCATGACTGGTGGCGCGCGCCCGAAACGTGGAACTGCGTGCAGGAGATCGACCCCGTCGCCTCTCACGCGTCCTGGATGGAGAACTTCCCCTGGACCCGCCTGCCCGGTCGTGAGCTTCCGGACGAGCAGAAACCCTTCGTCGATTTCGACCGCCTGCGGGACCGCAACGCCGCCGGCGTGCGCGCGCTCATCGGGGACGGCAACTACGGCGGCGTCTACCAGAAACCCGACGCCGACACCGCCCGCCTGTGGGAGATCGCCGTGCGCGAGACCCGCGCGCAGCTCGAGGGGGACTGGGCATGAGCGAGACCCCGATCCTGATCTGGGGCGCCGGTGCCATCGGCGGCATCCTCGGCGCCTATTTCGCCCGCGCGGGTCATGCCGTGCATATGGTCGATGTCGTGGAAGAGCATGTCGAAGCAATGCGCAGCAGCGGGCTGCGCATTGAAGGCCCCGTCGAAGCATTTACCCAAATCCTCCCGGCCAGCACGCCGGACGAACTGACTGGCCAATACGACCGCATTTTCCTCTGCGTGAAGGCGCACCATACCGCCGCCGCTTTGGAGATGCTTGCCCCCCATCTCGCGCCGGGCGGCTATGTCGTCTCGGCCCAGAACGGGCTCAACGAAAAGGTCATCGCCGCGCGCATCGGGGCCGAGAACACGGTCGGCTGTTTCGTCAACTACGGCGCCGACTGGTTGGAGCCGGGCCGCATCCTTTTCGGCAACCGCGCCGCCGTAGCTGTGGGGGAACTCGACGGGCGCATGAGCGACCGCGTGGCTGAGGTGCATCGCCTCTTGCAACTGGTCGAACCCGAAGCCGTCGCCACCGACAACATCTGGGGCTACCTCTGGGGTAAGATGGGCTACGGTGCGCTGCTCTTTTGTACTGCCCTCACCCCCGACAGCATGTCCGACGCCATGGCGCGCGACGAGCACCGCGCCGCCTACCGCGCGCTTGGCCACGAGGTGATGACACTGGCCGCGCATGAGGGCGTGTCCCCCCTCGGGTTCAACGGGTTCGACCCGGAAGCCTTCCGCGAGAACGACACCGCCGCCATCGACGCCGCGATGGAGAAGATGATCGCCCACAACCGCAAGACCGCCAAGACCCATTCGGGCATCTGGCGCGACCTCGCGGTGCGCAAGCGTAAGACCGAAGTCGACGCACAGATCGGTGTCATGGTCGAGTTGGGCCGGGAGGCAGGCATCGCGGTGCCGACACTGGCGCGCATGGTCGAGCTTATCCACGACATCGAGGACGGCAAGCGCGAACAATCCGCCGACCTCGTCGACCTGTTGGTGGCGGCATGAAGATCGATTTGACCGGCAAGGTCTTTGCCGTGACCGGCGCAGCACAGGGCATCGGCGCCGCGATCCTGTCCGAACTGCGCGCCGCCGGGGCCACCGTGGCCGCGATGGACATCGACGCCGCGGGCCTCGCCCCGCTGGAGGCCGAGGGCGTGACGCTGCATAGCGGCGATCTGGGCAACCGCGAAACAACCCTCGCGCTCTGCGCCGAGATCGTCGAACGGCACGGACGGATCGACGGGCTGGTGACCTCCGCCGGCGGCGTGCGCGGTCAGGTCGGACGCCCGCTGGAGGAGATCGGCGAGGCCGACTGGCAGGCGATCTTTCAAGCCAATGTCGATGCCGCCATGTGGTGTGCGCAAGGTTTCGCGCCCGCGATGAAGAGCGCGGGATCGGGCCGGATCGTCACCATCTCCTCCGGCGCGGGGCTGAAGCCCAGCCTTACCGGCATCCAAGCCTATGCGGCGGCGAAACACGCGCTTGTGGGTCTCACCAAGCAGCTGGCGCTGGAGCTTGGGCCGCAGGGCATCACCGTGAATTCCGTGGCCCCCGGCTTCGTCCTGTCGAACCCCTCGACAGAAAAGCAATGGGACGCCTTCGGCCCCGAGCGGCAGAAGCAGATCATCGGCGGCATCCACATGCGCCGCTTGGGCCGCGCGCAGGACATCGCGGATGCGGTCACCTTCCTCTGCTCCGACCGCGCCGGTTGGATCACGGGGCAAATCCTTTCCGTCGACGGAGGCCACGCATGAGCGAGCCGCATGAATGGGACGAGCCGCATTGGCGCGGGCTGGTCGAACAGGTCCGCGCCGGCCAAAACCTGCTGCCCAAATGCTGGCCGGGCGGTGCGCGCTGTGCCGTGGCGCTGAGTTTCGACAGCGATCACGAAACCAACGAGCTGCGCGACGGCGGCACAAGCATTGCCCGTCTCGGCTGGGGCGAATACGGCGCACGGCGCGGCATTCCGCGCATCCGCAAGGTACTGGATCGGCATGGGGTAAAGGCAAGCTTCTTCGTGCCCGCCGTCTCAGCCCTCCTGCACCCCGAAGAGCAGCGCAGCCTTGCCGAGGAGGGCCACGAGATCGGCCTTCACGGCTGGATCCACGAGCGCAATACGCAGGTCCCGCCGGAGGCTGAACGCGATCTGATGCTGCGCGCCTCGGACACGCTGGAGAAGATCACCGGCACCCGCCCCGTCGGCATGCGCACGCCGTCCTGGGACTACAGTGCCCACACGCTCTCGATCGCCCGCGAGATGGGGCTTCTCTACGACAGCTCCCTGTTCTCTGACGACGACCCCTATGAGATCGTGGAGAAAGGCGAAGCGACCGGGATCGTGGAACTGCCGGTGGAGTGGATTCGCGACGACGCCGTCTATTTCATGATGAACCGTTTCGGCGCGCAGCGGCCCTATACGCCGCCCGCGGACGTGCTCGACATTTTCCGGCGCGAGTTCGACGGCGCTTATGACGAGGGCGGGCTCTTCCTCTTGACCATGCACCCGCATGTGACAGGCTACCGCTCGCGCATCTTCATCCTCGACGAGCTGATCGACCACATCAAATCCCGCGGCGATTGCTGGATCGCCACCCATGCCGAGATCGCCGCCTATTGCGCCAAACAGGCCGGATTGAAAGGACACACATGACCTATTCCCTTGCCATTCACGGTGGTGCCGGAACCATCCTCAAGGAAAGCATGACGCCCGAGAAGGAGGCCGCCTATCACGACGCCCTCGCCCGTGCGCTGGAAGCCGGCGAAGCGCTGCTGCGCGACGGCGGCAGCGCGATGGACGCGGTGGTGGCCGCGGTCTCAGCGCTGGAGGACGAGCCGCTGTTCAACGCAGGGCGCGGCGCGGTCTATACTTCCGAAGGAGTGCAGGAGATGGACGCCGCCGTGATGGACGGCGCCGACCGGCGCGCGGGCTCGGTCGCCGGTGTTTTCGGGCCGAAGAACCCGGTGAAACTGGCGCGCGCCGTCATGGAACGGACCGAGCATGTCACCCTCATCGGCCCCAACGCGCTGGAGATCGCGCGGCAGGCGGGGCTCGAGTTCGCCGACCGTGACTATTTCTTCACCCAGTCACGCTGGGATGCCTTGCAGGAGACGCTCGAGATGCGCGCCCGGGGCGAGGTCTCCGACGATCCGGCGCGGCGGCATGGCACCGTGGGGGCCGTGGCGCGCGACGCGGCGGGCAACATTGCCGCCGCCACCTCAACGGGGGGCATGACCGCCAAGGCCCCGGGCCGGGTTGGCGACACGCCGATGATCGGCGCGGGCACCTTTGCCGACAACGCGACCTGCGCGGTCTCGGCCACCGGCCATGGCGAGATTTTCATCCGCTGGAACGCCGCCGGGGAGATCGCCGCGCGGATGCGCCACGCGGGCGAGGATCTGGCCACCGCCGCCGAACATGTGGTGATGCAGGATCTGGCACCCAACGACGGCTCGGGCGGGGTGATCGCGGTGGATGCGGCGGGCAATATCGCGATGCCCTTCAACTCGCAGGGGATGTACCGCGGCATGGTCCGCAAGGGCCGCGCGCCCGAAACCAGTATCTACTGAGCGGAAAGTACCTTCGGTTGCCTTCCTGCCACGGGAAGGGGACAAATGCAGCCGTTGTGAGCGGCCCGCCATCTAAATCTTGACATTTTGCCCCCTCCCTTTGATTGACGTTCAAACGAACTTGACGGGAGAGGGGACAAGGTGCGTTTTTTAGCAGCAATTGCCAGGGTGATCTGCGCGGTGAACTTGGTCATCGGCAATCTCTTCTCATGGCTCGCACTCGGCATCGTGTTGGTCTGTTTCACCGTGGTTGTGCAGCGCTATGTCTTCGCAATCAGCTTCGTTTGGATGCAAGACCTTTATATCTGGCTTAACGGTGCGATGTTCACGGCCGTGGCCGGTTTTGCGCTGCTGCGCGATGACCATGTGCGCGTCGACATCTTCTACCGCCCCGCCACCATGGCCCGCCGCGCGCTCATTGACCTGATCGGCGTCATCGTCTTTCTGCTGCCCTTCTGCTGGATCGTCTACACCTATTCGATCCCCTTCGTGATCCGCGCTTGGGGCTATCAGGAAGGGTCGGCCAATGTGGGCGGCATGCCGGGGCTTTACATTCTCAAAGCCTTCATCATCGGATTCGCATTTCTACTCGCAATTCAAGGGATTGCATGGATCATCCGCTCCATCCTCGTGCTCAGCGGAAATCCTGAGCTGGTGCCCAAATCCATGCAATACAGCCGGGACCAAATCCCCGCAGACCATCCGCAGGGAGCCGTTTGATGGATCCGATTTTCATTGGCGAGATGCTCGCCGCGCTCATGTTCTTTGGCGTGATCGGCTTTTTGCTGCTCGGCTTTCCGGTGGCTTTCACCCTTGCGGGCGTGTCGCTGCTGTTCGGCGCCGTGGGCATGGGCTTCGGCGTGTTCGATCCCTCGAACTTTGGCTCGCTGCCGAACCGCTATATCGGCTTCATGACCAACGAGGTGCTGGTCGCCGTGCCGCTCTTTATCTTCATGGGGGTGATGCTGGAACGCAGCCAGATCGCCGAGCAGCTTTTGCTCACCATGGGCAAGCTTTTCGGAAATATGCGCGGCGGTCTGGGGATTTCGGTCGTGCTCGTGGGCGCAATGCTCGCGGCATCCACGGGCGTCGTGGGGGCCACGGTTGTCACCATGGGCCTGATCTCTCTGCCCGCGATGTTGCGGGCGGGCTATGACCCCAAGCTTGCCACTGGCGTCATCTGCGCCAGCGGCACTTTGGGGCAGATCATTCCGCCCTCCACCGTGTTGATCTTCATGGGCGACATGCTTTCCGGCATTAACTCTCAGGTGCAGATGGCCAAGGGCAACTTTGCCCCCACGCCCGTCTCTGTGGGGGATCTCTTCGCCGGGGCGCTGTTACCGGGGATTTTGCTCGTCTCGCTTTATCTCAGCTACGTTCTATTCAAAGCCGCGACCGCGCCAGCCTCCTGCCCCGCGACGCCGGTTCCGGCGGATGAGAAAAGCCAACTGGTGCGGGATTTCTTTGTCGCCCTGATGCCGCCGCTCTTGCTGATCCTCGCCGTGCTGGGGTCGATCCTCGGCGGCATCGCGACCCCGACCGAGGCCGCCTCTGTCGGTGCTGTGGGGGCGATGGTGCTTGCGGCCATGCGCTGGCGGCTGTCCTTCCGCATCTTGCGGGAGACGATGATCGCGACGGCCACGATCACCAGCATGGTCTTTGTCATTCTGTTGGGGGCTTCGGTCTTTTCCATCGTGTTCCGCATGATGGGCGGCGACAATCTGGTGCATGAGTTCCTCAGCAACCTGCCCGGCGGCCCCTTGGCGGCGGTAGCGGTGGTGATGATCATCATGTTCTTCTTGGGCTTCATCCTCGATACCTTTGAGATCATCTTTATCGTGATCCCGATCACCGCGCCGGTGCTGCTGATGCTGGACATCGATCCGATCTGGCTGGGTGTCTTGGTCGGGGTCAACTTGCAGACATCCTTCCTGACGCCGCCCTTCGGCTTTGCGCTGTTCTATCTGCGCGGGGTGGCCCCGGCAGATCTGCCGACCAGCGCGATTTACAAGGGTATCCTGCCCTTCGTGATGTTGCAGGTGGTGGCGATTGCGATCCTCTTTGCCTTCCCGCAGATCGTGACTTGGTTGCCTAAGGTGATCGCGGGGTGAGATAGCCCCCCCGACGTTCAAAGGCCCGGCAGCAATGCCGGGCCTTTTTGGTTGAGCGGTAAGGACATCACCCTCCCTGGTGGGCGATCGAACCCGTGAAAGGGGCTGCGCCGGTGCCCATCTCGCCAACCGATCCGGCGCGGGCTACGTCGCAAAATCGCCCTCCGGGGGGAGGGAGGGCGATGCCCGGTGTGCCACCGGGCGGACAGATTTCTTAGGATTCACCCATGAAAAAGACCCGGCGTTTCCACCGGGCCTTTCCAATCACATTCAGCGCGAAGCTCAGTACTTCAGGAATTTCTGACGCGCCTGCACATAGGGGCTGTCGATGTTCTCGGTCCGGGTACGGACGAGGTTCAGCGCTTCGACAAAGCTTTCGGCGGTCTTCTTGACCAGCGGGTCGTCGCTGTTGCGCAGTTCTTCGACCACCTCGACCGAGGCTTTGGCACCGGCTTCCATGATGTCGTCGGGGAAGTTGCGCACGGTCACGCCATGCTCTTCCTGCAGGGTCTTCAGTGCGCGCGGATCGTTGGCGTAGAAGTCCGCAGCTACCTGATCGTATTCCGCTTGGCTGACGTCACGGATGATCGCCTGCAGGTTCTCGGGCAGTTCCTGATACTTCTTCTTGTCGACGACAAGCTCGGTCGCCAGACCCGATTCCACGAAGGACGGCATGTAGTAGTTCTTGGCCACCTGATGGAAGCCGAGCGCCAGATCGTTGTAGGGGCCGACGAATTCCGCAGCGTCGAGCGTGCCCGACTGCAGCGCTTGGAAGATCTCGCCCGCGGCCATGTTGGTCACGGTCGCGCCCAGTTTCTCCCACACGCGGCCACCAAGGCCCGGGGTCCGGAAGCGCACGCCTTTGACGTCATCGAGGCTCTTCAGCTCATCGCGGAACCAGCCGCCGGTCTGGGTGCCGGTGTTGCCCGACAGGAAGCCCTGAACGCCGAACTGGTCATAGATCTCGTCCCAGATCTCCTGACCGCCCATGTAGCGCATCCATGCCGTCAGTTCCGGCGTGGTCATGCCGTAGGGCACGCCGGTGAAGAAGGACAGCGCAGGGGACTTGTTCTGCCAGTAGTAGGCGGCGCCATGGCTCATCTCGGCGGTGCCGTCGATCACGGCGTCAAGCGATTGCAGCGGCGGCACCATCTCACCGGCCGAGAATACCTGAATGGTCAGCTCGCCACCCGAGGCAGCGGTGATCCGGTCGGCCAGACGCTGTGCGCCGACACCCAGACCGGGGAAGTTCTTGGGCCATGTGGTAACCATGCGCCATGTGATGTTGCCCTGCGCAATAGCGGGCGCTGCAAGTGTCGTGGCGGCGGCACCTGCCCCCATCACACCGGCTTTGCGGATAAATGAACGACGATCCATGTTTTTCCTCCCAAACGGATATTTGCTTAGCTTCCCCCGACGTCGACGCGGAGGGCCATGCGCAGCAGATAATCGTCGCTTTTCGAAAATGTCCATGGCTTAGGCAAATTGAAATCTCACCTTCTGGACAATCCCGCCCCAAGCCGCATACGTAGTGCTACTTAAAGCAGCATTATTAATGGTCTTTTGCCTTGTTTTCGGCAGAAAGGCCAATAATGTGCGAGCTGCCAGGGAGGGCTCAGATCTTGATAAAATTCATCGACCAGATGAACGAATTCGTCGGGCGCATCGTGTCGGTCGTCGCCGTCATTTTCGCCGCAATCATCATCTATGACGTCTTCATGCGCTATGCGCTGAATGACCCGACCCGCTGGGCCTTTGACGTCACGAAACAACTTTATGGCTTCTATTTCGTGATGCTGGGCGGCTATGCGCTGCGCCATCAGGCCCATGTGCGGGTCGATCTGATCACCGAAACCCTCGGCCCCAGCCTGCGCCGTTGGGTCGAAGCGGCGGGCTATGTGATCTTTTTCTTCCCCTTCGCGTGGATCTTCACCACCCGCTCTTATGAATTCGCCATGCGCTCCTATGCCCAAGGTGAGACGACATATGGCTCGGTCCAGCTGCCGGTCTATCCGCTGAAAATGGCCATGGCCCTCGCTGCCGGTCTTTTGCTGCTGCAAGGTGTGTCGGAATTTTTGAAACTCGTACTTAACCGTCAGGAACTGCCCCGTGACGCCTGAACTCATTGCTCTCACCATGTTCGGCCTGCTTTTGCTGGGCCTTTTCATGGGCCACCCGCTGGCCTTCGTTCTGGGCGGCACCGCCGTTTTGGGCGCTGTCATCGCCGGCAAACCGATGGTGCTGGGCATCGTCATCAACCGGATTTTCGGCGATGTGCTGGACAACTTCACGCTGATCGCAATTCCCCTTTTCATCTTGATGGCAAGGTTCCTGTCCGATTCGGGCGTGACGGATAAGATGTTCGAATCACTGCGGCTTTTGATGTCGAACATCCGCGGCGGTCTGGCGCTGGCGGTGGTTTTCATTTCGATCCTGCTCGCCGCGACCACGGGTATCATCGGCGCCTCGATCACCGTGATGGGCGTGATGGCCCTGCGCCCCATGCTGCAATATGGCTATAGCCCGACCCTGACCACCGGGGTCATCGCGGCATCAGGCTGTTTGGGCATTCTGATCCCGCCGTCGATCATGTTGATCCTCATGGCCTCTTATTCCCCTCTCTCGGTGGGAGAGCTTTTCGCGGGCGCCATGGTGCCGGGCGTGGTGCTGGGGCTGCTCTATGCGGTCTGGGTTTTCGTCGTCGCCGTGGTCCGGCCCGACATGGCCCCCGCCGTCGAGCCGGATGAGAAAATCTCGAAACCCGCCCTCCTGCGTATGCTGCTCATCGAAGCCGTGCCGCCGCTCGTGCTGATCCTCGGCATTCTGGGCTCCCTGCTCGCGGGCATCGCCACGGCGACCGAAGCCTCCGCCATCGGTGCGGCGCTGGCACTGGTGATCGTTATCATGCGCGGCAAGTTCAGCTGGGCCTCCTTCTACGGCGCGATGTTGGAGACCGGGCGCACCTCAGCAATGATCCTGTTTATCGTCGTTGGCGCCACCGCCTTTACGGGCGTGTTCAACATCACCGGGGGTCTGCGCGCCACGCAGGAGATCATCCGCAACCTCGACATGGCGCCTTGGCTCTTGCTTGCGATGATGATGTTCATCGTCTTCATCCTCGGGGCCTTCCTCGACTGGACTGGCATCGTGCTACTGTCCTTTCCGATCTTCCTGCCGATCGTGCAGGAGATGGACGTGAGCCTGCTGTGGTTCGTCGTCCTAATGTCGGTGGTTCTGCAAACGTCCTTTTTGACCCCGCCCTTTGGATATGCGCTCTTCTACCTGCGCGCCATCGCCCCGCGTGAGGTCAAGACGTCGCATATCATCGTCGGCGTGCTGCCTTTCATCGGTCTGATCCTGATGATGTGTGTGGCCATCGCCCTGTTCCCGCAGCTTGTCACCTGGCTGCCGGAAACGCTCTATACAAAATAATCAACGGAGGAGAGAGATTATGAAATTGAAATCAACCCTTGCCGGTCTGGCACTCTGCGCGGGCGTTGCCACGCAGGCCGCGGCCCAAGACAGCTGGACCATGACCACCACATGGCCCACTTCGCTGGAACTGATCGAGATCGACAAGCATTTCGTCGATCTGGCCAACAAGCTGACCGGCGACGACCTGACAATCGAATTCTTCGAAGGTGGCTCCCTCGTGCCCGCGGGCGAAGTGTTCGGCGCGGTTGAATCCAACACCGTACAGGCTGGCGCCGACTGGCCCGGTTACTGGGCGGGCCGCAACTCTGCCTTCTCGCCGCTGGCGACCACGGCGAGCCTGTTCAACGCGGTCGACTACGTCAACTGGATCGAGCAATGGGGCGGCAAAGAGCTTTATAACGAGATCTACGGCAAGTTCGGCATGGTCTATCTGCCCTACGGCGTGACCAACAACGAATCCGGCTTCCGCACCAACGAACAGATCGTCACGCTGGAGGACCTCAAGGGCAAGCGTCTGCGTCTGTCGGGTCTGGAGCAGGGCCGTCTGTTGGAAAAACTGGGCGGTTCGCAGGTCTCCATGGCTGGCGGCGAAATCTATCAGTCGCTCGAGCGCGGCGTGATCGATGGCGCGGAATTCTCGACCCCGAACGTCGACTTCTCGGGCGGTTTCCAGCAGGTCACCAAATACTGGGCGACACCGGGCTGGCACCAGTCCGCCTCGATCTTCGGTGTGATGATCAACAAAGGCGCATGGGACGCCCTGTCGGACGAGACCCGCGAAGCGCTTGAGATTGCAGCGCAGGCCAACCTCGTTTGGTCGCTGTCTTTCACCGAGAAGCGCGCGACCGAAGCCTACCAGCAGTTCCTCGACGCTGGCATCGAAATCAACCGCTACGATGACGAGACGCTGACCAAGGTTCAAGAGATGGCGAACGAGACCATCGAAGAGACCGCCTGCGAGAACCCCGATTCCGCTAAGGTTTACCTGAGCCAGCTGGAGTATCTGAACGACTACGCCAAATGGCGTGACGCGTCGGCTCCGTTCAACCTGGGCCGCACGCCGAATGGACCGGACATCGAGAAGATCCGCGCCTGCGCGGAGTGATTTGAGCCATCAGGTTTAAACGGAAAGGCCCGCCAAATGGCGGGCCTTTTTGCGTTTGGGGAAGAAGATCGACGGCCATCGCCTGCCCGCGGGTCGGCGATCAAACGCTAGATGCTGCCACTTTATCCCTCAGCCATGAAGTGCTTTCGCGAGGTTGCACCCAGCCTCACCAAATCGCCTACCCGGGGGGCGGGCAGGCGATGGCCCGGCGCCTGCGGCTTGATGCCGGCCCCGGTGGCAAAATCACCCTACCCCTCGACCCGTTTCAAGAACTTCTGCAACCGCGCATCCTTCGGCGCGCCGAAGATCTCCGACGGCGCACCGCTCTCAACAATCTTCCCGCCGTCCATAAAAATCACCCGATCCGCGATCTCCCGCGCGAACTGCATTTCATGGGTCACGATCAGCATGGTCTGCTTCCGCTCTGCCACCGCGCGCATCAGGTCGAGCACCTCCCCCACCCATTCAGGGTCGAGTGCCGAGGTCGGCTCGTCGAACAACATCAGTTCCGCCCCGAGCGCCATGGCACGACCAATGCCAACACGCTGTTGCTGCCCGCCAGACAACGCCGCCGGGAAACTGTCGGCCTTATCGGCCAAGCCGGTCTCAGCCAGAACCGAGAGCGCGCGTTCTTCGGCCTCGGCCTTGGGCCGTTTCTGCACCGTGACGAGCGCTTCCATGATGCTCTCTTTCGCCGTCTTATTGGCGAAAAGCGCGTAGTTCTGGAACACCATCGCCGTCCGGCGGCGCAGCGCTAGAATATCCGCCTTGCGCGCCTTGGCGGCATCGACAGTCACATCGCCAATGCGAATGACCCCCTCTTGCGGCACGTCGAGGAAATTGAGGCAGCGCAGCAGGGTCGACTTGCCGGTGCCGGAGGGGCCGATCACGACCACCCGCTCGCCCTCGGCAATCTGCAAATCAATGCCGTCCAGAACCGGCGCGCCGCCGAAATCTTTGGTCAGGCCAGTGATATCAATCATCGCACGAACGCCTTATTCAGATAGGTTTCAAGCCGCTTTTGCACTTGGCTCAGCGCTTCGACGATGACCCAATAGATCATGGCCACCACGAGATAGGCCTCGAAATAAAGGAAGCTCCCTGCGGCTTCTTTCTGCGCGGCGCCCATCATCTCGGTCACGCCGAGGGTAAAGGCGAGCGAGGTGCCTTTGATCATGTCGATAAAATAATTCACCAACGTCGGCGCGGCGATCCGGGCGGCCTGTGGCAGGATGATCCGCCACATCATCTGACCTTGGGTCATGCCGATGGACTGGGCGGCCTCCCATTGGCTGCGGTCCACCCCCATGATCGCGGCGCGGATGCTTTCGGCCATATAGGCGGCAAAATGCAGGGTCAGCCCCATGATGGCGGCAGTCACACCGCTGATATTGGTCAGGAACGACAGCACCTGCGGCAGACCGAAGTAAAAGAGGAACAGTTGCACCAGTAGCGGCGTGCCGCGGAAGAAGCTGATGAAAACGATCACGAACCAGTCGAGCACGGGCACTTTCACAACCCGTTCGACCGCCAAAAGCGAGGCGAGGATGAGTGCGAACGCCATCCCCGCCACCGCCATGAACAAGGTCAGCGGTACGTAGCCCAATATGACGGGCACCAGCCCCAGCATGTAGTCAAGGTCTAGCGCCCGCATGGGTTACTCCGCTTTGGTGATGTCTGTGCCGAACCACTTGTCCGAGATTTCGGCCAGTGTACCGTCTTCGCGCAGGGATTCCAGCGCGGTGTCGACACGGTCACGCAGCGCGCGGCCTTCGTCATTGTCTTGGAACGGCAGGGCGTTGCGGATCTCAGAGAAAGGCTTGCCCGCCAGTTGCAGCGGCAGGGGGCTTTCCTGAATGAGCTGCGCCGAGGAAACCCGGTCCATCACAAAGGCATCGACCCGGCCAAGCGCGGTATCTTGGGCGATGTTGGACTCATAGGTCTTGATCTCGATCTCATCCGCGAAGGCGAGTTCGTTCAAAAGCTGCTCGAAGTTCGACCCAAGGTTCACCGCAACGGTCTTGCCGCGCAGGTCTTCGACGCCGCCGATCTCTTCGTTGCCCTCTTTGGTCACGACCTGCGCACCGTCAAAGACATAAGGCGCGGTAAAGGCGAACTTTTCCCGACGCTCGGGCGTGATGGTGATTTGGTTGGCAATCGTGTCGATCCGGCCTGCGTCCAGCGCGCCGATCAGGCCGGAGAACGCCATAGTCTCGAACTCGACCTCAAAACCTGCCTCTTCGCCAACGGCGTTCATGACATCGACCTCAAACCCCTGAAGCACATCCTGCTTCACAAAGGTGAAGGGGAAATAGCCGCCCGACATGCCGACGCGGAGCGTGTCATTGTCTTGGGCAAAGGCTGCGGTGCCGGTGACCGCGGCGAGCGCGGTGGCGGTAACGATCTGTTTCAGCATTGAATTTACTCCTTTAACGCTTGCGCTTCAGATGTCACCGGGGGCCGCCCGCTTCAACACCATCGCTGAAACAGGAACGTTTGGCGGGTAGGATCGGTTCAGATGGAATAACGGGTCTAGGGAAACGCCTGCGGCAGGATAATCTTCTTAGATCAATACCCAGAACAGACTGATATTCCACGAAACCGACGCAGATTCCCCACACGTGGAACGGATATGCGCGTTTCGCATAGCTTTATCAGGGTCAAAGCGCCTCGATATCCAACCCTTCGGCGGCCCAAGCGGCGAGCTTGCGGTCGACGGTTTTGCGCGACACGCCCAAGCGGCGCGCGGCCTCGGCCCGGTTGCCGTTCGACAGATCAAGGATGTGCAGCATATGGCGCTGCGTGACCAGTTCGAGGTCTTCGATCGCCCGCGGCCCATCGACCGCGCCATGGCCCGCAAAGGCTTCGGGCAGGCTGCCAAGGATCACCGAGCGTTCGATCAGATTGCGCAATTCGCGCACATTCCCCGGCCAGTCGTAACGGCGCAGTTTCAGCAAAGTCTCCGCGTCCAAGCGCAGCGCGGGCATGCCGAGCGCGGTCGAAAACTGCTGCATGAACATCGCCGCCAGTTCGACGATATCCTCGGACCGGTCCTTGAGCGGCGGCATCGCGACCTCGACCACATTCATGCGGTGATAGAGGTCGGCGCGGAAACGCCCCTCTTCCACCGCCTTGGGCAGGTCGGCGTTGGTGGCGAACAGGAACCGCAGGTTCAGCGGAATCTCCCGCTCTGCCCCGTCGGGCCGGATGCGCTGGTCTTCCAACACCCGCAAAAGCGCCGCCTGTAGCTGCTCCGGCATCTGCGCCACTTCGTCAAGAAACAACGTGCCGCCGTCGGCCAAAAGGAACAGCCCCGGTTGCAGGGTCTCATTTCCCTCCACCGCGCCAAAGAGTTCGGGCGCGATCCGGTCCGGCGTGATGGCGGCGCAATTCACCGCGACGAAGGGATTATCGGCGCGGTCGGACATCTGGTGCAACTGCCGCGCGGCCAACTCCTTGCCCGTGCCGCTGGGACCGGTGAACAGCACCGGCGTCGGCACCGGGGCAAGACGGTTGAGCATGCCGCGGACCTTCGACAGCGCCTCGGACTTGCCGAGCATCTGCACCGCCGCGCCACCCTGCAACTCGCGCCTGAGCAGGGTGTTGTCGCGGCGCAGGTTCTTGCGGTCCAATGTGCGCGACACCGCGCCGAGGATTTGGTTCGCCCGGAAAGGTTTCAGCACGAAATCACTGACGCCTGCCCGCAGCGCGGCAATGGCAGTTTCAAGATCTGCATAGGCGGTGATCAGGACCGTGTCGGCGTAGAACCCCTTGCGGCGCTGTTCGACGACCCATTCCAGACCGGTCTTGCCGGGCATGACATTGTCCAGCACGACCACATCGAAATGCGCCTCGTCCAAGAGCTTGGTGGCCTCCGCAGGAGAAGCCGCTTGGGCCACGCGTTTGACGCGCGGCTCCAATATCTTGGTGAGGAAATGGCGCATCCCCGGTTCGTCGTCGATCACAAGGATCGACGCGCCTTCGAGCGTGCCGCCGTATTCATCGCCTGCCGCCATGATATGCCTCTTTGGTGTCAGTCCAGCCGGACGTTTTCACCTGAATAGACCTCGGCGGAGGAAAAGCCTATCTCATGCAGCCCGAAATAGGCCACGACGCCGATCACCGCGACGCCCAGAAACCCTGCCAACATGGCTTTCATCGCGCGACTCCTTTGATTTGAACGCCGCCGCCCGTCATTCTGCGGGGGTCCGTTTGTCTTGTTTGACCTCATCGAGCCAGAGCGAATGGTGCTGTTCGGCCCAACGCTCATCGACCTCGCCATTGCCCATGGCGTCAAAAGCGCCTTCCATGCCGAGCGTCCCGATGTAGATATGGCCCAAGATCACCGCCATCATCAGAAAGCCAATGATCGCGTGCCACAGCTGGGCATATTGCATTTCGGCGTGCGGCGTCAGATCGCCCTGAAGCGGACCAAAGCCTGCGGCCTCGGCCATGCCGATGTCATTGATGATGTTGAACGTATGCCCGAAAAGCTGGATCTCGAAGGGAAAGAGCAGCGACAGCCCCGAGAGCGAGACCGAGAAGCCCAGCAGGATCACGGCCCAGAAGACGATCTTTTGGCCGAAGTTGAACTTCTTGGCGGGCGGGTGTTTGTCACCGATGAAACCGCCGCCCTGTTTGATCCAGACCCAATCGGTCTTGTTCGGGATATTGTGCCAAATCCACATGACGAAGACCATGACGAGCGCAATCATGAAGGCCCATGAGACGTTGTTGTGGATGAACTTCGACCCGGTCAACAGGGTCGAGTTGAACTCATGCCCCAGCAAAGGGATGACGACCTTGCGGCCAAAGAGCGTGGCCAAGCCCGTCAGCGCGAGCAGGATGAACGAGCCCGCCAGCATCCAATGCGCGAAACGCTCAATGGCTTTGAAGCGGGTGACGGTGCGCCCGACCTTGCCGCCCTCGATGCGGATCCGGCCCCGCAAAAGGTAAAAGAGCAGCAGAACGGCCAGCGTCCCGGCGAGCAGCCAAGCGCCATAGGTCGCAAGTGGGCCTTCGCGGAATTGCTGCCACCACATCCCGTTGTCTTGAACAAGGACGCGGCCCGTCTTGTTCATCGTGCTCACGCGCACGGGCAATTCGTTATAGCGGATGCCGCGCCAGAGGTCGGGGTCGGAGCGTCCGCCGAGCGGGCCAAGGCTTGGCACCGTGGCCGCATCGCCGCCCAGATTGTTGCGCCGGAACCCATCGTCGATCTCTGCGCCGTTCTGACGCCGTTCGATATCGGCCAAGTTCTGCGCGCCGCCGGTGCTAGCGCGGTCGATGGCCGAGGGGGTCGCGTTCTCAGGCAGGCGCACGTCCTGCGCCGTGACGCTGACCGGCAGCGCGGCCAAGGCGAGAATGAAAAGAGCCATCAGGTGGCGCAGCATGGGAAATCCCCCGGCTAGACAGATATGGAGAAAAGGGACGGCCCGATCAGGCCGCCCCCGAAAGCCGTTACTGGCCCTTTTGCTCGTAAGCCGTGCCCCAGCCCCAAGCGCCGGAGCCGAAGCCGCGTGCGACCACGCGCTCGCGGTAGATGTCGGAGACCATGTCCCCGTCACCGGCCAGCAGCGCCTTGGTCGAGCACATTTCGGCGCAGATCGGCAGCTTGCCTTCCGCGATCCGGTTGCGACCGTACTTCTGGAACTCAGCCTGAGAGTGGTTCTCTTCGGGGCCACCGGCGCAGAAGGTACATTTGTCCATCTTGCCGCGCGACCCGAAGTTGCCAGCCTGCGGGTACTGCGGCGCGCCGAAGGGGCAGGCGTAGAAGCAGTAGCCGCAGCCGATGCAGAGGTCTTTGGAGTGCAGCACGATGCCGTCGTCGGTCTGGTAGAAACAATCCACCGGGCAGACCGCCATGCAGGGCGCGTCTGAGCAGTGCATGCAGGCGACCGAAATCGAGCGTTCGCCCGGCTGGCCGTCCTGAATGGTCACCACGCGGCGGCGATTGATGCCCCAAGGCACCTCGTGTTCGTTCTTACAAGCCGTGACGCAGGCGTTGCATTCGATGCAGCGCTCGGCATCGCAGAGAAACTTCGCTCTTGCCATTCTCTTGTCTCCTTACGCTGGCATGATCTTGCAGAGAGTCGCTTTGGTCTCCTGCATTTGCGTGACTGAATCGTAGCCGTAGGTCTGCACGGTGTTGGTGCTTTCGCCCAGCACGATCGGGTCGGCCCCGTCGGGGTATTTGTCGCGCAGGCTGACGCCGCCCATGTGCCCGCCGAAGTGGAAGGGCATGAAGGCCACGCCCTCGCCCACCCGTTCGGTGACCAAGGCCATCACCTTGATCTTGCCGCCCTCCGGGCCTTCGACCCAGACATCGGACCCGTCGCGCACGCCGAGGTTGTTGGCGTCACGGGTGTTGATCTCGATGAACATGTTCTGTTGCAGCTCGGCCAGCCATGGGTTCGACCGGGTCTCATCCCCGCCGCCCTCATATTCGACCAGACGGCCAGAGGTGAGGATGATCGGGAATTCCTGCGAGAAGTCGTTCTTTTGGATCGACGCATAGAGCGTCGGCACCCGCCAGAAGGTCTTGTCGTCATAGGTCGGATAATCCGCCACCAGATCGCGCCGGTTCGAGTAGAGCGGCTCGCGGTGTTTCGGCACCGGATCGGGGAAGGTCCAGACCACGCAGCGGGCCTTGGCGTTGCCGAAGGGGGCGCAGCCATGCGCGATCGCCACCCGCTGGATGCCGCCCGACAGGTCGGTCTTCCAGTTGATGCCGCCGACTTGGGCCACATAATCGGAATCGATCTCACCCTGTTGCGAGGTTTCACCGACCTCCGCCTGCCCGTCATCGGCGTTTTGCGGCGCTTCATAACCGGCGACGGCTTCGATGATGCGACGCTCATCCGCTGTCAGATCACTGTCCCAACCCAAGTCAATCAGCATCTGCATGGTGAACTCGGGATAGCCGTCCTTGATCTCGGACCCTTTGGAATAGACGCCCTCGGCCAGCAGGTTTTCACCATCACGCTCCACGCCGAAACGCGCGCGGAAGGTCAGGCCACCATCGGCCACCGGCAGCGACATGTCGTAGAGGTTCGCGGTGCCCGGGTGCTTCATCTCGGGCGTGCCCCAGCAGGGCCATGGCATGCCGTAGTAATCGCCATCCGCCGGGCCACCAACGGCACGCAGGGTGGTTTTGTCGAAAGTATGCTGGTTCTGCATGTGCATCTTCATCCGCTCTGGCGACTGCCCGGTGTAGCCGATGGTCCACATGCCTTTGTTGAACTCGCGCGTCAGGTCTTCGATGAGCGGCTCTTCACCATTCACCTCGATGTTGCGGAACATGCGATCTTCAAAGCCGAACTTCTTGGCGAACTTATAGAGGATCGTGTGGTCGGGCAGGCTTTCGAACAGTGGCTCCACGACCTTTTCGCGCCACTGGAGCGAGCGGTTGGATGCGGTGACCGAGCCAGAGGTTTCAAACTGCGTACAGGCCGGCAGAAGATAGGTGTCTTCGGTGCGGTCATGCAGAACGGCGGAAACGGTGGGGTATGGGTCGACCACAACCAAGAGGTCGAGTTTCTCCATCGCTGTTTTCATCTCGCCCTGACGGGTTTGCGAGTTCGGCGCGTGGCCCCAGAGCACCATCGCTTTGGTGTTGTCGGGCTGTTCGAGGTTCTCACGATCCTCAAGCACGCCGTCGATCCAACGCGACACCGGGATGCCGGTGAGGTTGATCATGCGCTGCTCTTCGCCTGCGCCATCGGTCCAAGCGGCGAAACGGCTCTGGATCCACTCTAGATCCTCGCCCCAAACGCGCGCCCAATGCGCCCAAGAGCCATCGGACAGACCGTAGTAGCCCGGCAGCGTGTCGGCCAGAACGCCAAGGTCGGTGGCACCCTGCACGTTGTCGTGGCCGCGGAAGATGTTGGTGCCACCGCCCGCGGTGCCCATGTTGCCAAGGGCCAGCTGCAGAATGCAGTAGGCACGGGTGTTGTTGTTGCCATTGGTGTGCTGCGTGCCGCCCATGCACCAGATCACGGTGCCGGGACGGTGGTTGGCCAGCGTGCGCGCGACGCGCTCAAGCTGGGAGCCGGGCACGCCGGTGACGCGCTCGACCTCGTCGGGCGTCCAGTTGGCGACTTCCTTGCGGATCTCATCCATGCCCCAGACACGGGTACGGATGAATTCCTCATCCTCCCAACCGTTCTCGAAGATGTGGTAGAGAAGGCCCCAAACCAGTGCCACGTCCGAACCGGGGCGCATCCGCACATACTCATCCGCGTGGGCTGCGGTGCGGGTGAAGCGCGGGTCGCAGACGATGAGCGGCGCGTTGTTTTCTTCCTTCGCCTTCAGCACGTGCTGAAGCGAGACCGGGTGCGCCTCGGCTGGGTTGCCGCCGATGATGAAGATCGCACGCGACTTGTGGATGTCGTTGTAGCTGTTGGTCATGGCGCCGTAGCCCCATGTGTTCGCCACGCCCGCCACGGTGGTGGAGTGGCAGATCCGTGCCTGATGGTCGACGTTGTTGGTGCCCCAGTAGGCCGCGAACTTGCGGAACAGATAGGCCTGTTCGTTGGAGTGTTTCGCCGAGCCCAGCCAGTAAACCGAATCCGGGCCAGAGGTGTCACGGATCGACAGCATCTTGTCGCCGATCTCGTTGATCGCCTGATCCCAAGAGATCCGCTGCCATTCGCCGCCGACCTTTTTCATCGGGTACTTCAGGCGGCGCTCGCCATGGGCGTGCTCACGGACCGAGGCGCCCTTGGCGCAGTGTGCACCGAGGTTGAAGGGGCTGTCCCAACCGGGTTCCTGACCCAGCCAAACACCGTCCGACACTTCGGCGATGACGGTGCAACCGACCGAGCAATGGGTGCAGACGGATTTCTTGACTTCCATCTTGCCGCTGACGGCGGCGGTGGCGGCGCTGGCCTGTTGCACGCTGCCCGCGGTGCCCGCGATTGCGGCAAGTCCACCGATGGCAAGGCCCGAGCCGCGCAGGAACGCGCGCCGGTCAATACCGCTGCGCGCCACATCGGACAAGATGCCTGTCCGCTGCGCAGACCGGGCGACCCCATTGGTCTTTTTCCTCAACATATCTTCACTCCCTATGCGCGGGCTGGCCCCGCCTGAGGTGGCTATTGAACGGCGGGCGTTGTCGCCCTGCCAATTTTCGGGGCCGCGCCCCGGTTATCTGGTCAGAACCGCGCAGCGGCGTAATAGGCCCGCGTGTGTTCGGTGTCTTGGATACGGTCCGAAGACAGGTCGGGCGCCTTGGCCGCTTCGGCCTCGGTCCCGGTGGTGGCCACGGCGACGGCGGCCAAAGGCGCGGCGCTGCCCGCGAATTTCAGGAAGTCGCGCCGATCCTTGCGAACGGCTGTGTCGGTGGATCCCTCTGGCTTGCGTGTCATCTTCTCTCTCCTGTTACGTCTCTTGTTCAGGGGCGCGCGGCCCCGCCTGTCTCATCCCGCTTGGTCTAGTCGTCTTTGCTCAGCCGGAAGGCTTCGGCCTCGATCTGCATGAAGGCGCGGCCGATCTTGCCCACCGGGGCGTAGAAGACCGAGTTTTTCGCGCCTTCGAGGTCGGCAAAGAAATGCCCGGCCCAAGGCGCGATATGCCGGTTAAAGAATGTCTTTTGCTGCGCCACCGTGGCGGGGGCCGAGAAACGGCCTGCGATCATCGCGCCCATCATCTCCATCAATGAGGCGATGTTGTCTTCGGGCTCGAACACATTCGCTGCACGCTCCAACCCGCGCGCGACCATGTCCTGGCGCAGTGCCGCCAGCGGCTTTTCGTTAAGAAAGCCGGTGAGGTAGAAGCTGGCATAGGGCAACAGTTCGCCCCGCCCCAAACCGATAAAGAGCCGGTTGAACTCGCTCTCGGCCCCCGCGGGTTTGGTCTTGGTGGCCAGTTTGGAGAGCGCTTTAAACCCCTGCCCCAATTCGCTGTCATCGCCCGACAGGGCGGCACATTGATCCAGCAGGATCTGATCCGGCGGGCCGGAAAGGATCAGCCCCATGAAGTTGTAGAGGTCCGCGCGCAGGCGGTCTTCTTCGGGCAGGGGCGTCGCGGCCAATTGGGTCATGCGCTGCTACCTTCCATGTCCTGTGCCAGATCGCTGGCGAAGTGAAACCGCATGCGGCGGTGGGTTGGCGCAGGCTGCGCCTCGGCGTCTTCTTCGGGGGTCACCGTCTGCGCCTCGTAAGGTGCGTCTTGAGCCAGAGCCGTTTCGGTCCGGCGTGGGCCCGGCACGACGACATCATGGGTCGGTGCCAGCGCGGGCGCTTCTGCCTCAGCCACCTCTTCCGGCGCGTCGCCCTCGGCGGTCAGCACCTCTTCGACCTTCGCGACCATGCCCCGGCCCACTTTGTAGATCGTATTGACCGGCTTTCCAGCGGTGGCTGCCGCTGAGTAATCGTCGTCATAGTCGTTCAACCCGTCGAGGCAGGCGAGCACCGGATTGGTTTTCCAAAAACTGCGCAGCGCACGGGTCTTGAGCCGTTGCGGCAGTTGCGCCTTGAGAAAGGCACGTAGCTGTTCGCCGCTCACCAGATCCTCAGGCGCGGGCAGGTCGAACTCGGCCAAGAGATCATCATCGCTGCGCTCAGCCAGCGCGGCCTCTTCGGCGGCAGCGGCGCGGGCTTCGTGAAGCCGCGCTTCGGCCTCCGCCTCGGCGGCGACGGCGGCGCGGCGCTTTTGCCAGAAACCGCTCATGCCAGACGCTTTCGCTTTAACGCGGGCGAGGCGTAGATGTCAGCGGGCTTTTCGATGCGCGGGTCGCCGATACCGTCTTGCTTGCGATCGGTGCGCAGACGATCCCGGCGGCGTTTGACGAAGGCTTCCTCTTGATGGAACTCTTCGACGAATGCCTGCACCCATGCGATCAACCCCGGCGTCATCGCGACCTTTTCCACGACCTCTTCGGCGCTGTCGCAATAGTCCTGCGCCTCATAGGGCGATGCGGTCACAAGGGCGAGTTTGAAGGGTCGGTCCGTCGCGCCGGGGATGGGGCGCATGACGACATAAACACACGGCACATCCGCGCCCAGCCCGTGCACATAGGCTTCG
The DNA here is from genome assembly GCF_043558125.1 of Sulfitobacter sp. 1A12056. Classification (NCBI taxonomy): domain Bacteria; kingdom Pseudomonadati; phylum Pseudomonadota; class Alphaproteobacteria; order Rhodobacterales; family Roseobacteraceae; genus Sulfitobacter; species Sulfitobacter sp. 1A12056. The sequence goes on along the minus strand of NZ_JBIFFY010000007.1, from coordinate 87,496 downwards.
GTCTCGGCGCCGTGGAGCTCCAGCTTGAGGGTCGCGGCGTGGTATTCGACAGTCTCACCCTCGCGGCGCAGCTCACGCCAATCCGCTTTTTCAGCACCGGGCAGCACGGCGGTCGCTTTCCAGCTCCACTTGGCCCAACGGGTCACACCCGGCGCGCGCCGCAGCACAATGCCCAAGGGCATCGTCCGATACATTGTCGGGTTGTGAATCAAGTCGCTCCTCCGTTTCGAAGACCTTCGCCGGAAAGCCCGGTCCGGGGGAAGCGCTAATCCGCGCCGAGGCCCGAAAAACCCGGCTTTCGAGACAAGATGGCCCGCCGGTTCTGCCCGTCAATGGTGCCTCGGCCTATTTGTCTAACTTGAGTATTTTGATCGGAAAACAGGCAAATCGCCGATATCGAATCACCCGGGCGGCAAGGAGCCGCGCCGCCCCGCCGATCGCCCCTGTCGCGACGCGGTCGCGGGGCGAATTTCGGTTGTAGGGGGTGGCAAATCCCGTCTAGCTTGGGGCCTCAGCCGCCGCCGGAGAGGCTGCGGATTGACGGGCGAGATAAGGGAAAATTCATGGCCAAGACATTGATAACATGCGATTGCGCAGGGTCGCAGCGTATCGATTCCGATGCATTGGCCGAGCGTAGCGGTTTGGCGGTCTCCCCCCCCTGTTCGGCCCTTTGCACCACCCAGATCGACCGCGCGGCCAAGGCGCTCACCGCTGGCGATGCGATTTTATGCTGCACCCAAGAAGAGCGGGTCTTTACCGAATTGGCCGAGGAATTGGGCCTGCCCCCTGCCCCCCTATTGGACCTCCGCGACAGGGCCGGATGGTCCGATGACCCCCGGGACAAACTACCCAAAATGTCCGCCCTCGCGACGGAAGCGCTGTTGGACGTTCCGGCTGAAAAAACCATCGACGTCGCCTCGGAAGGTCTTTGCCTGATCGTCGGGCGTGGCCCGGCGGCTCTGGAAGCGGCGGCGCAACTCAAGGACCACCTCAGCGTCACGCTGTTGATGGACGACGCGGTGACCGAGGCTGACGACAGCCTGCCCGAGGTTCGCGATTTTGATCTGATCTCCGGCAAGCTGCGCCGCGCCAAGGGTGCGCTTGGCCAGTTCGAAGTGGTGATCGACGCGCTGCGGCAGGTCGATCCGCGCGGCCGTGGCCCGCTAAGCTGGACCGAACCGCGCGACGGCGCGCGCAGCCAATGCGACATCATCCTCGACCTGCGCGGCGAGACGCCGCTCTTCCCCGCACATGAGAAACGCGAAGGCTACCTGCGCGCCGATCCGGGCCACCCGCCCGCCGTGGCCGCTGCCGTGCTCGCCGCCTCGCATCTCACCGGCACCTTCGAGCAACCGCTCTACGTGCGCACCGAGCCGCTGCTCTGCGCCCATTCCCGCGCCGGGCAGATCGGCTGCACCGCCTGCCTCGACCTTTGCCCCACCGGCGCGATCACCCCCGACGGCGATCACGTCACCGTCGATCCGATGATCTGCGCGGGCTGCGGCGCCTGTTCCTCGGCCTGCCCCTCGGGCGCGATCAGCTATGACGCGCCGCCCGTCGATTTCACCATGCGCCGAGTGCAGACGCTGGCGCGCGCCTATCTCGAAGCGGGCGGCGACGCGCCGCGCCTCTTGGTCCACGACGCCCACGGGGCCGAGATGATCCGCCTCGCCGCGCGCCATGGCCGCGGACTGCCCGCCGACGTCATCCCGATGGAACTCGACGCGCTCGCCGCCTTCGGCCATGCCGAGGCGCTCGCCGCCCTCGCCGCCGGTTTCGCCCATGTCTCGCTCCTCCTCGGCCCCAAGGCCGACCGGGATGCCATCGAGACCCAGACCGCGCTGGCCCGCGCCATCGCGGGCGAGGCGCGGATGTCCCTCATCGACACGCCCGACCCCGAGGCGCTGACCGACATCCTCTACGACGCCGAAGCGCCCGCGCCTGTGGCCCAACCGGTGCGCCCCATGGGCAGCCGCCGCCAGATCGCCCGCCAATCCGCGCGCGCGCTGAACCCCGAGGCCGAGGTGCTCGACCTCCCCGCCGGCGCGCCCTATGGCGCCGTGCTCGTGGACAAGGAGGCCTGCACGCTCTGCCTCTCCTGCGTCTCGCTCTGCCCCTCGGGCGCCTTGGGCGACAACCCTGACCTGCCGCAACTGCGGTTCCAAGAAGACGCCTGCCTGCAATGCGGCCTTTGCGCCAATGTCTGCCCCGAGGACGCCATCGCGCTGGAACCGCGCCTTGACCTCACGGAGGCGGCGCTGAGCCAGCGGGTGCTGAACGAGGAAGAACCCTTTGCCTGCATCGAATGCGGCAACCTCTTTGGCGTGAAATCCACCGTCGAGCGGATCACAGACAAGCTGCGCAGCCATTCGATGTTCGCCGACGAGGCCAAGCTGCGGATGATCCAGATGTGCGATGACTGCCGGATCAACGCGCAGTACCATAGCACTAATAACCCGATGATGGGCGCGGAGCGTCCCCGCCCCCGCACCACCGACGATTACCTCTCCAAACGGCGCGACCACTAGGCCGCCCCCAACACAGGAGCTACCCATGAGCGAAGACTTCAACATGTCGATGCGCAAGTTTCTCAAACAGGTCGGCGTGACCTCGCAGCAGGCCATCGAGAAGGCCATGCGCGACCATGACACCGCCGGTAAGACCTTCCCGGTCAAGGCCGTGATCTCGATCCCGGAACTGGGTCTCGAACATACGGTCGACGGCACCATCGCCGGTGCGGACAAGGGCGAGGCATAAGCGACGTGACTGCCAGCAGAGACGCGGTTCTGACCGCATTGAAGACCGTGACCGATCCGGCCACGGGCACCGACATCGTGGCCAGCGGCGTGATGCGCGCGTTAAACGTGGACGCCGAAGGCGCGGTGCGTTTCGTGATGGAAATTCCACCCGCGCAGGCCAAGGCTTATGAGGAAGCCAAGACGCAAGCAGAAGCTGCATTGGCGCAGGTCGAGGGGGTCTCGAAAGTCTCCATCGTGCTGACCGGCCACAGCGAGAAGGCTCCGCCCCCGGACCTCAAGCCGCAACGCAAGGCAGAGCCCGCGGGCCCGCAGAAGATCCCCGGTGTCGACCGGATCATCGCCGTGGCCTCGGGCAAGGGCGGTGTCGGCAAATCCACCGTTTCGGCGAACCTCGCCTGTGCGCTCGCGGCCCAAGGCCGCCGCGTGGGCCTCTTGGACGCGGATGTCTACGGCCCCAGCCAGCCGCGGATGCTCGGCGTTTCGGGCCGTCCGGCCTCGCCCGATGGCAAGACCATCCTGCCGATGCGCAACCACGGCGTCACCATGATGTCCATCGGTCTCATGACCAACGAGGATCAGGCCGTGGTCTGGCGCGGGCCGATGCTGATGGGCGCACTGCAGCAGATGATGACGCAGGTGCAATGGGGCGCGCTCGACGTGCTGATCGTGGACCTGCCGCCGGGCACCGGTGACGTGCAGATGACGCTGGCGCAAAAGGCGCAGGTCGACGGCGCGGTGATCGTCTCTACCCCGCAGGATGTGGCCCTGATCGACGCCCGTAAGGGCATCGACATGTTCAACCAACTCAAGGTGCCGATCCTCGGCATGATCGAGAACATGTCGACCCATGTCTGCTCCAACTGCGGCCACGAGGAGCATGTCTTCGGTCACGGCGGTGTCGCCTCCGAGGCCGAGAAATGGGGCGTGCCGCTGCTCGCCGAAGTGCCGCTCGACCTGCAGATCCGGCTTGCTTCCGACGGCGGCGCGCCGATCACCGTGAGCCAGCCCGACAGCAAGCAAGCCGCGGCTTTCCACGCCATCGCCAAGACATTGGTCGACAGCGGCGCGGCATGAGCGAAGACCTGTCCTTTCCCCCGTTGATGTCGGGCGAGGCGGTGACGGGCGATGCCCTCGCCGCCGCCTGCGCCCGCGCGGCCGAGGGCTGCGACGCGGGGCTGATTTGCTACCGGTTGGGCGAGACGGAGATCGAGGCCGCGCTGGTCTTCGCCCCCGAGGTGCCGCTGGCGCGCGCCGTGGCGATGCTGCCGCTCTGCGGGGTGGGCTTCCAAAATGCACTCGGCGCGCTGTCGCCGCCTGAGGTGGCGGTGCAGCTCGACTGGGACGGCGGCATTCGCCTCAACGGCGCCTCCTGTGGCCGCTTTCGCACGGTGGCGTCCACGAGTGACGCTGAGGCGGTCCCCGACTGGCTCGTCGTGGGCTTCACCCTGCCGCTCTTCCCCGCCGACGATCCCGAGATGACTCAAACCGGTCTTACCCCCGACCGGACCGCGCTCTATGCCGAGGGCTGCGCCGAAGTGCAGCCCCCTGCCCTCGTGGAATCCTGGGCGCGGCACAGTTTGCATTGGATCAACCGCTGGGAGGACCTCGGCCCGAAAGCGCTGCATAGTGAATGGCGCGGGTTGGTTTTCGACCTCGACACACAGGTGACCGTGCAGGGCCAAAGCGGTAGATTCATCGGTGTCGACGAGGACTTCGGCATGTTACTGCGGGACAAAGAGACCACCCGTCTCATCCCGCTCACCACCCTATTGGAGCCCGCCCCATGACCCTCAAACTCGCCCGCGCGATCCATTTCGACGAAAGCGACCGCAACGTCTTCGCCTCCCCCGCCCGCACCGGCGAATGGTGCATCTCGGGCGGGTTCGAGTTCTCGGACTGGACCGAGGGTGATCTCACCGGCAAGGCACGCCAAGCTTTCGCCAACGGCTGGCTGGGGCTGGAGACCCTCGGCCGCGTCACCTTCGTCGCCGTCACCCAGATCGAAGAGGCCGAGGTCGAGGCGCTCGCCGCCCTGCTGGCGCAGCATTTCGTGACATACTACGGCGCGCCCTCGGTCGATGCGGCACGCCCCGTGGCGAAGGAGGAACTGGCGCAGATGGTCGATCTCTGCGCCGACCACGCGCCCAATTGCCTGCTCACCGTCGCGCGCGAGTTGACCGAGGCGGGCGTGCGCGAAAGCTTCCGCATGATCCAGCCGCAGGACGCAGGCCTCGAGCAATTCGCGATCCACGGCGACCTGCCCGAATGAACCACCCGCGCCCCGGCTGGCGCGGATGGTCTCTAACAAAGGCTATTTAGCCTCTGCCGCGTTGAAGACAAAGAGCGTCTCACCGTTGATCTTGTAGTCATTGATCAAGGTTTTCGCGCGATCTGATGTCAGCCAATCCTCTAGCTTCAGGGCCAGTTCGTTTTTCACATGGCCGTGCATTTCGGGATTTACCGGCAGATAGGCATATTGGTTGAACAAAACTGGATCGCCCGCGTAGAGCAGCGTCAGATCGCCTTTGTTTCCGAAGTTCAGCCAGCTCGCGCGGTCCGACATGACATAGGCGGGCATCCCCGACGCGGTGTTGAGCGCGGCGCCCATGCCCGCGCCGACAGCGTTGTACCAATCCCCGAATGCCGCCGGGTCAAGGCCCGCTTCGGCCCAGAGGGACAGTTCCTTTTTATGGGTGCCGCTGTCGTCCCCCCGGCTCACGAAGGCAGTCTCCGCCTCGGCGATTGCGCCCAAAGCAACCGTGGCCGCATCTGATCCTTCGATGCCCGCCGGATCGTCTTTCGGCCCGATGAAGACGAAATCGTTATACATGATCTCAGTCCGGTGGCTGCCGAAGCCACCTTCGACAAAGGCTTCTTCCGCCTTGCGCGAATGGACGAGAATCGCATCCACGTCGCCCGCCTCGCCCAATTTGATCGCTTGGCCGGTGCCGACGACCAGCAGTTGAACGTCCAGATCCAGGTCCGCCGCGATCTCGGGTAGGAGCACGTCGGCAAGGCCCGAGTTGTTGAACGAGGTGGTCACCGCCATCTTCATCACATCCGCGGCTTGCGCGGCACTGCTCATCGCCAGCGCGGAAATTGCGCCAATCATCCAATGTTTCATTCTACGATATCTCCTCTTAGAAATGCCTGAGCCTCTGCGGTCTCAGGTCGGTTGAAAAACACATTTGCGGGACCGGCCTCATGCAGACGCCCCCCCAGCAGAAACAAAACGTCATCGGCCAAACGGCGGGCTTGGCCAAGGTCATGTGTCGATAGGATCAGCCGCGTGCCGGTCGATTTCGCCGATTGCAAAATCGCCTCGATCTCTCGCGTCGCGCGCCCGTCCAATGCGGCACAGGGCTCATCCAGAAACAGCAATTTAGGCTTGCAGATCAGCGCACGGGCAAGGGCCAGCTTTTGCTGCTCACCGCCCGAGAGCACCGGGGCCGCGCGGCCCAAAAGTGGCTCTAACCCGACGCGGTTGGCCCATTCCTCGGCTTCTTTTCGTGCGTGGGCCTTTGACACGCCGCGCAGGCGCAAGGGGTAGATGAGGTTCTCAAGCACCGTACGTCGCAGCATGACCGGGCGCTGAAAGACAAATGCTTGGTGATGCCGCGCCTCCTCGGTCGAGCAAGCCCAGTCAATCTTTCCAGCCGACAGCCGCGCCGTGCCGTGCAACAGTTGCAACAGCGTGGTCTTCCCTGCGCCGTTCGGCCCCATCACAACCGTAGCGCCCTGCCCGTCCAGCGTCAGATCGATCGGCCCGACCAGCCGCTGCCCACGCCTGCGGCTTTCGATCGCTTTGGTTTGCATCGGGAAAAGTTGCGTCACCACCGGCCCTCCCGCTCCGTCCGGCCCAGCCAATGGATGGCGAGGTTCACCGCCACCGCAAGCCCGATCAGCACAAACCCAAGGGCGAGCGCCAGGGCGAACTCCCCCTTCCCGGTTTCAAGCGCGATGGCCGTGGTCAACACACGCGTCGCATGGTCGATATTGCCGCCGACGATCATGATCGCTCCGACCTCACCAATCGCGCGGCCAAACCCCGCAAGTGCCGCAGTCAGCAACGCGCGGCGAGAGTCCCAGAGCAGGGTGCGTATCTTCTGGCCCTGCGTGACATTCATCGAAATCAGAAGGTCATGATATTCCTGCCAAAGCTCACGGATCGACTGATGCGCGATGGAAGCGATCAGGGGCACGATAATGATCACCTGCGCGATGATCATCGCCGTGGGAGTGAAGAGCAGTCCGAATACCCCAAGCGGCCCGGAGCGGGAGAGAACCACATAGACGATCAGCCCGACCACGACCGGCGGCAGCCCCATGAGCGCGTTCAATATCGCAATGACCAACCGCCTCGCGCGGAACCGTTTGACGGCGACCAAAGCGGCGAGGGGCAGCGCGATCAGGCAGGCAACAGCCAAGGCAGAGAGGGTGACACGAAGAGACCGGCCGGCGATCTCCACCAGCTCGGCATCAAAGGTAAAGACAAGCCAAAAGGCCTGCGTGATACCGCTCCAAATATCGACCATCTCGCGGAGGCCTCCCCCGAATAGGAGCCCGCGGCCCCATCGCCCGCGCAGAGTGTCAGGACTATCATTCGGACGCCAGAGCCTGCCGGCGTGAAAATACCCAGGAAGACAGGCTGGCTTTGATTTACCTCGCTCAGAAGGACAGAAGGTCAAGTTGACCCACCTGTGATTCCCGCGAAAGGAAGGATGTGGCTCTAACAAGGGGGAGCGGACGCGCGCGTGGGGTTCACTCGTGGTTGGCGAGGGCCTTTTGCCGCAAGAATAGTTTTATTGTTTATCTACAGTCACTTCTGTCGAGTGGGACATTCTATCTTTGCGTTTGGCCAGATAATTAATGCCGCCTTGCCCTCTCCTTCCGCAAGAATCTATTGCAAGCTTCGCTCCAATCGCATTAAGTAACGGAAACAAAAGCGCTACCGAATAATAGCGTTACTGAGAGCGAGGGCAGATGTGACGGACACGGTACACATCAATACACGGATCCGTCGTAATGCGGAAACGCTTTCCGAGGCGTTGGAAAGTCACATGCTGAAGGTCTTTGCGCCCGACGCGCGCAAGGAGTTGCGCCGCTTCTCCGCCGGGGAAGCCGCTGAATTACTTGGCATTTCTACGAGCTTCCTTCGCAAACTCCATTTCGACAATAAGATCGTCGATGTCCAGACCAGCCCCGGCGGGCGGCGGCACTACAGTGCGGACGATCTACTGTCGATCCGACGGACATTGGAATCCACCGCTAAAACCCGCGGCGCCTATCAGCGCGGTCGTCGTGAGGGGGACAAACTACAAGTATTGTCCTTTTTGAACTTCAAAGGCGGCAGCGGCAAAACCACGAGCGCGATCCACGCGGCACAGCGGTTGGCCCTTAAAGGCTATCGCGTGCTCTGTGTCGATATCGACCCGCAAGCGTCTTTAACAACTCTGTTTGGCTATCGGCCGGAGTATGATTTCCTGAATTCTGGCACCATTTACGATGCGATCCGCTATGATGATCCCGTCCCCTTGGCCGATGTGATCCAAAACACATTCTTTACCGGCATTGATTTGGCCCCGGGCGGCTTGATGCTGCAGGAGTTCGAGCACGAAACGCCTCAGGCACTGCTTAACAATACGCAGCCTCCATTTTTCGCGCGTCTGGCGACATCCTTGCAGGATGTAGAGCAGAATTACGACGTGGTTATCTTCGATTGTCCGCCGCAATTGGGCTATCTGACCATGTCGGCGCTCTGCGCCTCGACGGGTGTGTTGATCACAGTGGTCCCGAACATGCTCGACGTCGCATCCATGTCGCAATTCCTTCAGATGAGCGCCGATCTGCTCGATGTCGTCTCTAACGCGGGGGCAAGCATGGAGTTCGACTTCCTGCGCTTCCTTATCAACCGCTATGAGCCGAATGACGGGCCGCAGCAGCAGGTTCTATCCTTCTTGCGGCAACTCTTTGACGAGGAAGTCATGGTGGCCCCGATGCTGAAATCCACTGCGATTTCTGACGCGGGGCTGACCCATCAGACCATCTATGAGGTCGACCGGTCGCAGTTTCATCGGACAACCTATGACCGCGCGGTGGATTCACTCAATCTTGTGAATGATGAGATCGAAAGCATGATCCAGAAAGCATGGGGGCGGTAATGGCACGTAAAGGTATTCTATCATCCGCGCCAGCGAAATCTCCAAAGACGGAGCCGCCGAAAACGCCCACGTTAGAGCCGAAGAAGAGCCGGAGCAAGCCTAGCCTCATGCCCCGCGGAGCGGTTGGGGCGCTTCAGTCGTCGTTGAACCGGATGCAAGAGAATGCAGTTCAAGAATTGGACTGCAACCTGATTGATATGGCCGGCGTCGAAGACCGGCTAGGGACTGATACGCAGGCTCAGAAGCAGCTTCATGACAGTCTAAAGACCTATGGCCAGCAGGTCCCGGTTCTGGTTCGGCCGCATCCGGACACCCCGGGCCGGTTCGAGATTGTCTACGGGCGGCGGCGACTTCAGGCTTTGAAAGCGCTTGGGATGCCGGTCAAAGCGATGGTGCGTCAGTTGGATGACCACGCTTTGGTGATGGCGCAGGGCCAAGAGAACACGGCCCGTCAGGATCTCTCTTTTATCGAGAAAGCGAGTTTTGCGGCGCAACTCGATGCGGGGGGGCATGACCGGCAGACAATTGCGGATGCGCTTTCGATCGACCTGCCAATGGTCAGCCGGATGCTCAAGGTGGGCCATGCGTTCGATCTGCCCTTTCTGCGTCAGATCGGGTCGGCGCCATCCATCGGGCGTGATCGCTGGATGGCACTGGTCAAATTGTTTGAACAAACGAGCGCGAAAGAACGGGCAGAAAAACGAATGGCGCGGCCCGATTGGGACGGGTTCACCTCGGATGAGCGGTTTGAGGCGATTTTCGCCGAGGCTTCGACGACCCCTGAAAAGTCTGCCGCCTCCCCTGCCCCATCGGCCAAGCCCCGCACGCTTCGGAGCAGGGATGGCAAGGCGCTGGCGGACATTCGCAGCGGCAAGCGTGGTGTCACGGTCACCGTGCCCGCCCGCGCAGCGGAAGGTTTTGATAAATGGCTCGATGCACATGCAGAAGAGCTTTTGCAGGAGATTCACGACCGCTGGCAAAAGACCCGCGCGTGAGACATTGAGGAAGTAGCAACAGGAGGCACATCCAAGACCACAAAAAAAAGCCCCCCAGGATAAATCCCGGAAGGCCCTTCTCAAACTTTGCACCTTCGAGATAGCCCCAAAGATTTATCGATGTCAACTCTACCCGATGGGATAGGGCCGGTATTTTGTTGTCTTTCGTGATTTTAGATGGAAAACACGTTCCGAACTGCGTTCGGGCGGCCGAAATCGGCTACCCAAGTGGAATGCAAGGGGCCGGATAAATGGGCTTTGCTCGACCGGCTGACAACCGCGGCAGAGGCTTTCGAGCTGTCTCACCGCACTCTCACCGTATTGAAGGCTTTGCTGAGTTTCCTACCAAGCCGGCATATTCCACATGGCGCTGAAGGCATTGTATTCGCCTCAAACGCCCGACTCTCTGAACGGCTTCACGGTATGCCCGAGAGCACTCTGAGGCGGCATCTGGCGCAGTTGGTCCGCGTGGGCCTGATTGCGCGGCATGATAGCCCCAACCGAAAGCGTTTTGCGCGAAACCAAGGGGGCGCGATTGCGCTGGCCTTTGGGTTTGATCTCGCCCCCCTCGTGGTGCAGGCAGAAATGATCGAGACGGCAGCTCAGGCGGCCGAGGCGGAGCGGGATCGCTTGCAGGCGCTGAGGGACCGCGTTCTGGTCCTCCGGCATGCGCTGATCCGTGAGGGTTGCGGCGAGGGATTGGCTGATGAGGCGGGCCGGATTCTGCGGCGCAAATCGGATGAAATGGCGTTGTCTCAGCTTGAGACGGCGCTCCTAGTGGCACTTGAAAATGCCCGTGGAAAGGAGTCTATGGGTGAAACAGCACCCGTCCCCCCTGCCCCGCTTACGGATCAAATGAGCGCCAACGACGGCGAAAATGAGCGGCACATACAGGATTCAGATAAATCCTATTTTGACTCTGAAGAGCGCGGCAAAGGCAATAAGAACCAGCGTACGGCTGACAAAGACGAACCTGATTATTCTGAGAAAGAAGAAGGCGTATCATTGGCGGTTGTCGTAGATGCCTGCACAGAGGCTCGGAGCTTTTTCCCGGACGCGATGCGTAACTGGGGAGACCTTGTGCAGGTCGGAGACCGGATTGCGCCGATGCTTGGGATTGACCCACCTGTGTTAAATGAGGCAAAACGAGACATGGGCGCGGAGAGCGCTGCGGTGACGGTCCTTTGCTTGCTTGAGAAAGCCGCGACGATCCGTAGCCCCGGAGCTTATCTGAGGCGTTTGACGCAGATGGCCCGAAATGGTGCGTTTTCCCTTGGTCCGATGGTCTCAGCTTTGGCAAACCAGCGAAATTGTCAGCTGACAATTTGAAAATCATAGGTTTTACAGTGACTTAGGTTAACTTTCGTCTGGCAATTTAAGAAACTGGGCCTTCTAGCGGGCAAAATCCCTCCATATGCTTCACCCTCCTCGGCTCACCAGCTAACTTAGGTGAAGCTCTCCGGGAAAACCCATGACCTCTGTCCGCCTCCGCCTGCTTATCCTCGCGCTCACACCGCTCATTGTGCTGATGCCGCTTCTGTTGGTTCTGGGCATGTCACGCTGGACGGCGGATTATGACGAAGTCCTCATCGCGAATGTTGAAAGCGAATTAAGGATCGCCAACCAGTATCTCGCGCGGTTGTTGGCGCAGACGGGGAATGAGTTGGACGCCGTCGCGGGGTCCGTTGAATTCGCCCGGCAGCTTGAAAGCCCGGCGGCAGAACAGGTGGCTTTCTTTGCCGAGATACAGGACCGGCTGGGTTTGGATTTTCTACAGTTTCTCCCCATTGAGGCCGCCATCGAAGACGGAGAGGATTGGCCGGTGATCGCCCGCGCCGCCCGAGGGCGAAGCGGAGCGGAGATCGATGTATTCAGCAACGCACGGCTGACAAGGTTGAACGACGCCCTCGCGGTCCGCGCGCAGGTGCCGCTGATCGATACGCCCGCCGCCGTGCCCACGGACCGAAAGATCGAAGACCGCGGCATGGTGGTTCACGCAGCAAGCCCGGTTGATTTGGACGGCACGCAGGGGGTCTTGGTGGGCGGGATGCTGTTGAATCGCAACCTCGACTTTATCGATACGATCAATGACCTCGTTTATCTCAACGCGGTGACCGGTGGGGACAGGCAGGGCACGGCGACGCTTTTCCTAGATGACCTGCGCATCTCGACCAATGTGCGTCTTTTCGAAGATGTGCGCGCCCTCGGCACCCGGGTCTCGGCAGAGGTGCGGGAGGCCGTGTTGATTGAGGGGCGCACTTGGCTCGACCGGGCCTTCGTAGTGAACGATTGGTACATCTCTGGCTACCAGCCGATCACGGATAGTTTCGGCGAGCGGGTGGGGATGCTTTACGTCGGCTTCCTCGAAGCACCCTTTGCGCAGGCGAAGCGGGAGGCGTTCTGGTGGATGCTGGCTGCTTTCTTTGCCGTGCTTGCGCTGTCGGCGCCGGTGTTCCTTTGGCTGGCGCGCGGTATCTTCTCGCCGCTTGAACGAATGACAAAAGTCATGCACCGGGTCGGCAAGGGGGAACTCTCGGCGCGGATCGGCGCGGTCCCCGCACGGGATGAGATCGGGGCGGTGGCGCATCACCTCGATTGGTTGCTGGAGCAGGTGCAGGAACGCGACCGGCAGTTGCGCAGCTGGAATGACGCGTTGAACCAGCGTGTCGATCAGCGCACTGCTGAACTGCGCGAGGCGAACGAGAAGCTCGAGCAGACCTTCCGCCAATTGGTGATGAGCGAAAAACTCGCCTCCATCGGGGAAATCACCGCAGGGGTGGCCCATGAGATCAACAACCCCGTCGCGGTCATCATGGGCAATGTCGATGTCATCCGGGAGACGCTTGGCCCGGATGCAGAACCGGTGGCCACGGAACTCGGCTTGATCGACCGGCAGCTGTCACGGATCGAGGTCATCGTCGGCAAATTGCTCAAGTTCGCCGCGCCATCCGAGTTTTCTGATTGTGAACATAATATTGCGCTGCGGCCCTTGGTGCAGGACTGTCTCGTGCTGGTCGATCACCTCATCAGCCGGGGCGGGATCGAGGTGTATTGCGATCTGGACGAGGTGCCGCCAGTGCGCGCGGACTCCGGTGAGATTCAGCAGGTCGTGGTGAACCTTGTGGTCAATGCGGTGCAAGCGATGCAAGGGGCAGGGCAGCTGGCATTGTGCCTCAAAGACGAGGATCGCGACGGCGTAGCCGGTGTGGCGCTATCGGTCCATGACAGCGGGCCGGGGGTGCCTGAGGCGCTGCTCGGCTCGCTTTTCGATCCCTTCTTCACCACCAAACCGGGGGAGGGGACGGGCTTGGGCCTGTCGATCTCTCAGACGCTGATCCAGCGGGCCGGCGGGATCATCACGGTCCGCAATCGGGCGGAAGGGGGCGCGGCTTTTACCGTTTGGCTGCCGCAAGCCCCCGAGGATGCAAGCCCCCCTGACCACGCGTGATGCGCAGGGGGGCGGGGGGCTTTAGGCTGCGTTGCCGTCAAAACCCTCAAGATAGGCCACGAGGATGTCGAGTGCGGCTTGCAGGTCGCCTTTCGACACCATCTCGGTCACCGTGTGGATATAGCGGGTGCCGACCACGATCCCCACAGCCCGCGCGCCAGCGGCGGCTTGCTGCGCCGCAGCGCCGTCTTGTCCCCCTGCGGCAAGCATGGTGCGTTGGAAGGGGATGTCGCGGGCTTCGGCCAGCTTTTCGATGTCGCGCACGAGGTCCACATCGGCGATGAAGCTGCTGTCGCGGACGTGCAGGCCAAAGCCTTTACCGAGCCGCGTGGTCGAGAGGTGCTCGGGCACGCCGGGCGTGTCACAGGCCAGCGTCGTGTCGATGCCAAGGCCGATGTCGGGCTGCACCTTATAGGCCGCCGTGCGCGCCCCGCGCAGGCCGACTTCTTCCTGACAGGTGAAGGCCACATGAATCTCCGCGCCACGCCCCTTTTCGGCCAGCTTGCGGATCGCCTCGATCCCGAGCCAGCAGGCCACGCGGTTGTCGAGCGCCTTGGAGACGAACTGCTCACCCATCTCAAGGAAAGGCTCGTCCATAACCACGAAGTCACCGACCTTGACGATGTCCTTTGCTTTTTCGCCCAGCCCGAGGTCGACGAAAAATTCGGATACTTCGGGGATCTTCTTGCGGTCTTCGGGGGAGGAGATGTGAATGGGCTTGCCGCCGGGGTTCATCACGCCCTTCAGATCGCCCTGATCGGTGCAGACCAGCACCCGGCGCGAGAAAAGGTTGCGCGGATCGAAACCGCCCACGGGCTGCAGGTAGAGGAACCCGTCTTTCGACACATGGCTGACCAGAAAGCCGATCTCGTCCATATGGCAGAGCAGCATGATCTTGGGCGCTTTGCCATCGCCCGCCGTCGCATCCCGGCGGCAGAGGAGGGAGCCCATGGCGTCGGTCTCCACATGGTCGAACAGCCCTTCGATCTCACGGGTGATCAGATCGCGCACGCGGTGTTCGCGCCCCGGAACGCCGGGGGTTTCGCAAAGGTCTTTGAGTAGGTCGATGTTCATGCTGGCCTCATCCTTGGTGATTTGGCCGCACTATCGCGCCGCGCCTGCCGAAGTGCAAACAGGCGCGGCGCGATGAGGCTGAGAGGGCAGGGGGCTACATCTGACCCGGCAGGAACAGCACCAGCGCGGGGAAGACGAGCAGCAGGATCAGCCGCAGGATATCGACCAGCCAGAACGGGGTGACGCCGCGAAAGATCGTGCCGGTGGAAACATCGCCCACCACGCCTTTAAGGACAAAGACGTTAAGGCCAACAGGCGGGGTGATCAGGCTGATCTCGGTCACGACAACGACGATGATGCCGAACCACACCGGATCGAAGCCAAGGCTCGTGACCAGCGGAAAGAAGATCGGCACCGTCAGCAGCAGCATCGACATGCTCTCAAAAATGCAGCCGAGCGCGATGTAGATCAGAAGGATCAGACCCATGACCACCCAAGGCCCGAGGTCGAGCGCGGTCACGGTGGCCAGCAGCCCTTCGGGCAGCCCCGCGAGGTTCACGAAGTTGGAGAAGATCCACGCCCCGATCAACACCGAGAAGAGTGAGGCAGAGGTGAGCGTCGTCTCCTCCAGCACCTCCCGCAGGCCCCGCCAGCTAAGCCCGCCGCGTGCCCAAGCGATGAGGAAGGCCCCCGCCGCCCCCATGCCCGCGGCCTCGGTCGGGGAGAAGGCAAGGTGGATCGGCCAGAAGTCCAAGACCCCATAGAGCCCGCCGATAACCAGCGCAAAAAGCGCCAGCACCGACCAGACGTGATTGAGCGCGCGCAGCCGCTCGCCCCAAGTCGCACGGGGGCCAGCAGGGCCGGCCTCGGGGTTCATGGCGACGGAAAAGCGCACCGCGCAGAGATAGAGCAGGATGCCGAGCGCGCCGGGCACGATGCCCGCGATGAACAGCGCGCCGATCGAGGTCTCGGTCAGCAGGCCATAGATCACGAGGATCACCGAGGGCGGGATCAGGATGCCGAGCGTGCCCCCGGCAGCGATGGAGGCGGTTGAGAGGCTGTCGGAATAGCCGTATTTGCGCATCTCCGGCATGGCGACCTTGGACATCGTGGCGGCGGTGGCAAGCGATGAGCCGCAGATCGCCGCGAAGCCCCCGCAAGCGACGATGGTGGCCATGGCTAGACCGCCCCGGAAGTGGCCCAAAAAGGCGTTGGAGACTTGGTAAAGCTCACGGCTGATGCCGCCTTTGTTGACGAAAAGCCCCATGAGGATGAAAAGCGGGATCACGGATAGCCCGTAGTCTTGGCTGGTGTCGATGATCAGCCGCGACACCATGGAGATCGATGCGCGGTAGCTGGTCTCATAGACCAGCCCGATCATCCCGACGAGGCCCATGGCAAAGGCAATCGGCAAGCGCAGCAAGACGAGGACGAAAACGGCGGCAAAGCCGATAGCAGAGGCGATCATGTGGCAGGGTCCAGAAGTTGCGGCGCAAAGAGGCGCAGAAGCCCGCGCAGGATCAGCACGACAGCAGTGAGATAGGTCATCACCGCGATGAACATGCCGATGTAGAAGGTCGGGATTTCAAGATATTCGGTCACGTCGCCATAGCTCAGCGCGCGGTAGGCGAGGTCGACGACCCGCCCCGCCGGAAACCACAGCATCACCCCGCAGCCCAGTGTCACCAGCCCGTCGCGCCAGCGTTGCAGCCCCCAGTTTTCAAAGGGGCGGTCTAAAAGGTCGGCGGCGATATGCCCTTCGCGGCCCGACAGGACCGGCAAGGCAGAGAAAACGATCAGCGCGATGCCGATGCGGATCAGCTCGGTTGCAGCTTCGATGGGTGCATTGAAGACCGACCGCATGATGACATCGGCAAAGGTCAGCACCATCAGCGCGAAGAGCGCGAGAGAGGCCATCGTCATCGGCAGGGCCGAGAGGGCGGTGGTTAGGCGGATTAAAGAGCGCATGGCGGTTCCCTGGCTGGGGGCCGACCGCCTCTGCGCCCGGCCCCTTTGGCGGTGGGGGTTATTTGCTGGCCTTCGCCATTTCCTCACGCATCATCTCATAGGCGGCCTGCCCATCGACACCGGCCTCGTCGAGCTCTGCGATCACCTTGTCGCGCACTTTGGCGGCCATCTCGGCAAAGCGGGCTTGATCCTCTTCCGAGGCGGTGACGATCTTGTTATCGCCCGCGGCCTCGGTCGCCTCACGCGCGTCGACGTCGCTCTGGTCCCAAACCGCACCCATCATGCGGCTCGCCGTCTCGCCAAAGACTTCGCTGTCGAGCTTTTGCTGCACGTCTTCGGGCAGGCTGTCGAAGGTCTCTTGGCTCATGATGACCGAGAAGGAACCGCGGTAGAACCCGCCGGGCATCTCATAGACGTTCTTGGCCACTTCGTTGAGCTTGAAGCTGATCCGCTCGCCCATGTTCATCGCCACCGCATCGGCGGCCCCGGAATCGAGTGTTTCGTAAACCTTGGGCGCGGGCACCTGAATGCCGACGAGGCCAAGCTCCGCCCCCACATCCGCCGAGACACCACCGCCGAGGCGGGTTTTCAGTCCTTGCAGATCGTCGAGGGTGTTCACCTCTTTGTTGGAGTGGATTTGCCCCGGGCCGTGGGTTGTGAGCGCGATCACCTTCACGCCGCGGTGCTCGTCCAATTCAGACAGCATCGCCTCATGCACGCGCCAATGGGCGACCGATGCGGCCTCGGCATTGCCTTCGTAGCCGGGGATTTCCACCAGTTTCGTGCCGACGAAACGACCGGGCGTGTAGCCGTGGAACAGAATGGCGATATCGGCGGCCCCGTCCAGCAGCAGGTCCATCTGCGCGGGCGGCGGGGCGAGGCCGTTTTTCAGCTCGGTCTCGATCAGCCCATCGCTGGCCTCGGCCATCATGTCGGTCAATTGGGTGAACATGCCGGTGTTGACCGGGTGGCTTGGCGGCAGCCATGTGGAAATGGTCAGCGTCTCGGCGGCGAAGGCGCCGGTCGCGGTGCAGAGCGCAAGCGCACTCGTCGTGAAAAACTTGGTGAATTTGGTCATTTTGGGCTCCTCCCCATACCGTTCGATATGCCTTGGCGGGGTTCTCCCAAACCCGCATCGCCAAGTATATGCTTTTTCATGTATTCACATTTACAGCACGATTGGAACCATTTTTTGCGCCCGGGGCAAGGGCGCTGATCAGCCGCGAAGATCGCCCGTGTCATCCAAGGCGGCGAGCAGCGATTTCAGCGCGGGCTTCAACTGCGCCCCCTCGTTGCCCTTCAGCATTTCCATCAAGGCCGCCTCATGGCGGCGCGCTTGCGGCACCAGTTCGGCGGCCAGCGCGCGGCCCGCGTCGGTCAGATAGACCCGCACCCGGCGGCCATCGGCAGGGTCGCTGCGGCGGATCAGCAGGCCGCGTTCCTCCATCTGGGCGATGATCCGTGTGAGGCGGGATTGTTCGGCCAGCGCCCGGCGCGCGAGCTGCGTGATCATCGCGCCATCAGTGTCCGACAGGCAGGCCAACACGCGCCATTCCGGCACCCGCAGCCCCGCCTTGCGCACCTGCGCGTGGAACTGCGCACTCGCCACATCGCTGGCCGCCGCCAAGAGATACAGCAGGTAATCCGAGACGAATCCCCCCTCCTGACCCGTCTCCTTTTGGGCGGTTGCATCGGTCTTTTGCTGCGTCACACCAGTTAACCCTTTGATGGAAAGAGGGCTCCTTGCGCCTCGGCCTCTCTAAATGGCGGGCAAATTGGCGCTTGGCAAGAAAACCCTTGACCGAAACTATATGAAAAATCATATTGTTTGGCAGGGGAGGACATCACATGTCGAAGATCAACGCCATCGTGCGCAGGGTCACAGCGCTGACCGACCGCATCAGCGAATTCGAGATTGCAGCCGCCGACAGCAGCCCGTTGCCGAACTGGGATGCCGGGGCGCATGTGCTTTTCGATCTGCCCGATGGCGACAGCCGCGCCTATTCCCTGATCACCTTCGATCCGATCCCCGAGGCCCCGGAAAGCTACCGCATCGCTGTCCAGCGTGAGCCCGAGGGCAAGGGTGGCTCGACCCATATGCACGGGCTGAAACCGGGGGCCGATATCACCTGCGCCGCGCCGAAGAACGATTTCCCCCTGTCCCCGGACGCGCCCGCCGTGCTGCTGGCGGGGGGGATTGGCATCACGCCGATGATCTCGATGGCGGCGACGCTCAAGGCCGTGGGGCAGGACTTCGCCTTTCATTATACGGGCCGCAGCGCGCCCGTCATGGCCTACCGCGATGCCCTGCGCGACAATTTCGGCGATGCGCTGCATCTGCATTGCGATGATGACGCCACGGCGCTGGATCTCGGCGCGGTGATCGACAGCCTCGGGGCCCGCGCGCATCTCTATGTCTGCGGCCCCAAAGGGTTGATCGACGCGGCCAAGGCAAAAGCCGAAGCCGCGGGCATCGCCGCCGAGCGTATCCATTTCGAACTCTTCGACGCGCCACAGGAGCAAGAGGGCGACAGCGCCTTTGAGGTCGAAGTTGCCTCAAGCGGGGAGGTTTTCACCATCCCCCCCGGCCAGTCGATCATCGACGTGCTGGAGGCGGGTGGTGTCGATGTCATGTACGACTGCCAGCGCGGCGATTGCGGCATCTGCCAATGCGATGTGCTCAGCGGCACCCCCGATCACCGCGACGTGGTCCTGTCCGAGGCCGAGCGCGCGGCAGGGAATGTCATGCAAATCTGCGTCAGCCGCGCGAAATCTCCGCGCCTTGTGCTCGACATCTGAGGGAGGAACTCATGGGACGTTACGACAGCCCGGCGGCCTTGGCCGCCCTCGTGCAGCCACATCAGGTGCACCGCGATATCTACACTGACCCAGAGGTGTTCCAGCAGGAGATGAAGCATCTCTTCGCCAATGCTTGGGTCTTTGTCGGCCATGAAAGCCAGACCCCGAATAAGGGCGATTATTTCAGCACCCATATCGGCACCCAGCCCGTCATTCAGGTGCGCCATTCGACGGGCGACATCCATGTCCTGCTGAACCGCTGCCCCCACAAAGGCACCAAGATCGTGATAGACCGGCAAGGCAACACCGGCAAATTCTTCCGCTGTCCCTATCACGCATGGAGCTTCAAGACCGATGGCTGCCTCTTGGCGATCCCGCTCAAGAAGGGCTACCAGAACACCGGGCTGGAAGAGACCGACAGCGGCAAGGGGATGCGCAGCGTCGGCGATGTGAAAAACTACCGCGGCTTCATCTTTGCCCGTTTGGCCGAAGAGGGCATGAGCTTCGAAGAGTTCTTTGGCGAAAGCCTGTCCTCGTTCGACAATATGGTTGACCGCTCCCCCGCCGGACGGCTCGAAGTGGTCGGCCCGCCGCTGCGCTACATGCATCATTGCAACTGGAAGATGCTGGTCGAAAATCAGACCGACACCTGCCACCCGATGGTGGCGCACGAGAGCTCGGCCGGGACGGCGGTGAAGCTCTACGAAGAACTGGGCCTGCCCGAGGACGCGCCCAAACCCCCCGCGATGGAGATCATCGCCCCCTTCATGTCGCCTTACGATTTCTTCGAAGGCATGGGCATCCGCACATGGCCCAACGGGCATGGGCACACCGGCGTAAACCACTCTATCCACTCGGATTATTCCGCCATCCCCGGGTATTTCGAAGCGCTCTGCGACAGCTATGGAGAGGAGAAGGCCAAGGCGATCCTTGATGAGAACCGCCACAACACGGTCTATTTCCCAAACATCATGATCAAGGGGCCGATCCAGCAATTGCGGGTTTTCATCCCCATCGCCGCCGACCGGACCGTGGTGGAAAGCTACATCTACCGCCTTGTCGACGCACCCGATGAGTTGACCGCCCGCACCGCGATGTACAACCGCATGATCAACGCGCCCACCTCCATCGTCGGCCATGACGATCTGGAAATGTACGAACGCGCGCAGGAAGGGCTGATGGTTGACGGGCTGGAATGGGTGAACATCCAACGCCTGATCGAAGAGGACGAGGATTTCGAGGTCGAGGCGGTCGAAAACGGCACCACCGAACGCCAGATGCGCAACCAATTCCACGCATGGGTCAAGTTCATGACCATGGGCCAAAAGACGGAGGCGCCGGAATGAGTGTGACGCGCGAAAGCCTGATCGACTTCATCTATGATGAAGTGCGCATGTTGGACGAGGGGCGCTATACCGAATGGCTCGACCTCTGGCTGCCGGATGGGCACTATTGGATGCCGTTGGACTATCAACAGCAAGACCCGATCAACGAGACCTCGTTGATGTATGAAGATATGTTCATGCTCAAGCTGCGCGTCGAACGTCTGAACGGCGCGCGCACCTTCAGCCAAAAGCCCAAGAGCCGCTGTCACCATGTTATCCAACGGCCCTACGTGGATGAAATGGATACGGACGCCGGGCGTTTCGTCACGACCACCTTCATGCACTACGTCGAGACGCGGCTGGATGAGCAGCAGTTGCTCGCCGTCACCGCGCGGCATGAGCTGGCGCTGGTCGACGGGCGGTTGCGCATTGCCAACAAACGGGTGGATATCGTCAATTGCGACGCGGCCTTCCGCAATATCCAGTTGCTGCCATGATCGGGGCAGAGACTAAGACGGTCTTCGCAGCCTTTGAAGACACCGCCGCGCGGCACCCCGAACGGGGTTTCCTGAATGTCTTGCCGGAAACAGCGGGCATCTACGGCATCGCGGCGGGGGAGGTGAGTTATGCCGAAGCCGCGCGCGAGGTTGCCGCCCTGCGCAAGCGCATTTCGGCGGCGGGCTATTTGCCCGGGCAGCGCGTGATGCTGCTGATGGAGAACCGCCCGGCCTTCTTCCTCTGGTGGCTTGCGCTGAACGGTCTGGGCCTGTCGGTCGTGCCGGTGAACCCCGATCTGCGTGCGGCGGAGCTGAGCTATATGATCGACCATGCCGAGCCGGTCTTGGCCGTGGCGATACCCGCGCGCGGCGACGACCTGCGCGCCGCGGCACGGCAAGCGGGACGCGACATGCCGGTGATCGCGCCGGAGGATTCCTTGCCCGCGCCCGCCACGCGTGAGGCCATCGCGGCACGGCAAGGCGGGGCAGAGGAGGCCGAGGCGGCGTTGCTCTACACCTCAGGCACCACCGGTCAGCCCAAGGGCTGCATCCTGACGAATGCCTATTTCCTCGATGCCGGGCGGTGGTACGCTGACACCGGCGGGCTTTGCGCCCTCTCGCAAGACGGCGAGCGGATGATCACGCCGCTGCCGATCTTCCACATGAACGCGATGGCCTATTCCTTCATGGCGATGATCGCCGTGGGCGGCTGTCTGACCGCGCTTGACCGCTTCCATCCCCGCAGCTGGTGGGCCTCGGTCCGGGCCTCGGGGGCGACCTGCCTGCACTACCTTGGTGTCATGCCATCCATGCTGATGGGGGCCGAAGAAAGTGAAGCCGACCGCGACCATGCCGTGCGCTTCGGCTTCGGCGCGGGGGTGGACCCGAAACTGCACGCCGCCTTCGAGGCGCGTTTCGGTTTTCCATTGGTCGAGGCTTGGGCCATGACCGAAACCGGCGCGGGGGCGGTGATCTGCGCCAACCGCGAACCGCGCCGCGTGGGCGAAAGCTGCCTCGGCACGCCCGAAGGGGGGCTGGAGGTCCGGCTGCTCAACGATGCCGGGCAAGAGGCCGATCAAGGCGAACTGCTAGTGCGCCGCGCCGGTGCCGAACCCCGGCGCGGGTTCTTTGTGGGCTACTTTAAAAATGCCGAAGCCACGGATGAGGCTTGGGCGGGCGGTTGGTTCCACACCGGCGACATCGTGCGCCGCGCGCCGGATGGTGCGATGTATTTCGTCGACCGCAAGAAAAACGTGATCCGGCGCTCGGGCGAGAACATCGCGGCGGTCGAGGTGGAATCGACCCTGATGCGCCACCCTGCCGTGGCCAGCGCCGCCGTGGCCGCCGTGCCTGACGCGGTGCGCGGGGATGAGGTTTTCGCCTGTATCGTGCCGAAGGACGCCGGTGCTGACCCTGCCGTCTTGGCCCGTGAAATCACCGAATGGTCCCTGACCCAGCTTGCCTATTACAAAGCCCCCGGCTTCATCGCCTTTGTCGAGGCGCTGCCGCTGACGGCGACGCAGAAACTCCAACGCGGGGTGCTGAAAACGCTGGCCGCCGACCTACTGGACGATCCCGCCACGCAAGACTTGCGCGGGCTAAAGAAACGGACGGCAGCATGAGGCGCAGGGGCTATGACGGCGTCGTGCTCGCGGCGCCTACCTCGGTGCCCTATGCCCGCTATAGCAATGAGACCGCCCATTGGTGGATCGCCCGCGCGCTGCGCGCGATGCTGGGCAAGGCTGGGATCGCGCCGGGCGAACTGGACGGGTTCTCGGTCTCCAGCTTCTCGCTCGCGCCGGACACGCCGGTCGGGTTGACCCAGCATTTGGGGCTCAGCCCGCGGTGGCTCGATACCGTGCCGACGGGTGGGGCCAGCGGGGTCATCGCGCTGCGCCGCGCGGCGCGGGCGGTGCAGGCGGGCGATATGGATGTGGTGGCCTGTGTGGCGGGGGACGCGAACCGGATCGACAGCTTTCGCAGCCTGCTCAGCGGCTTTTCGCGCTTTTCGATGGATGCCACCTTTCCCTATGGTTTTGGCGGCCCGAACGCGAGTTTCGCCCTGCTGATGGACCGCTACATGCAGGAATACGGCGCCACGCGAGAGGACTTTGGCCAGATCGCCGTGGCGCAACGGGCCAATGCGCTGCACTATCCCGATGCGCTGATGAAGACCCCACTCACTCTCGACCAATACCTCGATGCGCGGATGATCTCGGACCCCATCGCGCTTTTCGACTGCGTCATGCCCTGCGCCGGGGCCGAGGCGTTTCTGGTCATGCGCGACGACGAGGCCGCGCGCCGCAATCTACCCTTCGCTCGGATCAGCGGCACAATCGAACGGCACAACGCCTACCCCGAAGATCCGATGCAACTGCGCGGCGGCTGGGGCGTCGACATTGGTGAGCTCTATGACATGGCGGGCCATGGGCCGGAGGGGGTCGATCTGTTGCAAACCTATGACGACTACCCGGTGATCTCGATGATGCAATTCGAAGACCTCGGGTTCTGCGCCAAGGGGCAGGGGGCCGCCTTTGTCCGGCAGCGGGATCTGACGATTGAGGGGGACTTCCCCCACAACACCTCGGGCGGGCAGCTGTCGGTCGGCCAAGCCGGGGCCGCGGGCGGCTATCTGGGACTGGTCGAGGCGATCCGGCAGGTGACCGGGCAGGCCGAGGGCACACAGGTGGCCAACGCCCGGCGGGCCTTGATCTCGGGCTTTGGCATGATCAACTATGACCGGGGCGTCTGCTCTGCCGCGGCGATCATCGAGGGGCGCGGGCCATGACCGATCCACTGACGCCGCCCCGAAAGAAAAACCCGCAAAAGCGCAGCAGGGTGCCGACGCTGCCGCCCGCGCAGCGGTCGCGCGCGGCCCTCGGCCTTGCGATTGCCGCCGGGCGCGGCACCTTCGTCTTGCAACACTGCGCCGATTGCGGGGCGGTGCAATACCCCCCGCGCGATGCCTGCTGCAAATGCCTGTCCGTCGCGCTGGACCGGCGCGAGACGGACCGCGCGGGCGAAGTCTTGGCCGAAACCACGATCCGCGTCTCGCCCGACCCGTATTTTCGTGAGCGGCTGCCGTGGCGCATCGGCACGGTGCAACTGGCCGCAGGGCCGGTGGCCGTGTGCCATCTGCATGGCGAGGTCGAGCGCGGTGATGCCGTGCGGCTGGCGTTGAAACTGGACCGGGCCGGGCAGGGGGTCATGGTGGCCCTGCCGCGAGAGGGAAGCGAATTGATGCAAGACGATCCGATGCTGCGCGAAATGTCGAGCGATCCGAAACATCGGCGGGTGTTGATCACCGATGCCCGCTCGCCCTCGGCCCTGCCGCTGGCCCAAGCGCTCCTGAGCGCAGGTGCGGCGGAGATATTCCTGGGCGAGCCGGAACATTGGCGTCGGTGGGAAGGCCGCGCGGCCTTCGAGGGGATGGAGAGCGTCAGCCTCATGCCCCTTGATGTGACCGATACGGCCTCCGTCTCGCGCCTCGCCGCTGAGATCGGTGGCAAGGTCGACATCCTGATCAACACCGCCCAATTCATCCGCCCCGGCGGGGTACTGGGCAGTGACACGGTCTTTGCCCGGGAGGGGATGGAGACCAATGTGCTGGGCCTGATGCGATTGGCGCAGGGCTTTGGCCCCGCGATGGCCGCGCGCACGGCGGATGGGGTCAATGCCGCGGTGGCTTGGGTCAATCTCCTGTCGGTCGGGGCCTTGGCGCCCGAGGCTGGGTTCGGTGGCTTTGATGCCTCACAAGCGGCGGCGCGGTCGCTCAGCCAGACGATGCGGGCAGAGTTTGCCGGATCGGGGCTGCGGGTGATGAATGTCTACACCGGCCCTGTCGATGACGAATGGCGCCAACCTCTGCCACCGCCCAAAGTCGCCCCCCGCGCGCTGGCGCGGACAGTGGTGCGCGGGCTGGTCGACGGGTTGGAAGAGGTCGCATGCGGTGACGTGGCCAAGGACGCGCTGGCCCGCTGGCTGGACAATCCAGCCTTGATGGAACGCGAAACGCGGGGGGGCGGCGCATGAGCGATGCAATCACGACACTGGCCCAGGCACTGGCAAGCGGTGCGGCAAAGGTCGTCGATCTGACCCACAGGCTCGACCCGGACTTCCCGGTCATCGTCCTGCCGCCAGAGTTCGGCCAATGCGCGCGGTTCCGGATGGAGGAGGTCTCGGCCTATGATCAACGCGGCCCGGCGTGGAAGTGGCATAACCTCACGCTGAACGAACACACCGGCACCCATTTCGACGCGCCCATTCACTGGGTCTCTGGCAAGGACGTGGCTCATGGCGCGGTGGATGAAATCCCGCCCGAAGCCTTCATCGGCCCGGTCGTGGTGATCGACTGCTCGGCGGGGGCGGCGCAGAACGACGACTTTGAGCTGACGCCCGAGATCATCCGCGATTGGGAGACCCAGCACGGGCCGATCCCCGCCGACGTTTGGGTGTTGATGCGCACCGATTGGTCGAAACGCAGCGGCGCGGATTACCTCAACATGCGCGAGGATGGCGCCCATTCGCCCGGCCCCGCCCCCGCCGCCATCGAACTGCTGCTAGAGCGCGGCATTCGCGGCTTTGGCACGGAAACGGTCGGCACCGACGCGGGGCAGGGGATGCATTACGACCCGCCCTTCCCGGCGCATTACCTGCTACATGGGGCGGGGAAATACGGGCTGCAATGCCTGTGCAACCTCGACCAACTGCCGCCCACCGGGGCCATGCTGATCGCACCGCCGCTCAAGATCAAAGGCGGCACCGGCAGTCCACTGCGGGTGCTGGCGCTGATACCGGGAGAGAGACAATGACCGAATACACCGCCGTCATCACCGGGGGTAGCAAGGGCATCGGCGCCGATCTGGCGCAGCGGTTGCTGGAGCGCGGCTATCGCGTGATCTCGATCGCGCGGGGCAAGCCGGAATGGGAGGCGGAGGGCTGCGAGCATATCGAAGCCGACCTGCTCGACCCCGCCTCCGTCGCCGCCGTTGCTACGGATATCGCCGCACGCCATGAGGTGACCCATCTGGTGCATAACGCCGGGCTGATCTGGCCCAATCTGGTTGAAGAGGCCAAGCCCGAAGACATCACCGGCCTTGCGCAACTGCATCTCGGCTCGGCCCTGACGCTGCTACAAGCCTTCCTGCCCGCCATGAAGGAACGCGGTTTTGGCCGGGTGATGTTCAACGCCTCTCGCGCCGCCTTGGGCGCGCCGACGCGCACGGCCTATTCGGCCTCGAAAGCGGGGATGATCGGCATGGCGCGCACTTGGGCGCTCGAGCTTGCGCCGCATGGCATCACCGTCAATGTCGTGGCCCCCGGCCCGGTGCAGACGGATAACTTCTGGGGCATCATCCCGAAAGAAAGCGAACGCGAAGCCGCGCTGGCCAAACGCATCCCCGTGGGGCGGTTGGGGCAGGTGGAGGACGTGACCAACGCCTTCCTCTTCTTTTGCGATCCGGCCAGTAGTTTCGTCACCGGCCAGACGCTTTTCGTCTGCGGCGGGTCGAGCATCGGGACGCTGACGCTCTGACCCCTCGGGCTTAACCCTTTCGGAAATGCTGCACCAATTCAGGGACATAGGCGTCGCCCGCGCCCTTTTCGACGACTTGGGATAGGGCGCGATAGACGCCGTCGGCAATCTCGACCTGCGCGCCCGCTTGGGCGGACATCTGGCGGTAATAGTCGAAATCCTTCAGCGCGTTGCTGATCGCGAAGGGCAGCGCCTCACGGTCGCCGCTGGTGATGAAGGGCGACAGCCGGTCGAGCGCGACACTGGCACCGCCGCCGCCCGCCAAGACATCCACGAGGCTCTGCGGATCGATCCCCGCATCCGCCGATTGCGCAGCCGCCTCGGCCAGCAGGGACATGAAGCCAACCGAGACATAGTTGTGCAGCAGCTTCAGCCGATGGCCCGCGCTGACCGCACCCACATGTTTGACCTCTTCGGTAAAGGCCGCGAGCACCGGAGAGACCTTTTCGACCGTGGCCGCGTCACCGCCGACGAGCAGGTTCAACTTCCCCTCATGGGCAAACTGCGCGGTGCGGGTCATCGGCGCATCGACAAAATCGCCCCCCGCCGCCTTCACCGCCTCGGCCATCTTCAACGTTGAGGCGGGCAGGGAGGTTGAGCAATCGACGACCACAGCACCCGGTTTCAGCCCCGCGATGACGCCGCCCTCTCCGGTCAGGATCCCTTCGACCTGCGGCGAGCCGGTAACGCAGAGGATGATCACATCGGAGGCGGCGGCCAGATCGCTCAGACTGTCGAAGGCCGTAGCCCCCAGCCCGTCCAACTCATCGGTCGGCTGGTTGCCGGGGTGGTCGAAATAGCCAAGCGCAAATCCCCCGCGCCGCATCACGTTGCGGGCAATTCCGTGGCCCATCAGGCCGACACCGATCATACCGATTTTCATGGATTTTCCTTCGCTTGCCACCGCCACCCCTGCGCGCGGTTCCCTTGGGGAAAGTTCTAGCGATCCGCCCGGCACGGTGCAACGCGGCAGGGCCGGATTTCTTGCCCAAACAGGGCTTTGTATATTTGAAACCGACAATTCGATTGATAGGAATGGCGCATTAATGGAATGAGGCTGAAATGACTTTGACCCGCGACCCCCACCAGATTGCCGAAACGCTTTACCATGGGCAGTTTTGCCCGATGTTCATCGATGGTCAGGACGTGCCCGCCTACTCCGGCGCGGTGATCGAGGTGAAAGATCCCGCCTCTGGCCGCAAGCTGGCGGAAGTGCCGCGCGGCGGGGCGCGGGATGTCGATCAGGCCGTGGATGCCGCGCGCCGCGCCTTCGAAGGCGTCTGGTCCACCTTCACCCCCTACGACCGGCAAGAGGTGCTGTTGCGCATCGCCGATGTGATGGAGCGGGATTGGGAGAAGCTCTGCATCTCCGATACCGCCGACATGGGACTGCCGCTAGCGCGCACCCTTGGCAACAAGCGGCGGGTGATCGGGATGCTGCGCTTCTACGCCGGCCAAGCGGTAGCGCTGCATGGCGACGTGATCGAGAATTCGATCTCGCAGTCGATGCTGTCTTTCACCACCCGAGAGCCGGTCGGCGTGGTGGGCGCGATCATCCCTTGGAACGCCCCGACCGCCGCCTCGATCTGGAAAATCGCACCGGCGCTGGCCACCGGCTGCACCGTGGTTCTGAAACCCTCCGAAGATGCGCCGCTGACGCCCCTGATGATCGCCCGGCTAATGCAGGAGGCGGGCGTGCCCGACGGCGTGGTCAACGTGGTCACCGGCACGGGCCGCGAGGCCGGCGCGCGGCTGGCCGAACATCCGGATGTTAACAAGGTGGTCTTCACCGGCTCGACCGCGACGGGCAAGACCATCGCGCGGGCGGGGGTGGAGAACCTCAAGCGGATCACGCTGGAGCTTGGCGGGAAAAGCCCGCTGATCATCTGCAAGGATGCCGACCTCGACAAGGCGGTGCCGGTGGCGGCGATGGCGGTCTATGCCCACTCGGGGCAGATCTGCATCGCGGGCTCGCGGCTTTTCGTGGCGCGGGAGATTCAGGATGAGTTCATCGAGAAACTGGCGGCCTTCGCGCGGGGGCTGAGGATTGGGCATGGCCTCGACGAAGGCACCGATCTCGGCCCGCTCATCAACGCCGTGCAGACCGAGAAGGTCGAAGCCTATATCGCCAAGGGCAAGGCCGAGGGCGCGCGGCTGGTCACGGGGGGCGGTCGGCCCGAGGGGGAAGGCTACGCGGGCGGCAACTTCCTCGAACCGGTGATCTTTGCCGATGTGACCGACGACATGACTATCGCGCGGGAAGAGATTTTCGGCCCCGTGATCTCGGTTCTGCCTTTCGACACGATGGAAGAGGTGATCGCGCGCGCCAATGCCACGCCCTATGGGCTGGCGGCGGGCATCTTTACCCGCGATCTAAGCACGGCGCACCGCACGGTGAAACGGCTGAAAGCAGGCTCGGTTTGGGTGAACATGTACCACGCGATCGACCCGGCGGTGCCCTTTGGCGGGCTGAAGATGTCGGGCTACGGCAAGGAAGGCGGCGTGGAGCACCTGCAGGCGTATTTGGATACCAAGGCGGTTTGGATTCAGACGGAGTGAAGAAACGCGAAGGGCAGCGCCGCCCCAGGGGGGCGGGTCATGCCACAGGCATGCCTTCGGCATGACGCTGCCCGGCTTTCAGCCGGGCGGTACATTTCTAGAAGCCGCTGATGCTCGGTAGCCAAGTGCTCAAAGCAGGCACAAACGTCAGCAACATCAACACGACGAAATTCGCCAAAAAGAACGGCGGCATCTCGCGGATCAGCGCGGCGGGCTTCAGGTTCACCGCCGAGGAGACCACGAAGATCAGGCTCCCCACCGGTGGCGTCGTCAGCCCGAGCGTCAGGTTCACGATCACCACGATGGCGAAATGATCCGGCGCGATGCCGAGCGCGTGGCTGATCGGCGCGAGGATCGGGACGAGGATCATAACCCCCGGCAGCGGATCCATGAACAGACCAAAAAGCAGCAATAGCACGTTCACCGCCAAGAGGAACAGGATCGGCGAAAGCTCCCACGCGATGATCGTCTCGGCTAGAAACTGGGGCACGCCTTCGATCACCAAGACCCATGCGAAAGCCCGCGCGGCCCCAAGGATCAGCAACACCGCGGATGAGATCAGTGCCGCGCGTAGGATCAGCCCCGGCAGATCGCGCAGGCGCAGGGCGCGGTAAACGAAGAACCCGCAAAACAGCGCATAGAACACGGCGATGACAGAGGCTTCGGTCGGGGTGAAAATGCCGCCCCGGATGCCGCCGACGATCAGCACGATCAGCCCAAGCGCGGGCAGCGCCATCAGGCTGTTGCGCCACATCTGCGCCCGCTCGGGCCGGGCCTCATCACTGCGGTAATCGCGTTTCCAACTGACCCAACCGTTGGCCGCAAGGCTCCCTCCGGCGAGCAGCAGCCCCGGAATGACACCCGCCATGAACAGCGACCCGACCGAGACTTCCTGATCCTGCAAGGCATAGATGATCATCACGATCGAGGGCGGGATGATTGGCCCCACCACGGCGGAAGAGATCGTCAGCGCCCCGGCGTAAGAGCGGTCGTAGCCGCCTTTCTCCATCATGCGGATCATCATCGCGCCGGGGCCTGCCGCATCGGCCAGCGCCGAGCCGGAGATGCCTGCGAACATGGTCGAAGAGATCACATTGGCATAGCCCAGCCCCCCGCGCAGATGGCCCACGAACTGTGCGGCAAAGCGCAAAAGCGTGTGGGTGATCGCCCCGCCGGTCATGATCTCGGCGGCGAGGATGAAAAAGGGCACGGCCAGCAGCGGGAAACTGTCGAGGCCCGAGAACATCTCCTTCACCACGACGATCTGCGGGTAGGAACTGCCCAGACCGATGGCGGCAAAGACGGAAATGGCCATGGCAAAGGCGACGGGCAGCCCCAGCACCATAAGAACGAAAAGCGAGATGAAGAGGATCTCAGCCATTGGCGGCTCCCGGCATGTTTTCGGTCTGACCTTCGGGCTGGTGATAGCGGCCCGCCATGATGAAGGGCCGCGCGATCAGCAACAGATGTACGATCAGCAGTGTGAAGCCGACTGGCATGGCGGCATAGACATAGCGGAACGACAGGCGCATCGCCGGGGTCATCTGATACTGTGCGCGCTGCATATAGTCCCAGCCGACCTTGACCATGAAGGCAAAGAAGAACAGCAAAATCAAAACGATGACCCCGCGCAGGATGCGCTGCATCCGGGTGTTCATCACATCATGCAGATTGGTGATGGCCACATGGCCGCCCTGCCGCAGGGCAAGGCCAGCCCCCAGAAAGGCCATCCAAATCATCAGGTAACGGGCGGATTCATCGGACCACGACAGCGAATGGTTGGTGCTGAACCGCAGGGCGACATTGGCCCCCACGACCAAGACCATCCCCGTCAAACAGGCGATCACCACGGCGGCGTTCACCCTGACGAATAGCTGTTCCAATCTGCGCATGGTTTCCCTCCCGTGCAAAACGGCCGGAAGCACTGCTCCCGGCCGTCCGTCTTTACGTCGCGGCGCTTACTCGGTCGCGGCGATCTGGTCGATCAGCTCTTTGCCGTAGGTCTCGTAGTACCCCTCATAGGCGCTCTCGATGGAGGCGCGGAAGGCGGCTTTCTGGTCTTCGCTGAGCTCGTTCACTTCCATGCCGCGCTCTTTCAGCGTCTCGACGCCGCTTTGCTCCACGTCATCGACGAAGGCGCGCATGGCGGAGACGGCCTCGGTCGCGCCTTTCTCGAAGGCGGCTTTGTCCTCATCCGACAGACCTTCCCAGAAGGGTTTGGAGACCAACAGCATGGCGGGCGAATAGACGTGACCCGAGAGGGTCAGGTACTTCTGCACCTCGTCGAGCTTGACGGAGACGATCACCGACAGCGGGTTTTCCTGCCCGTCGATGGTGCCCTGCTGGAGCGAGCTGATCACCTCGGGCCAGGCCATCGGGGTGGGGGCGGCGCCAGCGGCGTTGAAGGCTTCGAGGTGGACCGGGTTTTCCATGGTGCGCAGCTTCATGCCCGCAATGTCTTCGGGGGTCTCAATGGCGTTGCGGTTGTTGGTGATGTGGCGGAAACCCTGTTCGCCCCAGGCTAAGGCCACCATGCCCGCGCCGTCGAACTCGGCCAAGATGTCCTGACCGATCGGCCCGTCAAGCACGCGGCGCGCGTGGTCGAGGCTGCGGAACAGGAAGGGGATGTCGGTCACGCCGGTGGCGGGGACGAAGTTGCTCAGCGTGCCGGTGGAGACGATGGTCGCCTCGACGGTGCCCAGTTGCAGGCCCTCGACGACCTCGCGCTCACCGCCCAGACCGGAGGAGGGGAAATGGCGGAAGCTGAACTTGCCGTCGGTCTCGGCCTCGACGACCTCTTGCCACTTCTGCGCCGCGACGCCGTAGTGGCTGTCGGGGGCGAGGGCGTAGCCGATCTTGACTTCGGTCTCAGCGCTCAGGGCTCCTCCGGTGAGCGCGGCCAAAGTGGCGAAAATTGCCGTGGGCTTGGTGATTTTGAACATTTTGTATCCTCCAGCGATCTTATTAACAAGGTCACGAAAACTGCTAGCGGCGGATGTTCAGAATGGCAATGGGGGTGGGGCGCTTTGTGGACAATGAATCCACAGCAAAGCGCCGCTAAATTTCCGTGACGATATGATCGGGCGCGATGCCCGAGCCTTGGATCGCCGCACCAACCTCCAACCCCAAGAGGGAGCCGTGGCCGGTGACCAGCGCCGTGGCGAAACCCGCCTGCGCCCCGCCGAGGATGTCGGTGTGCAGCGTGTCGCCGACCATCAGCACGCGCGCCGGATCGACGGGCTTTGCCCGGGCGAGGGCCAGATCGAAGATATCGGGAAAGGGCTTGCCGCAGAAATGTACCGCCACGCCGGTCGCGTCGATCAGACGATGCGCGAACCAGCCGGGTTCGAGCGAGAGACCATCCTCACGCGGGGCGACGAGATCGGGGTTGCCGACAAAGACGGGCCGGGGCTGGCGTTTCAGACTGGCCTCCAACAGGGCCTGCCGCGCCTCTGTCCACCCATCCGCCCCGACGAGGAGGAAACCTTCGGCCCGGTCATAGACTGCCGGATCATCCGCCAGAACGGTCGCGCCGAGGTCGGCGATCTCTCCCATGTCCTTATCGGGGTTCAGCATCACGCCCCAGCGGCGCGCGGGTTCTGTCGCGAGGCGGTGCAGCAGCGCCTCGCGGCTGGTAACCACCTCGTCTGCTGCGAAATCAAAGCCGAGGCGCGCGTAGCGGTCCATCATATGCGCCTTGGGATAGGCGGCGGAGTTGCTGACGACCATGACGGATTTGCCCATATCGCGCAGGGCGGCGATGGTCTGCGCGGCCCCCTTGATCGCGGTCTCCCCGACGTTGAGCACGCCGTAGGCGTCGAACAGGATCAACTCATAGGGCGCGACGATATCGAGGAAACGGGCGGCCTCCACCCCATGGCCAAGCTTGTCGCAGGCGGGCAGGCGGGGGCGCAGGCGCTGGTATTCGGCCAGCGCCTGCGCGGGGTCTATGGCGACACTCACAGGATGCGGCGGCGCAGGAAGGCCGAGATCACCTCACCGATGATCACCAACACGATGATCGCGATGAGGATCGTGGCGACCTCGGGCCAGTTGAAGGTGTCGATGGCACCTTGCAGGATGATCCCGATGCCGCCCGCGCCGACGAGGCCCAGAACGGTGGATTCACGCAGGTTGATGTCCCACCGCAGGATCGACACGGCCCAGAAGGTCGGCATGACCTGCGGCACGATGGCATAGGCGATGACCTTGAACCGCGAGGCGCCGGTGGCCTCCAGGGCCTCCACAGGGCGGCGGTCGATCTCCTCAATCGCCTCGCCCAGAAGCTTGCCGATGAAGCCGATGGAGCGGAACATAATCGCGAGGATCCCCGCCACCACGCCGGGGCCGAAGATCGCGACGAAGAGAAGCGCCCAGATGATCGTGTTCACCGACCGCGAGGTCACGAGGATCAGCCGTCCGAGCCAGAGCGTGGCACGGTTCGGTGTTGTGTTCTGCGCCGCGATATAGGCCACGGGCAGCGACAGCAGCACGGCGAAGGTGGTGGCGAAGGTGGCGATATTTACCGTGTCCCAGAGCACCTTGAGAATGGTTTCGAGGTTGCTGGGGTCAGGCGGATACATGCGGCCGAAAAGGTCGCCAATCTGCTCTGGCGCGCCCCAGACCCAAGCCCAGATGACCTCGATCGAGGTGAGGGCCCAAGCGATGGCGAGCGCGCAGCCGAAGATCACGCCGTAGCGCGTCATGCGCTGGCGCAGGGTGAAACGGGTCCAGTCGTCGCGACCGAATTTCTCTGCAATCGTCGTCATTGGATGCGCTTTCTGATCACGCCGCTGATGGCTTCGGAGACAAGGATGACACCGACGATGACCATGGTGATGGCCAGAGCGAAGTCATAGTCATAGCGGCCGAAGGCATTGGCCAGCGTCGCACCGATGCCGCCCGCGCCGACGATGCCCACCACGGCCGAGGCGCGCAGGTTGCTGTCGAGCTGGTAGATCGTGAGGCCGATCTGACGCGGCATGATCTGCGGAAAGATCGCGTAAACCAGCGTCGAGAAATAGGGCGCACCGGCGGCGCGCATGGCCTCGACCTGACCGAAGTCGATCTCTTCAATCCGCTCGGCCAGCATCTTGGCGACGAAGCCGATGGAATAGACGATCAGCGTCAGCACCCCGGCGAAGGGGCCGAAGCCCACGGCCTTGACGAAAAGAATCGCGACGATCACCGGGTGGAAGCTGCGCGCGATGATGATGATGGCGCGGCCGAGGTAGAAGATCGGCTTGGGCGCCACGTTGCGCGCGGACATGAAGGCGATGGGGATCGACAGAAGCACCCCGCCCGCAGTGGCGAGAATGGCGATCTTGAGGCTCTCAAGAAAGCCGTCGATCAGCAGGCCCGAGCGTTCGAAACTGGGCGGAAAGGCCCCGCCGAAAATCCGCCCGGCGCGCCCCAGCCCTTCGGCGACGCGGTTCCAGTCAATCGGCATGGTCAGACCGACCCAGCCGAAATAGGCGACCGCGCCCAAGATCACTGCCCACCGCAGCACCGGGTTGGCGATGAAGGGCGGCTTTTTCCAACTGTCCCGTGGCGCGCTCATGCCGCGGCCCCATCTTTGGCGCGGTCCGCATGGGGGCTGCCGGCGTAGATCTTGTCCATCGCCTCTTGGTCGAGCTTGGCAGGCACGTCGTCGAAAATGATCCGGCCATAGCGCATGCCGACGATGCGGTCGGTGTATTCCTTGGCCTCGGTCACGTTGTGGATGTTGATTAGCACCGGCAGCTTCAACTCACCGGCGAGGTCGCGCAGCAGGCCCATGATCTGTTCCGAGGTCTTGGGGTCGAGCGAGGCGGTGGGCTCGTCCGCGAGCAGGATGTCGGGGTCTTGCATCAGGGCGCGGACCACGCCGACACGCTGGCGTTCACCGCCCGAAAGCTGGTCAGCGCGGGTGTTGGCATATTGCGCGATGCCGACACGTTCCATCAGCTCATAGGCGCGGCGGATGTCTTCTTTCGGATAGCGGCGGGTCACGGCGGACCATGTCGAGATGTAGCCCAAGCGACCGGACTGGACGTTCTCCATCACGGTCAGACGGTCGACGAGGTTGAAGCCTTGGAACACCATGCCGATCTTGCGGCGCGCGGCGCGCAGGTTCCGGCCTCGCAGGCTGGTCAGTTCGGTGCCGTTGAGCGTGATCGACCCCGAGGTCGGCTCCACCAGTCGGTTGATGCAGCGCAGCAATGTCGATTTGCCCGCGCCGGAGGAACCGATGATAGACACGACGCTTTCGCCCTCGATTGTCAAATCGAGGTTCTTCAGCACCGGATCACCGCTGCCATAGCGTTTCACGAGGTCGGAAATTTTCAGCATTTATTGTACCTTAAACGTGGGGCCGGCCAAAAGCCGGCCCCGGTGTTGAACGATTATTCAGCCGCAAGGCCCTGCGGCGTGTACTCGACGCCGTTCGCCTTCTGGATCTGACGGATCACCGCCCACTGGTCCTTGTAGGTGATCGGGACGAACTTGCTCACGCCCGCGAATTCTTCACCCAGTGCGGTGCCTTCGAAGTCGAAGGAGAAGAACGCTTCCTTGATCTTTTCCTTCAGTTCGGGCGCGAGGTCATGCGCGACACCGTAGGAGGTTGTCGGGAAGGGGTCGCTTTCCCAGACGATGCGCACGTCCTCGGGGTCGTAAAGACCGCGCTCGGCCATGCGGTCGACCACTTCAGAGGCCACCGGGGCCGCGTCATAATCGCCCGCGACGACGCCCAGCATGGACTGGTCGTGGCTGCCTGAATAGGTCACTTCGTAGTCTTCGTCCGGCACGACGCCCAGATCGGGGAAGAGCGCGCGCGGCGCTTGGTTGCCGGAGTTGGAGGTGGGCGAGGTATGCGCGATGCGCTTGCCGACCAGATCCTTCATCTCCTTGATGTCGCTGTCGGCCTGTGTGTAGACCTGCAGCTTGTAGCCGAACTGGCCGTCCTCGGCGCCCATGATGG
This sequence comes from Sulfitobacter sp. 1A12056, assembly GCF_043558125.1. NCBI lineage: Bacteria > Pseudomonadati > Pseudomonadota > Alphaproteobacteria > Rhodobacterales > Roseobacteraceae > Sulfitobacter > Sulfitobacter sp. 1A12056. The sequence continues at coordinate 51,480 of NZ_JBIFFY010000007.1, read as the reverse complement.
CGAAGGGCTCAACGCCCGCGAGGTTCACGGCGAAGGGCGTGGGACCGGTGGAGAAACCGGCGATATGCAGGCGGCCCGAGCGCATCGCCTCGACCTCGGCGGAGTTCGACTGCACGGCGAAGAACTGCACGTCCTTGCCGGTCACATCCTCTAGGTGGTCAATGAAGGGGGTCCAGATGTCTTCGTAGATCGCGGGGTCTTCGACGGGCGTGTAGGCGAAAACCAGCGTCGAGGGATCTTTCAGCATATCGGGATCGGTCGGCGCATCGGCGACCAGATCGCCATCGGCGTCGCAGAACATCTTGTCCAAGGCGCCGCGCTCGCAATCCTCTTGCGCGAAGGCAAGGCTGCCCGTGAGTGTGAAGGCCGCAGTGAGACCTGCGGCGAATAGGTATTTATGAGACATTGCGTTCTCCTCCCTGAGAATCCGCGCATCTGGCGCGAAATACAATAATGCGCAGATACGAACATCGAACAGTTTCGTTTGCAAGCTGTTCCGGCGCGTCGGCGGACAAAATTGTCACAACGCTGTAACATCTCCCGCCGCAAAGCGGGGAAGGCCAGGGCGCGGTTTAACCAGTCGAAACGGGGGCTTCAGAGATCGAGTTCGATCTTGCGCACCCGGTCGCGCAGCAGGGTTTTAGAAACGGTCAGCAAATGCTGCTCCATCGCGGCGGCAGCGCCGAACGTATCGCGCCGGGCGATGGCGTCGTTCAGGGTCATGTGCTGCTCGCCCAGAACCTGTAGCGTTTCGGGGGCGTGATAGGTCCGGCGGCGCGAGGTCCATGCCACTTCGCGGCGCACCGCGCGGATGGATTCGTAGACCGTCAGGAACAACGGGTTCCGCGCCATCTCGGCGATCTTGTAGTGGAACATGTCATCCGCGGCCTCATAGGCGTCCGGGTCGCTGAGGTTGAGCGTGGCGCGCATCAACTGGTCCAACCGCTCGATCTCTTGCGGGCGGGCGCGATCGGCGGCGAGGGCGGCAAGGGCAGGTTCGACCTCTAGCCGCACTTCCATCACGTCGCTTGGCGTGACCTGCCGTGCAAGGTGGCGCAGACTGTCCGCATTGGTCGCGGGGGGCGGTGTGGCGAATGTGCCTTGGCCGTGGCGGCGGTAGATCGTGCCGTCCTCTTGCAACAGGCCAAGTGCCAGTCGCAGCCGCGCCCGGCTCACGCCGAAATGCTCGGCCAGCGCCCGTTCGGGGGGCATCCGCCCGTCGTTCAGGATGTCCCCTTGGCGGATCGCTCCGCGCAGCCGCTCGGCCAATTCATCTTCACTTGGGGCGGACTGGGGGGGCTGTGTCATGAGTTGGAAAACGCTTCAAATAAATCAATGAACATACGCAGAGAGGTTACCATTAGGAAAATTCCAAAGGCAAACCGAAGCGCCCGGCGCGGGATGCTATGGGCCAGTTTCACACCCACATGGGCAAAGCTGGAGGTCAGCGGAATGATGATGGCCGCCGCGGCAAGGTTCACATAGCCGAGCGAGAAGGGCGGCAGCCCCTCGGCCCCAAGGCCGGTGAGCGCATAGACAACGGCACCCGGCAGCCCGATGATAAAGCCAATCGCGGCAGAGGTGCCCACGGCGCGGCGGATGTCATAGCCCAGAAAGTTCAACAGCGGCACGCCGATGGTGCCGCCCCCGATGCCCATCATCGCCGACAGCCCGCCGGTGACGACGCCCAAGATCGCCCAGATCGGCTTGGCAAAGCCGCGCGGCGTGGGGTCGTCCTTGGTCTTGCGAAAGATCATGTCGAGCGCGACGAGTGCGGCCACGGTGGCAAAGACGCCCACAAGGATCAGCCCCGAGACATAGCCCCCCAGAAGCGCACCGATCACGACGCCGATCAACAGCGACGGCGCCCAGAGTTTCAAAAGGTCCATATCAATCGCGCCGCGTTTGAAGTGACCATAGCCCGAGGACAGCGAGGTAAAGACGATTGTCGCGAGCGAGGTGCCCACCGCCACCTGCATGGTGATCGCCGGGTCCATCCCCGCCGTCGACAGCGCAAGATAAAGCGCGGGCACGATCACGATGCCGCCGCCCACACCAAGCAGCCCCGCAAGGATGCCGCCAAAGACCCCGGCGGATACCGCAATGGCGAGAAGGGGCAGAAGCTGGCTGAAATCGAGCGCGTTCATATGGTTAATCTTTCTTTGTCTCTAAATCTGTCGCCAGCGACCGGCTGGGCTTGCCCGCCGCCTTGCGGGCCTCTTCGGCGCGGGTGATCGCCGCATCAATCGGCGCGCGGTCCGAGGTGCCCGAAAAATTGTCGAGGCTCGGCATCGCTTCGGCCACATGCAAATAGCGCTCGCCAGCGACGTCGAGCAGCCGGTCAAGTTCGCTCAGCGGATCGCCATGGTCATCGACGCGCAGGTCCAGATAGGCATGGTCCTGTCCGCGGTGGATCACCAACCCCGCGGCTTGGCGCCCGCGCATGTCGCCGCCCGCCTCTTCGCCCGCGCGCATGGCGGCGAGCAGACGTTCGGCCATCGGCAGGTCATGGCGCGCGGCGTAGGTCTCAAACGTGGCCTCCACCACCTCGGGCCCGGTCAGCATATTGCCCGCGACGGAGTGAATGGTCCCCACACGGTGCCCGGCCCAATCGACACAGCCCGCACCGGTATGCGCGGCGAAGTTTCCTTGGGCGTCGAGCATGTGACACTGGCGGATGTCGCGCCCCGAATCGCGGGCGGCGAATTCCTTCAGCAGTGCTTCGGCGGGGTCGCCGCTTTCCAACATGCGCCGGCCTTCGGTCCCCCAGAGCGGGTTGACGAAAGCCTGCGTGGCCACGGCGACGCGCCGCCCGATGTAGGGCACGGCGGCACCGCAGGCGAAAAAGCGGCTGGCCACGGCGATGCCAATCTCTTGGCTGTCGGGGTCACGGGCGATGATAGAATAGGTCATGGGTCAGCGTCCTACGGCATAGGCCTGCATCAGGCGGGGGGTGGCGGCGGCGTGAAGGCTGCCATCGGGGTTGCGCAGCGCGGCTGTCATCCGGCCCACCGACCACGGCTCGGCCACGGTAACGATATGCCCCCGGGCGCGCAGCGCGTCGATCACCGCAGGGCCGACATTGGGCTCGATCATCATCTCACCGGGCAGGGCTTGGCGGGGGAAGAAACTGCTTTGGAAGTGCAGCGTGTGGAACAGCGGCGCGTCCATCCCCTCTTGCAGGTCGAGGCCGTGGTGCACGAAACGCAGGAACCAGATCAGCTGCCATTGGTCCTGCTGGTCGCCGCCCGGCGTGCCAAAGACCAACTGCCGCCCATCGGCATGTTCGGCGAAAGAGGGGGTCAGCGTGGTGCGCGGACGGCGTCCGGGGGCGAGGGAGGTGGGCAAACCCCGCTCAAGCCAGAACATCTGCGCGCGGGAATTCAGCGGAAAGCCCAGCCCCGGCACCACCGGATTACTCTGCAACCACCCGCCTGAGGGCGTGGCCGAAACCATATTGCCCCAACGGTCGATCACGTCGAGATGCACGGTATCGCCGCGTTTCTCGGTCAGATGCGCCATGGTAGGCTCTTGTGGGGCGGCGTTCTGAACGCCGAAATCACGGGCAGCGCGTTCGATATAGCGCTCGGCCAGATGCTCCAGCCCCGCGATCACGCCGGGGCGCTGCTCAAGCGATGCCTTGCCGTTCACCAGCTTCGCGCGTTCCGCGTTATAGGCGTCGGAAAGCAGTTCTTCCATCGGAATAATGCTCTGCTCGGGGTCACCGTAATAGGCCTCGCGGTCGGCATAGGCGAGTTTCATCGCCTCGATCACCGTATGGGTAAAGGAGGCGCCCATCGGGTCCATCGCGGCAAGATCGAAATGTTTGAGGATCGCGAGGGTCTGCAAGAACACCGGCCCCTGCGACCAAGCGTGGGTCTTATGCACCGTCCAGCCGTGGTATTCGTAGGTCAGCGTGTCCTCATAGCTGGCCTGCCATTTGGCCATGTCCTCGCGCGCCAGAAGGGCGCTGTTCTTTTGCTCGGACACATCATGCACGCAGGCATCTTCGAGATAGTCGAAAATCGCATCTGCCACGAAACCTTCGGACCAGATTTTGCGCGCCGCTTCGATCTGTGCGCTGCGGTCTTCGCCTGTGGCTTCGGCCTCGCTGACCAAACGCTCATAGGTCGCGGCAAGATCGGGGTTCTTGAAGTTGGCGTTTGGCTCAGGCGCCGCACCGCCGGGCGTCCAGACCGCGGCGGAGCTGGGCCATTCGGCGGCGAAATATTCGGCCAGCCCCTTGATGGTGTTCGACACGCGCGGCAGCACCGGATGGCCATCGCGGGCATAGTCGATCGCGGGCTGCATCACCTCGCGCAGACCCATGGTGCCATGGTCGCGCAGCATTAGCATCCAGCCGTCAAAGGCCCCCGGCACCACGGTGGAGAGAAGACCCGAGCCGGGGATCAGCTTGAGCCCCAATGCCTCGAAATGCTCCAGCTTGGCGGCGGCGGGGCTGACCCCTTGGGCGCAGACAACCTTGGTCGCCTGTTTCTCCGCGTCGTGAAAGATGATCGGCAGGTCGCCCGCCGGGCCGTTCAAATGCGGCTCGACCACTTGCAGGACAAAGCCCGCGGCGACAGCGGCGTCAAAGGCGTTGCCGCCTTTTTCAAGGATGCCGAACCCCACGGTCGAGGCGATCCAATGGGTCGAAGTGGTGACACCAAAGGAGCCGCGGATCTCGGGGCGGGTGGTGAAGGGGGTCATGTCGTCTCCGGTCAGTGTTCGCGTGGGTCGAGCGCGTCGCGCAGCCCGTCGCCCAGAAGGTTGAAGCCAAGCACGACCATGAAGATCGCGATGCCGGGCCAAAGCGCCATCCAAGGCGCCTGATTGAGAAAGTTCTTCGCCGTGTTCAGCATCGACCCCCAAGAGGGCGCGGGCGGCTGCTGGCCAAGGCCAAGGAAGGAGAGCGACGCCTCGGCGATGATGGCGGTGGCGACGGTCAGCGTGGCCTGCACCAACACGGGCGGCAGCACATTGGGGAAGATATAACGGCGCAGGATGCGCGGCGTGCTCAGACCAATGGCGCGGGCGCTTTCGACGTAATCCTCGGCGGCGACGCTCAGCACCTGACCGCGGGTCAGGCGGATGAAGATCGGCGTGGCCGAGATGCCGATGGCGATCATCGCGTTGGTCAGGCTCGGCCCGAGGAAGGCCGCAAGGGCGATGGCGAGGATCAGGAAGGGTGCCGCGAGCAATGCTTCGGTGCAGCGCGAGATCACCGCGTCGGTCCAGCCCCCGAAATAGCCAGCCACGATGCCCAGAGGCACGCCAAGCCCAAGCGCGATGGCAACGGAGACGACCCCGGCCAGCAGAGAAGCCTGTGCGCCCCAGACCAGACGGCTCAGCACATCGCGGCCCAACTCATCGGTGCCCATCCAATGGGCTGCCGAAGGGCCCTTGCGCACCGCGCCCCAATCGGTGGCGGCGGGGTCGGGGATCGGCAGCAGCGGGGCCAAAAGCGCGATGGCGCAGAAGAAGACCACCAGCACGCCGCCCAGCATGGCGCTGCGATGGGTGCGGAACTTCTTCCAAACCCGGTTTTCCGGGCGGGCGGAGAGGACCGGATCGGCGGCGCTTTCGGCGTCGATGGTGATGGGGGTGGCAGGTTGAGCCATTATTGCTTCCTCAGGCGGGGGTTCAGCAGCACATAGGCGACATCGGCGAGCAGGTTCATAAAGATGAAGCCGACGGCGGTGACGAGCACGATGCCTTGGACCACGGCGTAATCGCGGTTGAACACGGCATCGACCACCAGCTTGCCAAAGCCGGGGATGGTAAAAATCTGTTCGGTCAGCACCGCACCCGCGATCAGCTCACCAAAGAGCAGGGCGGTCAGGGTGACGATCGGCGTCAGCGCGTTGCGAAAGGCGTGTTTGAGGATCACCCGACGCTCGACCAGTCCCTTGGCCCGGGCGGTGCGGACGTAGTCACTGCTCAGCACGCTTAGCATGGCCGAGCGGGTGTGGCGCATCAGCGTGGCCGCGAGCGCCGTGCCCAGCACGAAGGCGGGCATGATCATCACGGTGATGGAGCGGATGGGGTCTTCGCTCAGCGGCACATAGCCCGAGGCGGGCAGCAGTTTCCATTTCACCGAGACCAGCAGGATCAGCATGATGCCCAGCCAGAAGTTCGGGATCGACAGGCCCGAGAGCGCCACGACATTGGCCACATAATCGGTCACGGTGCCCTTCTTGACGGCAGAGAAGATGCCCGCAGGCACGCCGATCAACAGGGCAAAAATCATCGCCATCGTGGCCAGTTGGATGGTCACGGGCAGTTTCTCTCCGATGAGTTCCAGCACCGGCTGGTTGGTGCGCAGCGAAATGCCCAAGTCACCGGTCAGCGCGTTGCCGATCCAAGTGAAATACTGCACCGGAATAGGATCGTTCAGGCGGTATTTCTCGCGCAGGAACTCCAGCACCTGCGGGTCGCGTTCTTCGCCGGCCATGGCCAGCACCGGGTCGCCCGGCAGCAGCTTTTGCAAGGTGAAGACAAAGACCGAGATCAGGATGATCGTCGGGATCGCGATCACCAGACGGCGCAGGATGAAGGACAGCATTTTGAAACGTCTCGCTCAGGGGAGGGGCACCGCCGGAACCGGCCCGGCGGTGCGGATGCAGAAGGGTTAGCCTTCTTCTTTTTTCATGCCCGCAAGGCGGATCATGCCGTCAGGATAGGGGGTGAAACCGGTGATGTCGGAATCCAGCGCCCAGATCCATGTCTGGTGGTAGAGGTACACGATCGGCATCTCTTCGTTCAGGATGGCGCGGGCGGCGGTATAGCTCTCGCGGCGCACGTCTTGGTCGTTGGACTTGCGCGCCTTGTCGAGCAGTTCATCCACTTCGGGGTTGGAGTATTTGGAATCGTTGATCCCGCCCTCGGTGGTCATGAACTGGTGGATGTTGCCATCGGGGTCCACACGGCCCGACCAGCCGATCTGGCTCGCCTGATAGTCACCCGCCGATTGATCGGCCAGCAGCGTCGCGAATTCCTTGGAGGTGATCGAGATGTTGATCCCCGCCTCGGCAGCCATGGACTGCACGACCTGCATCAGCTGCAGCGGGATCGTGGTGTTGGGCACCTGCACCTCAAGGTCGATGCCATCGGCGAAACCGGCTTCGGCCAGCAGTTCCTTGGCCTTTTCCACGTCACGTTCAGGCACGGGATAATCGGTGCTGTACCAAGGGGAGTTTGGCGGGAAGGGCTGGTTGCCCGCGGCGAAGGCACCGTTGAAGACGACCTGATTGATCGCCTCGCGGTCGATCGCATAGCTCAGCGCCTGACGCAGACGTTTGTCGTTGCCCCAAGGGTTGTCGCCCTTTTCGCCATTGGCCACGTTGATCGTGATGCCCTGATAGCCGAGCGACACGGCGCTTTCGACATTGATGCTGTCGTCACCTTCGGCCTGCGCGAGGTCGGTCGCGGCCAGACGCTCCAGCATGTCGATGTCACCCGATTGCAGGTTCGCCAGACGCACGGTGGTGTCGGGGATCGGCAGATAGGTGACGGTGTCGAAGTGGTATTCCTCGGCATCGTAATAGTCGGCGAATTTCTCAAGCACGATGCGGTCTTGGGCCACACGCTCTTTGAACTGGTAGGGGCCAGAGCAAACCGGGTTCAGGCCAAAGTCATCGCCCGCCGCCTCGGCAGCGGTGGGGGAGACCATCATGCCTGCGCGGTCGGCGAATTGAGCCATCAGCGTGGCATCGGCATCGGCCAGATCAAAGCGGATCTCATGGCTGCCCAGCACTTCGACGCCGGTGATGGAGGAAAGTTCGGACTTGCGGCGCGAAGTCTCCATGTTCTGGCTGCGGTCGATGTTGGCGGCCACGGCCTCGGCATCAAAGGGCGTTCCATCGTGGAAGACCGCATCGTCGCGCAGTTTCATGGTCAGCTGTTTGCCATCTTCTGAAAAGGACCATTCGGTCGCCAGCTGCGGGATGATTTCGAGGTCTGGGGTGATGTCCACCAGCTTGTCGCAGAGCGACGCGTAGACGATGCGGCCCACGAAGGTGCGCGACTGGTCGGGGTCCAGCACATCGGCATCGGATTGCAGCGCGATGCGCAGGTCAGCCGCCTGCGCGCCGAGGGTCGTGGCCCCCAGCAATGCAGCGGCAAGTGTCATTTTGGTCAGTGTCATGTCGAACTCTCCTGTCGTTTCAATGAGTCTGGTTCAGCCTGTTATTCTTGGTTTTGGCGGGGGCGGAGCGTGGTCCGGTCCCGCATGGCGTCTTGGTAAAGCGCAAAGCGCGCGGCGGCCCGGGGGGCGCGTTCGGGCGCATCGGCAAGGCCGAGGTCCGGCGTGGCGGCGGCGATCTCTTCGAAGTAATGGCAGGCGGCGACATGGCCCTCGCCCGCGCGGGTCTCGCGCAAAGAGGGCGGCTCGCTCGCGCAGCGTTCTTTGGCAAAGGGGCAGCGGGTGTGGAAGCGACAGCCTGCAGGCGGGTTCGCCGGGCTGGGCATCTCACCCTCAAGCGCGGTCTGCGGCGTGCGCGCGCCATGGGCGGCCACCGGAATGGCCGACAAGAGCGCGCGCGTATAGGGGTGGCGCGGATGGTTATAGACCGTGTCGACATCGCCCTGTTCCACAATTTGCCCCAGATACATCACCGCCACGCGGTCGCTCATATGGCGGATCACGGCGAGGTCATGGGCGATGATGACCAATGTGAGCCCCAATTCATCCCGTAGATCGCCAAGCAGGTTGATCACCTGCGCCTGCACCGAGACGTCGAGCGCCGAAACCGGCTCGTCCCCGATCACCAGCTTCGGCGCCGAGGCAAGCGCCCGGGCGATCCCGATACGCTGGCGCTGGCCGCCGGAAAACTCATGCGGGTAGCGTTCGGCGTGTTCGGGGCGCAGACCGACCTTGGCCAGAAGTTCGGCCACTTTGCCACGGCGCTCGGCGGCGGACATTTTCGGGAAATGCGTCTCCAGCGGTTCGCCCACCAGCTTGCCAACGCTCATGCGCGGGTTGAGCGAGGAGAACGGGTCTTGGAACACGAACTGCATATCGCGGCGCAGGGCGGTGAGGTCGCGACCCTCGAGACCCGCCACGTCGATGCCGTCGAACTCGACATCGCCTTCGGTCGGGGTCAGCAGCCGCATCAACAACCGCGCAAGGGTGGATTTGCCGCAGCCGGATTCGCCGACGATGGCGAAGGTCTCGCCCCGGCGCACGTCGAAGGAGACGCCATCGACCGCCTTGACCGTACCGCTTTTGGCCATGCCGCCGCCCGAGGTTTTGAAATGTTTCTTCAGCCCGCGCGCTGTTAGGATCGTGTCACTCATGCGCTCTGCTCCAGATGTGTTTCCAGGGGGGCGAAATGACAGGCCACGGCATGGCCCCCCTCCAGCGGTGCAAGCGGTGGCTCCTGCGCGCAGATGGGCTGGGCGAAGGGGCAGCGCGTGGCAAAACGGCAGCCTTGGGGCATGTTCTGCGTTGTCGGCACCATGCCCGGCACGGTCGCCAAGCGTCCGCGCGGACCGCTAAGCTGCGGGATCGAGGACATGAGGCCGATCGTGTAGGGATGCTGTGGGTCGTTAAAGATGCGTTCCGCAGGGCCGGTTTCGACGATCGTGCCCGCGTACATGACGGCGACGGTATCCGCGATTTCGGCCACCACGCCAAGGTCATGGGTGATCATGATCGTGCCCATATCGGTCTCGGCCTGAAGGTCGCGGATCAATTCGAGGATCTGCGCCTGAATGGTCACGTCGAGGGCGGTCGTCGGCTCATCCGCGATTAAAAGCGCGGGGTCGTTGACCAAGGCCATGGCAATCATCACCCGCTGGCGCATGCCGCCGGAGAGTTGGTGCGGGTAGTCGCGCATCCGCTTTTCCGCCGCCGGAATGCCGACCCGCTTGAGGATCGCCAGCGCCTTGTCCTCGGCCTCGGATTTGCTGGCATCGCTATGGGCGAGCACGGCTTCGGTGATCTGCTCGCCAATGCGGAAGGCGGGGTTGAGCGAGGTCATGGGCTCTTGAAAAATCATCGTCATCCGACTGCCGCGCAGCTTGCGCATGGCGGTGTGGTCGGCAAGGTCGAGCTTCTGACCTTCGAAAACCATCTCGCCCGAGCGAATGGTCGCCGCACCGGCTGGCAGCAGCCCCATCATCGCCAGCGAGGTCACGCTTTTTCCGCAGCCGCTTTCCCCGACGACACAGAGTGTCTTGCCCGGGTGGACCGTGAAATTCACATGATTGATTTGGTCGCTCGGCGCGCCGCGAAAGCGCAGGCTGAAGTCGCGCACTTCGAGCAAAACCTTGTCGGGACCGGTGTCGGGGCTGGGCAATGGACCGCTTTCTTGAACCAATATCAGATTGGTCGAGTATGCGGTTGCAGCTTTCGCGCTGTCAATCCGGGGATTACAGTTTTTGGAAAAGCCTTTTGGGGTCAGTCTTTTGGCGGGAATTGTGCCTGATATATCGGCGGTGATGCCTGATTTTTGGGCGATCTGTGGCGACGGTTGGGTGGGCGGTTGGCGCGGGGTGGCGTTTGGGGAGAGTGCGGAAGGTATTTGAGAAAGGATGAAATGAAGGGGGTGGCGCGCTCTAGGGGCGATAGCGCTATTGTAGGGCGGGGGATTTGTTGCTTTATCGAGGGGGAGCCATGAACATAGAAAGGGCGGCATCCCCGCATGACCAGCAAACCTAAAACGGCGGAACGCAAGCGCGGGTCCGGGGCGCAATTTGTCTATTCCATCCTGCGCGATGAGATACTCGATCTGACCCTCTTGCCGGGTAGTCCGATCGACGAGATTCGCCTTTCCGAGCGGCTGTCGATGTCGCGTACGCCGATCCGCGAGGCTTTGGTGCGGTTGGCGAGCGAGGGGTTGGTGACCACGCTGCCCAACCGTTCGACGGTCGTGTCGAATATCGATTTCATGAACCTGCACACCTTCTTTGACGCGATGACCTTGATGTACCGTGTCACCACGCGTCTTGCGGCGCAGTTTCATACGCCGGCAGATATGGCCAATATTCGCGCGCGGCAGGTGGAGTTCGCCAAGGCCGTGTCGGCGCAGGACGCGCTGTCGATGATCGCGACGAACCGGGAGTTCCATGCCGAGATCGCCCGGGCGGGGCGCAACCCCTATTACGAATCGCTTTGTCTGCGGCTGTTGGATGAGGGGCGCCGGTTGCTGCGGATGTATTACCAGTCCTTCGACGATCAGCTTCCCAGCGAGTATGTGCAAGAGCATGAGGATCTAATCGCGGCCATCGAGGCGCGCGACATTGCCTTGGCAGATTCTTTGGCCGCGACCCATGCGGATCAGATCGTGCGGCAGATTCAGGCGCTGATTTCGCGGGATCGGCGGCAGCATATCGACCTTTAACCATAGGTAAATGCGCCTTTATCGGGCCGCCATAGGGGGCGTGCAGATTTTATGTCGACAAATAAAATACAATAGCTAAGATGCGGCTAAGCCCGGCGGTATCGCGGCCGGTTTCTATGATGGAGAGATATATGACCCCTTCGATTTTTTCCGGCTGCATCCCGGCCCTGATGACCCCCTGCACCGAAGACCGGAAACCTGACTTTGACGCTTTGGTGCGTATGGGCAAAAAGCTCATCGCCGATGGTATGAGCGCGGTGGTCTACTGTGGGTCCATGGGCGATTGGCCGCTGTTGACCGATGCAGAGCGGATGGAAGGCGTCGAGCGCCTGGTTGAGGCGGGCGTGCCGGTGGTTGTGGGCACGGGTGCCGTGAATACGAAGCTGGCCGCCGAACATGCGGCCCATGCGCAGAAGGTCGGCGCCAAGGGACTGATGTTGATCCCCCGCATCCTGTCGCGCGGCACGTCGGTTGCCGCGCAGAAAGATCACTTCAAAAAGGTTCTCTCGGCGGCGCCTGAGCTTCCTGCCGTGATCTACAACAGCCCTTATTACGGTTTCGCCACTCGGGCCGATCTGTTCTTTGCGCTGCGGGCCGAGCATTCCAACCTTGTCGGCTTCAAGGAGTTCGGCGGCGCGGAGGATCTGCGCTATGCGGCGGAGAATATCACCAGCCGGGATGATGAGGTCACGCTGATGATCGGTGTGGATACCACCGTCTTCCACGGTTTTGTCAATTGCGGCGCCACCGGCGCGATCACCGGGATCGGCAATGTGCTGCCGCGCGAAGTGTTGCATCTGGTCGCCCTCAGCCAAGCTGCGGCAGCGGGCGATGCCGAAGCGCGCCAGCGCGCGCAGGAGCTTGATGCGGCGCTTGGTGTTCTGTCCTCCTTCGACGAGGGGCCGGACCTCGTGCTTTATTATAAGCATCTGATGGTGCTCGAAGGCCATGCGGAATATGCGTTGCATTTTAATGAGGCCGACGCGCTGACCGACAGCCAGCGCGGCTATGCCGAGGCGCAGTATAAGCTTTTCCGCACATGGTATGCCGATTGGAGCCAGCAGGGCGGGGCGGTCGCCAAATACGCCGCTTGATCTCCTTAGCCCCCTCTCCCCGGCTGGGCAGGCCCGTCGCATTTGCGGCGGGCCTTTTGCGTTCCTGGCAAGCCTTTCGAAGAAGATAATTGCAAACGCATATAAATGTGACTAACATCTTTGCAGGGACAACGCATCGGGAGTGGGTGCGCCATTTGAGGGAGATTAATTGAAATGAGTGCTACGGATTTAATGCGTGATTTCGGCGCGATGCTGGCTTCGGGCGGGGTTGAGGTCGTCGATTGCTCGGGCGTTTTGGGGCCGGATACGCCGATCCTGCAGCTGCCTGCTGATTTCGCCAAGCCGACGCCGAAGGTCGAGATTCACAAGATCAGCGAATATGACGAGGACGGCCCCTTCTTTGCCTGGAACTGGATGGTGCTGGGCGAGCATTCGGGCACGCATTTCGACGCGCCGCATCATTGGATCACCGGTAAGGATTACGACGACGGCTTCACTGATACGCTCGACGTGCAGCGTCTGGTCGCCCCGGTCAACGTGATCGATTGTTCGCAGCAGGCGCAGGAAGACCCGGATTTCCTGCTCGATGCCAAGGGCATCAAGGAATGGGAAGCCGAGTATGGCGAGATCGGCGAAGGTGAATGGGTTGTCATGCGCACCGATTGGGACGCGCGCGTCGATGACGAGGCGCGGTTTCTTAACGCCGATGAGACCGGGCCGCACAGCCCCGGACCGACCCCGGATGCGATCCAGTACCTGATGGAGAAGAAGATCGTCGGCTGGGGCACGCAGTGCATCGGCACCGATGCGGGGCAAGCGGGCGGGATGGAGCCGCCCTATCCGGCGCATAACCTGCTGCATAAGAATAACTGTTTTGGTCTGGCGTCACTGGCCAACCTCGACAAACTGCCGCCGAAGGGGGCGATTCTGATCGCCGCGCCGTTGAAGATCAAGAACGGCACCGGTAGCCCCATTCGGGCGCTGGCACTGGTGCCGAAGGGCTGATCGGTGACAGATACACCACCTTCCGAGGCCGAGAACGCGCCGCTGGATCGGATGGGGCTCGATAATTTCGCGCCCTATCTGATGAACCGGATCATGGGGCGGTACAATGCCGCCCTGTCGGCGGAGATGGCGGCACTTGGCCTGACCACGCCGCAGATGCGCTCGCTCGCGGTGCTGTCGGTGACCGATGGCATCCTGATCCGCGAGTTGGCGGTTTACGCGGTGGTGCAGCAATCGACGCTGAGCCGCGCGCTCGACGCATTGGTGCGCGACGGTCTGGTCCGGCGCGAGACCGATGCCAACGACAGCCGCGCCACGCGGGTCTACTTGACCGATCAGGGGCGCGAGGCCTATGGGCGCCTCTGGCCGCATATGGCGCAGGCCTATGAGGCGATGTTCAAGGGCATAGGCCCCGAGGAGAAGGCGGCCTTCGTGGCCACCTTGCAGACCATGCTGCGCAACATCCGAAAACACGATTTCTGAGAGGGTCCGATGGCCGAACGTTCGTTCAAGGCAGAGGTGGAACATCTGCGCAAGGGAGATGGCGACGTCTTCACCGGCGAGGGCATCCTTGCGATCACCAAGGCGCTTTTGGAGAACGGCGTGGGCTATGTCGGCGGCTATCAGGGTGCGCCGATCAGCCACCTGATGGACGTGCTGGCCGACGCCGAGGAACTGATGGGCGAGCTTGGCGTGCGCTTCGAGGCCAATGCAAGCGAGGCCGCGGCGGCGGCGATGCTGGCGGCCTCGGTCCACTACCCGATCCGCGGCGCGGTGACCTTCAAGGGGCCGGTGGGGGTCAACGTGGCCTCAGACGCGCTGGCGAACCTCAGTTCTTCGGGCGTCACCGGCGGCGCGCTGGTGATCGTGGGCGAGGACTATGGCGAGGGCTCCTCGATCATGCAGGAGCGCAGCCACGGCTTTGCCATGAAATCGCAGTTCTGGATGCTGGACCCGCGCCCGAACCTGCCTTCGATCACCAAGGCAGTGAGGGACGGGTTTGAACTGTCGGAGGCCAGCAACACGCCGGTCATGCTGATGGTGCGCATCCGATCCTGCCATGTGACGGGCAGTTTCGAGACCCGCGACAACCAGCGCCCGCCGCTGACCGTGGCCGAAGCGGCGGCGAACCCGCAGTCGGATTTCAACCGCGTGGTGCTGCCGCCGATGTCTTACCTGCATGAGAAGGACAAGATCGAGAACCGCTGGCCGGCCGCGGAGACATTCATCCGCGACAATAAGCTCAACGAATTCTTTGGCCCCGAGAAGGCGCCCTTGGGCATCGTGGTGCAGGGCGGCATGTATAATTCTGTCATCCGGGCATTGCAGCGGCTGGGGCTCGCGGACATCCACGGCCAGACCGAGGTGCCGCTCTACGTGCTTAACGTCACCTACCCGCTGCTGCGCGATGAATTCGACGCCTTCTGCGCGGGGAAGGAGCATGTGCTGGTGGTCGAGGAAGGCCAGCCGGATCACATCGAGCAGCAGCTTGGCTCCTACCTTTACAAGCTCGACCGCCGGGTGAAGCTGCACGGCAAGGACGTGCTGCCAATGGCCGGGGAATACACCGGGCAGGTGCTGCTGGATGGTCTCACGGCCTTCCTCAAGATCGCCGCGCCGGAGATGCTGCCCGGTGCCGTGCGCGCGCCTAACGCCGAGGCGCCCGCGATACCGGACTTGTCGCAGACCGTGCCGATCCGCCCGCCGGGCTTTTGCACCGGCTGCCCCGAACGCCCGATCTTCGCGGCGATGAAATTGACAGAGCAGGAGTTGGGCAAGCACCAGATCACCGGCGACATCGGCTGCCATCTCTTCGGCTGCCTGCCGCCCTTCGAGATCGGCGGCTCGACCATGGGCTATGGCCTCGGCCCCGCCTCCAACGCGGCCTTTGATGGCGGCGGCGACAAGCGGGTGATCTCGATCCTGGGCGACGGGGGGTTTTGGCACAATGGTCTGTCGACCTCGATCGGCAACATGGTGTTCAACAAGTCAGACAGCGTCGCGGTGATCGTCGACAACTACTATTCCGCCGCCACCGGCGGGCAGGACGTGATGTCGTCGCGCGCGCATAACGACACGAAAAGCACGAACAACCCGATTTCCAAGGCGCTGAAAGGCGTCGGTGTGGAATGGGTGCGCCAGATCGACCGGACCTATGACGTGGGCAAGCTGCGCGAGGTTCTGCGCGAGGCGCTGACCACCGATTACAAGGGACCGAAGGTCATCGTGGCCTCCTCGGAATGCATGCTCAACAAGCAGCGCCGCGAGAAGCCGAAGCGCAATCAGGCGATCAAGGACGGCCGCCGCATGGAGGTGCCGCGCTTTGGCGTCGATGCGGATGTCTGCACTGGCGATCACGCCTGCATCCGCCTCTCGGGCTGCCCGTCGCTGTCGCTGAAACGGCTCGACGATCCGCTGCGCGATGACCCGGTGGCGCATATCGACCAGACCTGCGTCGGCTGCGGCAACTGCGGCGAAGTCGCGGATACCGCCGTGCTTTGCCCGTCCTTCTATCAGGCCGACGTGGTGCACAACCCGACGAAGTTCGAGCGTTGGCGGGCCGAAAAGACCGGCCAAATCATTCGCTGGTTGCAAGACCGACGCGACGCGAAACGGCTGCGCAACGAAGGAGTGGCGACATGAACATGGTGCTGCCGCAAAAGACCCCCGACGCGCGGGTTGAGAAGATCATCAAGCTTGCCGTCATGGCCGTGGGCGGGCAGGGGGGTGGCGTGCTCACCGGCTGGATCGAGGCGATGGCCCGGGCCGAGGGCTATGTCTGTCAGGCGACCTCGGTCGCCGGCGTGGCGCAGCGCACCGGGGCCACCATCTACTACGTCGAAATGGCCCCCAAGAGCGCGCTCGACCCCGTCTTCGCGCTGGCCCCGGCGGCGGGCGACGTGGACGTGCTGATCGCCGCCGAGATGATGGAAGTGGGCCGCGCCGTGATGCGCGGTTTCGTGACGCCGGACCGGACGACGCTGATCGGCTCGACCCACCGCGCGCTGGCGGTGAGCGAGAAGATGGCGCCGGGCGACGGCATTGCCGATGCCGATGAGGTCCGCGCGGCGGCCGAGATCGCGGCGCAGAAACTGGTGCTCGAAGATATGGAAGGGCTGGCCGTCGGCGCAGGTTCGGTCATCTCGGCCTCGCTCTTCGGCGCGCTTGCAGGCTCCGGCGCGCTGCCGTTTCCACGTGAGGCCTATGAGAATGCGATCCGTGCCGGCGGCAAGGGGGTCGAACCCTCGCTGCGCGCCTTCGCCGTGGGATTCGATGCGGCACAGGGCAAGCTGCCCGAAACACCGCAGGCCCCCGAGGAAGAGATCAAACCGTTCAGCCTTGTCGGGCCGGAGAAGTTGCAGGCCGAATGGGCCGCGCTGGTGGACCGGGCCGACCGCCTGCCCGAGCCGGTGCGTGACCTCGCGCTTGCCGGGCTCGCCAAGGTGGTGAACTTTCAGGACTGCGCCTATGGCGCGCTCTATCTCGACCGACTCGATACCGCGCTGGCCCGCGATGACGCCGCGCGGGACTGGGCGCTCTCAACGGCGGCGGCGAAATACATCGCCAATGCCATGGCCTATGACGACATCATCCGCGTGGCGGACCTCAAGACCCGCGCCCCGCGTCTGTCGCACATTCGCCAAGAGATGCGCGCGGGCGAGGAGAACCTGCTGCAACTGACCGAGTACTTCCACCCCCGCGCCGAGGAGATCGCGGGGCTCATGCCCGCGCGACTCGGCGCCAAGGTCGAGGCGAGCGAGACGTGGATGTCCCGGCTGAACCGCTGGTTCGACAAGGGCCGCCGGTTGCGCACCGACCGGCTGCCCGCCTTTCTGATGCTGCATTTCCTCGGCGGCCTGAAGGGCTACCGGCTGCGCACCCATCGCCATGCGCTGGAGGTCGCGCATCTGGAGGACTGGCTGCGCCGCTGCCTTGCGGAGGTGGAGAGGGACTACGCCCTTGCCGTGGAACTGGTGAAATGCCGCCGCCTGATCAAGGGCTACTCCGACACCCATGCGCGGGGTCTGGGCAAGTTCGACCGCGTGATGGATGCCGCCGATCTGCTGCGCGGGCGTGACGACGCGGCGGACTGGATCGCGCGACTGCGCGAGGCGGCTTTGCAGGATGCCGAAGGCAAGGCGCTCGACGGGGCCATCGCCACGGTGCGGTCTTTCGTGTGAGGCGCCCGTTTTCTGAGCGGTTGCGGGGCGGATCACGCACAGAGCGGCCCCCGGCACCCGCATCGCAGTTGACCAAAGGTCAGCACCGCGCCTAGCTGGGCGCAGTCACAGAGGGCCGCCGCCATGGAACTATCGCATCTCATCGCCTTCAACATCGCGCTCATCGCGTCGATCCTCAGCCCCGGCCCGGCTTTTCTGATCGCGTTGAAAACGACGCTGAGTTCGGGGCGGCAGGCGGGCGTTGCCGTGGGGGCTGGCCTCGGCCTTGTGGCGTCGTTCTGGACCCTCGCCGCGCTCTTGGGGTTGGAGGCCGTCTTCCTCGCCTTCCCATGGGCCTATGCCATCGTGAAAACCGTGGGCGCGATCTATCTGCTCTATGTGGCCTATGGCATGTGGCGCGGGGCGCGGGCACCGGTGACAAGCACGGTGACACCCGCCCGCCATGCGTTCCGGCAGGGGCTGATGATCAATATCCTGAACCCCAAATCGGTGCTTTTCGCCGCCGCGGTGCTGGTCGTCATCTTCCCCGAGGGGATGCGGCTGAGCGAGAACCTCTTGATCGTCGCCAATCACCTGATCATCGAACTGGCCTTCTACACCGCATTGGCCTTCGGCATGAGCCGCCCTGCCGTCAGCCAAGGCTACCTGCGCGCGAAGGTCTATTTCGACCGCATTGCCTCGGCTGTGCTGGGGCTTTTGGGGCTGCGGCTGCTGCTTGCGCGTTAAAGCTCGGCCTCCCACCGGCGCGACAGGCGCATGGCGCCGTTGATGATGCCGACCATAGAGTAGGTCTGGGGGAAGTTGCCCCAGCCCTCACCAGTGGCAAAAGCGGTGTCTTCGGACATCAGGCCAAGGTGGTTGCGCGCCTCCAGCAACTCTTCGAACAGTTTGCGTGCTTCCTCTTCGCGGCCAATCCGCGCCAGCGCGTCGATGCGCCAGAAGGCGCAGACGTTAAAGCCCACCTCCGGCACGCCGAAATCGTCGGCTTCTTCGTAACGCAGCATGAAGGGGCCGCGGCCCAGCACTTCGGATAGACGTTCGACCGTGGCGATGAATCGCGGGTCTTTCGGCGGCAGAAAGCCGACCTCGCCCATGAGCAAAACGCTCGCGTCGAGGGTGCTGCCGCCGAAGCTTTCGACAAAGGCGCCGCGTTCCTCGGACCATGCGTTGTCGAGGATCTTATCGCGGATCACCTCGGCCCGATCGGCCCAGAGGGTGGCGCGGTCACCCAATTCCAGATGCCGCGCGATCTTGGCCAGCCGGTCGCAGGCGGCCCAGCACATCAACGACGAGGAGGTGTGAATCCGCGCGCGGCTGCGCAATTCCCAAATGCCCGCATCGGGCTGGTCGTGCAGCTCCCACGCCTGTTCGCCGAGCGGCTCCAACTGCTCATAGGCGGTGCGCCCTGTGTTCATCGGCAGCCGGTGATCGAAGAACGCCGGGGCGGCACCGAGGATGATATTGCCATAGGTGTCATGCTGGAAATGCTCATGCGCCTGATTGCCGATCCGTACCGGCCCCATCCCACGGAAGCCTTGCAAGCTGGGTGAGATACGTTCGGTCAGCGCCGTCTCAAGCCCCAGCCCCAGCACCGGCTGGATATGCCCGCCCTCGGCATCGGCCACGGCGTTCATCAGCCATTGGAAATAATGCTCCAACGTGCGGGTCGCGGCGAGGCTGTTGAGCGCGCGCACGGTGAAGAAGGCATCGCGCACCCAGCAATAGCGGTAATCCCAGTTGCGCCCCGAATCCGGCGCCTCGGGCAGGGAGGTGGTGATCGCGGCGATCACCCCGCCCGTGGCCTCGTAGCTGCACAGTTTCAACGTGATCGCGGCGCGGATGACGGCCTCCTGCCACTCGAAAGGGATCGCCAAACGCTGCGTCCAGCGCTGCCAATAGCGGGTCGTCTTGGTGCGGAAGGTGGTGCCGATCTGCTCAGGGCTGTCCGACAGGGTCTCATCGGGGCCGAGGATGAAGGTCATCTCACCTTCGAGGTTGATCATCCGCCCGTCGAGCACATGATCAATCGGCGCGTCAGTGGTCAGGCGCATGTTCTGCTCAGGCCCGACGAAACGCACATGGTTGGAGCCACGGGTGAGGGTCGGGGCCACTTCCCCCCATTGAAAGCGCGGCTTCAGCCGCATCCGCACACGGGGAGAGCCTTCGATACGCCGCACCTGCCGCACCAGCATCTGCGGGCGAAAGCTGCGGCCATAGGCGGTGAAACGGGGGCAGAAGTCGACAATCTCGACCGCGCCTTTCGGGCTGCGCAACACGGTGCGCAGGATCGCGGTATTGGGCAGGTAGCTCTGCTCGCTCTCGGTCATGTCTTCGAGTTCGACGGCAAATTCCCCGTCGCCCTCTTCGCCCGCGCCATGGCCCATCAGGCTGTGAAAGACCGGATCGCCGTCAAAACGCGGCAGGCAGAACCAGTTGATCCCCCCTTCGCGGCTGACCAGCGCCGCAACCGCGCAATTCCCGATGACACCCAGATCCATAAGTCCCTCTTTTCTATTCATGATGCGACTGCCGGGCGGGCCGGATCAGCGCAAAATCTCTTCCAGCCAATCGGCAAAACCGGCCACGTCTTCGATGCGATGTTGGGCCTCGGTCGGCCCTTGGCCGATCTTGATGCCAAAGCCGCCCATGGCCTGCGCTGCGCGAAAGCCGTCTTCATCCGTCACGTCATCGCCGACCATCACGGGCAGACGGTCTGCAAAGGCGGGGGAGGCCATGAACCGCGCCACCGCGCCGCCCTTGTCGACACCTTTCAAGGCGACCTCGCTGACCATCTTGCCATGCAGACCGCGCAGGCTGGAGTCTTCGCCGACCAGCGTATCGACGAAGCCGCGACAGGCGTCTTCTTGATCCGGGGCCTTGCGGTAATGCAGCGCGATCGCGCCGGGCTTGCGCTCGGATGTTACCCCATGCAGCACGGCGAATTCCTCGACCCGGTCGATGACCGGGGTGGGGATGCCCGCGCTCTGCTCCGGCGCGTGATCCTCCGCGGTGCTAAGCCGCAGCTCCAGCCCATGCGATCCTGAGACCGGCAGGCGCAGCGCACCCAAGATACGGTCCACATCCGCCATGGCCCGGCCAGAGATCACCGCCACCGCCCCATCGGTCTTTGCGACGAGACGGGTCAGAAGATGGCGCGTCGCCTCCGGCAGACAGGCGTCTTCGGGGTTGTCGACAATGGGGGCGAGCGTGCCATCGAGATCGAGGAAGAACGCATGGCGCTCGACCGGGATCACGGGCGGCAGGTTGCGGGGCGACAGGGTGGTGCTATCCATAGGGTCCGGTCTATCCGTTTCGTTGCACGGGCGTTCCCCCAGAAACCTATGCGCCAGCGCAGCGAAATCAACGGATTTATGCTGCAACTGCGCAGAGATGCGCGATGTGCGCCGCGGGAACCCAGCCGATGTGCCCGCGTTGATCAAAACGGGGGCTGGCGCCAGACGCCACCCCGCCTATCGCAATCGGAAGCCCAGATGACCGCACCGTCGACGCTCAGGTACTACCCCGACAGCAAGCCCGGCATCGCTCGGCGGCGCTGCGGGCGGGGGTTTTCCTATCACGCGCCCGATGGCCGCTGCATCAAGGACAAGGCCGAGCGGGCGCGGCTGGTGAAACTGGCGGTGCCCCCGGCCTATGAGCGGGTCTGGATCAGCCCCTATGACAACGGTCACCTTCAGGCGACGGGGTTCGATGCACGGGGGCGCAAGCAATACCGTTACCATCCGCTCTGGTCCGAGGCGCAGGCGCAGGAGAAATACGCAAGCCTGCCCGAGTTTGCCGAGACCCTGCCGCGCATCCGCCGCCGCGTGCGCCGTGATCTCAAGGAGGAGTTGGGCGAACGTGATTTTGCGCTGGCCGCCGCCGTGGCGATGATCGACCGGCTGTCGCTGCGCGTCGGCAATCAGGTCTATGCCGAAACCAACCGCACCTATGGCACGCTGACCCTGAAACGGCGGCATCTGGTCCTGCGCGACGGCAAGTTGCAGGCGTCCTTCATGGCGAAGGGCGGCAAACGGGTTCGCCGCCAGATTGCCAACCGCACCCTAATGCGCGCGCTTGAGAAAATTCGCGACCTGCCCGGCGCGGACCTGCTGACATGGCTCGACGAAGAGGGGCAGCCGCGCAGTCTGACCTCAACCGCGCTGAACGATTACATCGCCGAGGCCGCTGGCACCGAAGGCTTCTCGGCCAAGACCTTTCGCACTTGGGCCGGGTCCGTCGCCGCCTTCGACGTTGCGCTGAAAGAGGACAAGCCCAGCATCAAAGCCATGGCCGAAGCCGCCGCCGAACGGTTGCACAATACGCCCACCATCGCGCGCAACAGCTATATCCATCCGGAGGTGATCGAACTTTGCCAGACCCCGCAAGACTTGCCGGACCCGCCCGATATCGACGATATGACCCAAGCCGAACGGGGGCTGCTGGCCTTTCTGCGCGCGAAGACGTGAACTTGAACTGACAATTCGGGCGAACTTTCACCGCGCTCACGCATTGTTAACAGGAGTAGCGCTATCGCCCGACGTTAGAAGGACTAGAAT
This sequence comes from Sulfitobacter sp. 1A12056, assembly GCF_043558125.1. Classification (NCBI taxonomy): domain Bacteria; kingdom Pseudomonadati; phylum Pseudomonadota; class Alphaproteobacteria; order Rhodobacterales; family Roseobacteraceae; genus Sulfitobacter; species Sulfitobacter sp. 1A12056. The sequence continues at coordinate 29,338 of NZ_JBIFFY010000007.1, read as the reverse complement.
TTCATGAGCGACACAGGTCGGCCAACCCTCAGCGGCGTCCTAGATGAGATGGAACATCTTTCCGGCGGCGCGGATCGGCAAATCACCGTGGAAGAGATCATCGATTGTCTGGGCAAACATTCCTTTGCCTCGACTATTCTTGCCTTCAGCCTGATCTCAACCTCGCCCGCCAGCGGCATTCCGGGGATCACGGCTTTCATCGGTTTGGTGGTGCTGTTTCTGGTGGTGCAGATGATCTTTGGCCGCGACAGCCTCTGGCTGCCCGGTTTCGTCATGCGACGTGACATCGCGGCGAAGAAACTCCGCGAGGGGGTGCGGTGGCTGCGCCGCCCGGTGGATTTCGTGGACCGCTATCTGCACGAGCGCTCGACCTTCATCCTGCACCGCCCGTGGATTTACCTGCCCCTGTTCATGGTGATGGCCCTGTCGATGTTTATGCCCTTCATGGAGGTCGTGCCCACCTCCGGCTCCATCGCGTCGGCGATGATCGCCGTCTTCGCGGCGGGCTATCTGATGCGCGACGGGCGGGTGGTGATCCTGTCGATGATCCTGATGTCGCTGCTGCCTGTGGGGGTCGCGTGGTTCTTTCTTGGGCGCTGAGAAAATAATTCCGGCCCTCTGCTATGCTGCACCTGCAAAAGATTTGACCAAAGCTGCTCAAGCTGGGAACCTTTACCGACCTAAACCATTAAACCGTTAGTGGTGGTCGGCGTTCCGCCTAATCAGGCTCGGCGACCGAAAATGATTGTTCCCGAGGCATAAAATGGCTGGCAGATTAATTGTAATCTCAAATCGCATCCCATCGGAGGCCGCCCCTTCCGGTGGGCTGGTCTATGCGCTGCATGAAACCCTGCGCAAGATCGGCGGCATCTGGATCGGGTCGCACCCCGAAACCACGGAAACCCCCGCCAACAGTCTCAGCGAATATGGCGATCAGGGCAATTACACCCGGCTGAGCTTTAGCCTAACCCCCGAAGATTACAAGAATTTCTACCTCGGCTTCTCGAACTCGGTGCTTTGGCCCGTCTGTCACCGCCGTGGCGATCTGGTCAAGCTGGACCGCGGGTTCGAGCGGGGCTATTGCGCCGTCAACGCGCGCCTTGCCCGGCAGGTGATGGAGGTGGCCGAGCCCGACGATATGATCTGGGTTCACGACTATCATTTCTTCCCCCTCGCCACAGAGCTGCGCAAGCTGGGCTTTAGCGGCAAGATCGGGTTTTTCCTGCACATTCCTTTCCCAGCCTTGGGCGATATGGGCGCCCTCCCGCGGGAGGCCAATCTGGCGCATTGGCTGGCGGATTATGACCTCGTCGGTCTGCAAACCCGCGCCGATGTGGCCCGCTGTCTTGAGATGTTCCGCGCCGAGACCGATTCCGAATTTCTTATGGATGGCACGATCAAATGCGGCTCTCGCGCGGTGGCGCTACGGTCTTTCCCCATCGGGATCGACGTGGAAACCTTTGTGCAGGCCGCGCAGGGCGGCAGCGCGCAGGACCGTCTGGCCGACGATATGGCAGGCGACATCGTGATCGGCGTCGACCGGCTGGATTACTCCAAAGGTCTGCCCAACCGCTTCCGCGCCTTTGGCCGCTATCTTGAAACCCGGGATGAGCGGGAACGCCGGGTGAGCATGGTCCAAATCGCCCCGCCCAGCCGAGAGGAAGTCGCCGCCTATCGCGAGTTGCGCTACGAGTTGGAAGAGCTTGTCGGCCGCGTGAACGGGGAGCATGGAGAGATCGACTGGACCCCGCTGCGCTATATCCACCGCAACCTTGATCGCAACCTTTTGGCTCGCCTTTATCGCCGGGCGCGGGTCGGGATCGTGACGCCCTTCGCCGATGGGATGAACCTTGTGGCCAAGGAATATGTCGCGGCGCAAAACCCCGAAGACCCCGGCGTGCTGATCCTGTCGCATATGGCCGGCGCCGCCGAAGACCTGACGGATGCGATTCAGGTCAACCCCTATGACATCGAAGACATGAGCGAAGCGCTCAAGACCGCGCTCGCTCTGCCGCTGGAAGAGCGCAAGCGCCGCCATGCAAGCTGCATGGCGCAGGTGCGGGCCACGGATGTGAACCTCTGGAGCCAGCATTTTGTCGACGCTTTGAAAGCCTGCAAGCCGACGCTCGTGGTCAAGCCCCGCGCGCGGGAATGGACAGACGCCTAGCGGCGGGGGTCACTCTTCCGGCGCATAGACCACTGCGGTCTCCCAACCGTTGCATTTCTCGGCAAGGCCCGCAGGCAGCGCCAGATCGGTAAAGAACATATTCACCTCCCGCGCCGAGGCGATGCGCGCGGGGGCAGAGCGTTTGAATTTGGAATGATCGGTCACCAAAAAAGTCTTCCGTGACTGCGCTATGATACATTGGCTGACGCCGACCTCCTCGATGTCGAAGTCGAGCAGATCGCCATCCGCATCCATTGCCGAACAGCCGATCACCGCGATGTCGAATTTGAACTGGCGGATCGTCTCGATCGTTAGATTGCCGACCAGACCGCCGTCCATCCGGCGCAGCGCGCCGCCGGTCAGCACGATGCGGCATTCGGGATTGTCGACCAGAATATTCGCCACGTTCATGTTGTTCGTCACCACCATCAAATCCCGGTGGTGAAGCAGGGCGCGGGCCACGGCCTCGGTACTGGTCCCAATATTTAGAAAGACCGAACAGCCGTCGGGGATATGTTCGGCGCAGGCGCGGGCGATGCGATTCTTGGCCTCTTCATGCAGATTGCGCCGCTCGGCATAGCCGATGTTGCTGGCCCCCGAGGGCAGCACTGCGCCGCCATGAACCCGCTCAAGCTTACCGCTGTCGGCCAGTTCCGTAAGGTCACGGCGGATGGTCTGATGGGTCACGCCGAAATGTTCGGCCAGCCCATCGACGGTGACTTTGCCTTCGCGCCGGGCGATTTCAAGGATGTCGGGATGGCGGAATGTCTGTGAAATGGGCGTCGCTCCTGCCTGCTGTCGGCGCATTATCTCCAGTGTTTTGGCTAACGCAAGCAATCGCGCAGCAAGACACGTTTAACATGTTCGCTATGCTGGTGAAACGAACATAAACGAAAATAATTCTTGTGCAGATGAGAGTCGTTTCGTAACACTGCCCCAAATTGGACAGTCTGAGCTGGGGGAGGGCCGGATCGTGAACCAACAGCCCGATAGCCATATGGCCGCTGCCCCGGTCGATTTATTCGTCATCGGTGGTGGCATTAACGGCGCCGGGATCGCGCGCGACGCGGCAGGCCGGGGTCTGAGCGTGACCTTGGCCGAGATGAACGATCTGGCCTCGGCGACCTCTTCGGCCTCGACCAAGCTTTTCCACGGCGGGCTGCGTTACCTTGAGTATTTTGAGATCGGCCTCGTGCGCCATGCGCTGACCGAGCGCGAGGTGCTGCTGAAGGCGATGCCGCATATCTCTTGGCCGATGCGTTTCGTGCTGCCCTATCACCGCGACATGCGGTTCGAAGGCGACACGCCGACCTCTAAACTGCTGCGGTTGTTCATGCCGTGGATGCGGGGCCGCCGCCCGGCATGGCTGATCCGGCTGGGCCTGTTCCTCTATGACAACCTCGGCGGGCGTAAAATCTTGCCCGCCACACGTAGCCTTTCCTTGCGCGGCACGCCCGAAGGGGCGCCGCTGGAGGATCGGTTCGAGAAGGCTTTTGAATACTCCGATTGCTGGATCGAAGACTCGCGCCTTGTGGTGCTGAACGCCCGCGACGCCGAACTGCGCGGCGCGCGCATCATGACCCGGACCGAAGTCGTCTCTGCCGACCGCAGCGCCGATGGCTGGGCGGTCACGGTAGAGCATGGCGCGGATGGCCGGCGCGAGGTGATCCACGCCAAGATGCTGGTCAACGCGGGTGGCCCGTGGGTCGGCGACATCATCCATAACACCGCGCGGCTGAACTCCTCCGAAGGGGTGCGGCTGGTGCGCGGCAGCCATATCGTGACCAAGCGGCTCTACGATCACGACAAATGCTATTTCTTCCAAGGCACCGATGGGCGGATCATCTTCACGATCCCCTATGAGCAGGATTTCACCCTGATCGGCACCACCGACGCCGATCATCCTGATCCGTCCGTCACCCCGGAATGCACGCCCGAAGAGCAGGACTACCTGATCGACTTCGTGAACGGCTATCTCAAGCAGGACATCACCCGCAAAGATATCGTCTGGACCTATTCCGGCGTGCGCCCGCTTTATGACGACGGCGCCAGCAGCGCCACGGCGGCGACGCGGGACTATACGCTCAAGGTCGACAAGACCGGCGGCGCGCCGATCCTCAATGTCTTTGGCGGTAAGATCACGACCTACCGCAAACTGGCCGAAGACGCGCTGGAGTTGATCGCGCCGCATTTCGACGGGCTGTCGGGCCATTGGACCGCGGGCGTCGCCCTGCCCGGCGGCGATTTCCCGGTGGACGGCGTGGCGCAGTTGATCGCGCGACTGAAAGCGGATTATGACTTTCTGGATGAAAGCTGGGCAGCACGGCTGATCCGCGCCTATGGTACGGATGCTTGGGCGATGGCGGGCGAGGCCAAGACGCTGGCGGATATGGGCGAGCATTTCGGGGCTACCCTCACCGCGCGCGAGGCCGCTTGGCTGATGAACAAGGAATATGCCCTCAGCGCAGAGGACGTCGTCTGGCGCCGCAGCAAGCTGGGCCTGCGAATGGACGAGACGCAGATCGCGCGTCTTGATGAATGGATGCAGATGCGCGCGGCGAAACAAGCCGCCTCTGCGGCGGAATGAGGGGAGGTCGAACGTGAGTTTGATCCTGAAGAACGTGTCGAAGACGGTAGGCGGCCAAACGCATATCTACCCGACCGACCTGACCTTGGAAAAAGGCACGATGAACGTGCTTTTGGGGCCTACGTCCTCGGGCAAGACGTCGCTGATGCGGCTGATGGCGGGGCTCGATGTGCCGGGCACGGGGCAGGTGATCTGGAACGGCGAAGACGTGACCGGCATGCGGGTGCAGGACCGCAAGGTCGCCATGGTCTATCAGCAGTTCATCAACTACCCCTCGATGACGGTTTACGACAACATCGCCTCGCCGATGAAGCTGGTGGGCAAGTCGAAGGATGAGATCGATCGCGCCGTGCGCGAAACCGCTGAATTGATGCAGCTCACCCCGATGCTCGACCGTAAGCCGCTGGAGCTTTCGGGCGGCCAGCAGCAGCGCTGCGCCTTGGCGCGGGCGCTGGTCAAGAATGCCGGGCTGGTGCTCTTGGATGAGCCGCTGGCGAACCTCGACTACAAGCTGCGCGAAGAGCTTCGCGCCGAAATTCCGCGTATCTTTGAACGGGCCGGGTCGATCTTTGTCTATGCCACGACCGAGCCGGAAGAGGCGCTGCTTCTGGGCGGCAATACCGCGACGCTCTGGGAAGGCCGCGTTACGCAATTCGGCCCGACGCCGAGTGTCTACCGCCGGCCCGAGAATGCGACCACGGCGCGGGTGTTCTCTGACCCGCCGATGAACTTCCTCAGCATGACCAAATCGGGCGACACACTGCGTTTCGACGGCGGTGAGATGGCGGCACCCGCCACGATGGCGAGCTTGCGCGACGGCGAATATACCGCCGGTTTCCGCCCCAACCACCTCACGCTGAGCGCGCAGGCGCCCGAGGCCATCGGCTTTGACGCGGTGCTGAACGTGACCGAGATCACGGGGTCGGAGACCTTTATCCACCTCGATTACCACGGTGCGAAATGGGTCGGTCTGGTGCATGGCATCCAGCATTTGCAGCCCGGCCAGCCGCTGCCGGTCTATCTGGACCCGGCGCATATCTACCTGTTTGACGCGAACGGGGCGCTCGTCTCGGCCGCGCCCTATGCGGAGGCGGCATAATGGCCAAGATCACGCTTGATAACCTCGCCCATTCCTATCTGCCCCATCCCAGCGGTGAGGATGATTTCGCCCTCAAGGAATTGAACCACGATTGGATCGACGGCGAAGCCTATGCGCTTCTGGGCGCCTCGGGCTGTGGCAAATCTACGTTGCTCAACATCATCTCGGGGCTTTTGCAGCCGTCGCAGGGGCGCATCCTGTTCAACGACGTAGACGTCACCCATGCGCCGACAGCCGAGCGCAACATCGCGCAGGTCTTCCAGTTCCCGGTCGTTTACGACACGATGACCGTGCATGACAATCTGGCCTTCCCGCTGCGCAACCGCGGGGCGGATGCCTCTTATGTCGCGTCCCGCGTCCAGCAGATCGCCAAGATGATCGGCATGGAGGATGAGCTGAACCGCAAGGCGCGGGGCCTCACAGCAGATGCCAAGCAGAAGATTTCGCTGGGCCGTGGCATGGTGCGCGAGGACGTGAACGCGCTCTTGTTCGACGAGCCGCTCACGGTGATCGACCCCCATATGAAGTGGGAGTTGCGCACGCAGCTCAAATCGCTGCACCACGAATTCGGCCACACGATGATTTACGTGACCCACGACCAGACCGAGGCGCTGACCTTCGCCGACAAGGTGGTGGTCATGTATGATGGCCGCGTGGTGCAGATCGGCACACCGCAGGAGCTTTTCGAGCGGCCTGCCCATACTTTCGTGGGCTATTTCATTGGCTCGCCGGGGATGAACCTCTTTGACGCGCAGATCGCGGGCAATGCGGCGCAGGTCGCGGGCACGAGCGTCAATTTGAACAAGACCTACGCGCCCAAGGGCCAGAAAACGCAACTGGGCGTCCGGCCCGAATTCGTTCGGATCAATGGCGAAGGTCTGGGCCTTCCGGCCAAGGTGACCCGTGTCGAGGATGTGGGCCGGCACAAGATCATCCGCCTTGACGTGGCAGGCCAGCCGGTCAGCGCCATCGCCGAGGAAGGCGCAACAGTGCCGAGCGAAAACACCGCGATCAGTTTCGATCCGGCGGGCATCAACGTCTATGACGACGATTGGCGCATCAGCGCAGAGGGAGAGGCCGCATGAACAAGACCGTCAACCAAAAGGCATGGTTCCTTGTCCTGCCGGTGCTGATCCTCGTGGCCTTCTCTGCCGTGATCCCGCTGATGACCGTGGTGAACTACTCGGTGCAAGACACCTTTGGCCGCAACGAGTTCTTCTGGGCCGGGCTGGAGTGGTTTTCCGACATGCTCGACAGCGACCGGATGTGGGACGCGCTTGGCCGTCAGTTGATTTTCTCGGGCGTCATACTGGCAATCGAAATCCCGCTCGGCATCTTTGTCGCGCTCAACATGCCGAAAAACGGGTTCTGGGCCAGCTTCTGCCTTGTCCTCATGTCCCTGCCGCTGCTGATTCCGTGGAACGTGGTCGGCACCATCTGGCAGATCTTTGGCCGGGTCGACATTGGCCTTTTGGGCTATACGCTCGACAAGCTGGGCATCACCTATAACTACACTCAAGACATCACATCGGCTTGGATCACGGTTGTGGTCATGGATGTCTGGCACTGGACTTCGCTGGTAGCGCTTCTTGCATATGCCGGTCTGCAATCCATTCCGGATGCTTACTATCAGGCGGCGAAGATCGACCAAGCCAGCCGTTGGGCCGTGTTCCGCTACATCGAACTGCCGAAAATGGCGGGCGTGCTGATGATCGCCATTCTGCTGCGCTTCATGGACAGCTTCATGATCTATACAGAGCCGTTCGTCGTGACGGGTGGCGGGCCGGGCAATGCCACGACCTTCCTGTCGATCGACTTGGTGAAAATGGCCATCGGCCAGTTTGACCTTGGCCCCGCAGCGGCGTTCAGCCTGATGTATTTCCTCGTGATCCTGTTGATTTCATGGGTGTTCTATACCGTGATGGTCAACCTCGACAAAAGGGATGGTGTGTGATGACCGACACAACCGTGCAAGCCCCCGGCGCCGCGCCCATTCCGGGTGACGTGACCGCTGCCAAACGCACCCGGCGCAGCCGCTTCCGGCCCAAGGGCTCGGTGGTGGTGATGACGCTCTACCTGCTGTTCCTGATGCTGCCGATCTATTGGCTCATCAACATGAGCCTCAAGACCAACGCCGAAATCCTCGGGTCCTTCTCGCTCTATCCGCGGGACCTGACGCTGGCGAACTATGCCAAGATCCTCACCGATCCGAGCTGGTACATGGGCTATGTGAACAGTCTGATTTATGTGGTGATGAACACGGTGATCTCGCTCGCCGTAGCGCTGCCAGCGGCCTATGCTTTCTCGCGCTACACCTTTCTGGGCGACAAACACCTGTTCTTCTGGCTGCTGACAAACCGCATGTCGCCGCCCGCCGTTTTCGCGCTGCCGTTCTTCCAGCTCTACTCCTCGGTCAACCTCTTTGACACGCATATCGCCGTGGCGCTGGCACACTGCCTGTTCAACGTGCCGCTCGCGGTTTGGATCCTCGAAGGTTTCATGCGCGGCGTGCCGAAAGAGATCGACGAGACGGCGTACCTCGACGGCTATTCCTTCCCGCGTTTCTTCATCCGCATCTTCACCCCGCTGATTGCCAGCGGCATCGGGGTCGCGGCCTTCTTCTGCTTCATGTTCTCATGGGTGGAACTGCTGCTGTCGCGCACGCTGACCTCGGTCGATGCCAAACCCATCGCCGCTACCATGACCCGCACCGTCTCCGCTTCCGGCCTCGACTGGGGCGTCTTGGCCGCGGCGGGTGTGCTGACCATCGTGCCGGGTGCGCTCGTGATCTATTTCGTCCGCAACTACATCGCCAAGGGCTTTGCCCTCGGACGGGTATAAGAGAGGAGACCGCCCATGTCTTGGATGGCTTGGACCATGCCCACCGCGATCTTCTTCGGTGTCATCGCGCTGTTACTCGTGACCTTCACGATCCTCGCGATCAAATTCCCTGAGACGCCCCGTGTGGGCATCCTCAGGATTGAGACAACCCGTGGTGACCGTCTGTTCATCACGCTTCTCGGCTCGGCCTTTATCAATTTGATCTGGCTGGGTTTCGAGGCGGGTCCGCAGCCCTATGCGCTGCTGGTCTGCCTTGCCTATGCCGCGGCCGTATTTCGCTGGGTCTAGGCGCTATCACGGCGGACCCCGGGCAACCGGGGCCGCCATACGACACGACCAAATGTCTAGGGAGGACATAATGAAACGATCTGTCATGAAATCGAGTACCGCTTTGGCGGTCACGCTCGGTCTGCTCGCCGGGCCAGCATTCGCGGATATGGAAGCCGCGAAGAAGTTCCTCGACGAGGAAATCGAACGCTCCGCGCTGAGCCGCGAAGAGCAGGAAGCGGAGATGCAATTCTTCATCGACGCGGCCGAGCCGTTCAAAGGCATGGACATCAAGGTGGTCTCTGAAACCATCACCACGCACGAATACGAAGCCAACGTGCTGGCCCCGGCCTTCAGCGCGATCACCGGCATCAACGTCACCCACGACCTGATCGGCGAGGGCGACGTGGTCGAAAAGCTGCAAACGCAGATGCAGTCGGGCGAGAACATCTATGACGCCTATGTCAACGACTCGGACCTGATCGGCACCCACTGGCGCTACAAACAGGCGCGCAGCCTGACCGACTGGATGGAGAATGAAGGCAAGGACGTGACCAACCCCGGTCTTGATCTGGACGACTTCATCGGCCTTGATTTCACCACCACCCCGGATGGTGATCTGTACCAACTGCCCGACCAGCAATTTGCAAACCTTTACTGGTTCCGCCACGATTGGTTCACCGATCCTGAGCTGATGGCTGAATTCAAAGAAAAATACGGCTATGAGCTGGGCGTGCCGGTCAACTGGTCTGCCTATGAGGACATTGCTGAATTCTTCACTGGCCGCACGATTGATGGCGTCGAAGTCTATGGCAACATGGACTATGGCAAGAAAGACCCAAGCCTTGGCTGGCGCTACACCGACGCGTGGCTGTCCATGGCGGGTGGCGGCGATGTGGGTGAGCCCAATGGCCTGCCGGTCGATGAATGGGGCATCCGGGTGAACGAGAACTCCCAGCCTGTCGGGTCCTGCATGGCACGCGGCGGCGCCACCAACGATGCAGCGGCGGTCTATGCGATCACCAAAGCGATCGAATGGCTGGAGAAGTACACGCCCCCCGCAGCCGCGGGCATGACCTTTAGCGAAGCAGGCCCGGTGCCCGCGCAGGGGGCCATCGCGCAGCAGATGTTCTGGTACACCACATTCACCGCCGACATGGTGAACGACAGCGCCAAGGCCGTGCTGAACGAAGACGGCACGCCCAAGTGGCGCATGGCCCCCAGCCCGCATGGCGCCTACTGGAAAGAAGGCCAGAAGGTTGGTTATCAAGACGTGGGCAGCTGGACGCTGATGGAAAGCACCCCCGTCGACCGCGCCAAGGCCGCATGGCTTTACGCGCAGTTCGTGACCTCGAAAACCGTGGACGTGGAAAAGGCCCATGCCGGTCTGACCTTCATCCGCGAGTCCACCATCCAACACGAAAGCTTCACCGAACGTGCGCCGAAACTCGGCGGTCTGGTGGAATTCTACCGTTCGCCCGCGCGCACCGCATGGTCGCCCACCGGGACGAACGTGCCGGATTACCCCAAGCTGGCGCAGCTGTGGTGGCAGAACATCGGCGACGCGATGTCGGGTGCGAAAACACCTCAGGAAGCGCTCGACAGCCTCTGCGCCGAGCAGGAAAAGGTCATGGAACGTCTTGAGCGTGCAGGCGTCCAAGGTGATCTGGGTCCGAAAATGAACGAGGAGCGGGAAGCCTCCTACTGGCTTGAGCAGGAAGGTTCGCCCGTTGCCAAGCTCGACAACGAAGACCCCGAGCCCGAGACCATCAGCTACGAAGAGTTGATCAAGTCCTGGCAGTAAGCCAAACTTTCGGGGGCCGGGACGCAGCAGCGTTCCGGCCCCTTTTTCGTTTCATCCAACATCCGGGGGCCGCGCCATGACCCATATCCTCGCCATTGATCAGGGAACCACTTCCTCCCGGGCGATCATCTTTGACGGCAACATGTCGGTGACGGCCACGGCCCAGGAAGAATTTCCGCAGCATTTCCCCCGCTCCGGCTGGGTCGAACATGATCCGGGCGATCTGTGGTCGACGACCGCTGGCACCTGCCGCGCGGTGATCGAAAAGGCCGGTCTGCGCCCCGATGACATCGCCGCCATCGGCATCACCAACCAACGCGAGACGACGCTGGTCTGGGACGCAAAGTCCGGCAAGCCGGTCCATAACGCCATCGTCTGGCAAGACCGCCGTACCGCTGATTTCTGCCGCGCGCTGCGCGAAAGCGGCGACGACAGGATCATCACCGAACGCACTGGCTTGCTGGCCGATCCCTATTTCTCAGGCACCAAGCTGAAGTGGATCCTCGACAATGTCGAAGGCGCGCGCGAACGGGCGCGGGCGGGCGAGTTGCTTTTCGGTACCGTCGACAGCTATCTGATCTGGAAGCTCACCGGCGGCGCGCGCCATGTGACCGATGCCACCAATGCCGCCCGCACCATGCTCTATGACATCCACAAAGGCCGTTGGAGCACGACGATCTGCAAGATGTTCGACGTGCCGCTCGAAATGCTGCCCGAGGTGCAGGACTGCGCCGCCGATTTCGGCACCACGCGGCCCGACCTCTTTGGCCGCGAGATCCCGATCCTCGGCGTCGCGGGCGACCAGCAGGCGGCGACCATCGGGCAAGCCTGTTTCCAGCCCGGCATGATGAAATCGACCTATGGCACCGGCTGTTTCGCCCTCCTGAATACGGGCGAGACGGCGGTGACCTCGACCAACCGGTTGCTCACCACCATCGCCTACCAGCTTGATGGCAAACCGACCTATGCGCTCGAAGGCTCGATCTTCGTCGCCGGGGCCGTGGTGCAATGGCTGCGCGACGGGCTGAAAATGATCCGCGAGGCGGGCGAGACCCAAGCGCTGGCCGAGCAGGCCGATCCGCATCAGAACGTGGTGCTGGTGCCTGCTTTCGTGGGCCTCGGTGCGCCTTACTGGAACGCCGAATGCCGTGGTGCGATCTACGGGCTGACGCGCAACTCCGGCCCTGCGGAACTCGCGCGGGCGGCGCTGGAAAGCGTGGGCTACCAGACCCGTGACCTCTTGGAAGCCATGCAGGCCGATTGGGCCGCCCAAGGCCAACCGGGCGAGATTGCGACCCTGCGCGTCGACGGCGGGATGAGCGCCAGTGACTGGGCGATGCAGTTCCTCTCGGACGTGATCGGCGCCTCGGTGGACCGCCCCGATGTGCTGGAAACGACAGCGCTTGGGGCCGCGTGGCTCGCCGGGCAGCGGGCGGGCATCTACCCCGATATGGAGGGTTTCGCGCGAGAATGGGCGCTTGATCGGCGGTTTGAAACCCAGATGGACGAGGCCGCGCGCGAAGAGAAATACGGCGCTTGGCAGCGGGCTGTTCAGGCGACGTTGCAGTTCTGATGCAAGCGATCTCTCCTTTCGGTTTCGCCACCGCCGGACGCATCCGCTTTGGCCGCGGTGTGGCGGGTGAAACGGCCTCAGCCGCGCGGGGTTATGGGCGGCAGGCGCTTCTGCTGCGCGGCGGCTCGGTCGCTTGGGTCGATGAACTGGCGCGCGATTTGGCGGCGGCGGGCTGCGAGGTGACCCAGTTGCGCGGCAGCGGCGAGCCATCGGTCGACGACGTGCGCGCCGCCGTGGCAGCGGGGCGCGGCGCGGATGTCGTGCTGGGCGTGGGCGGTGGCGCAGTGATCGACCTTGCGAAAGCGGCAGCGGCGCTGATCCCGTCGGAGTGCGACGTGATGGAGCATCTCGAAGTCGTGGGCGCGGGCAAGCCCTTGCAGGCCGATCCCCTGCCGATGATCGCGATCCCCACCACCGCAGGCACCGGAGCCGAGGTCACAAAAAACGCCGTCATCGCCGTGCCGGAGGCCGCGCGAAAAGTCAGCCTGCGCGACGACCGCATGCTGCCGCGTCTGGCCTTGGTCGACCCGGCGCTGACCGATGGCGCGCCGCGCGGGGTGACTTTGGGCTCCGGCCTCGACGCGCTGGTGCAGGTGATCGAGCCCTATCTGTCCAGCAAGGCTAACCCGCTGACCGATGCGCTCTGCCGTGCCGCGATCCCACAGGGCATCGCTGCGCTTAAACGTCTGGCTGCGGGAGAGGATCAGGACGCGCGGGATGCGCTGGCCTATGTCAGCCTTTCGGGCGGTTTGGCACTGGCCAATGCGGGCCTCGGGGCCGTGCATGGGATGGCAGGTGTGATCGGTGGACGTTTCGGCGCGCCGCATGGGCTGATCTGCGGGCGGCTGTTGGGGCCGGTTCTGGCCGCGAACGCGGATGTGCTCGGGGTCTCGGCCCGCTTCACGGAAGTGCAGAGGTGGCTCTCCGACGGGTTCGGCCTGCCTGAGGAAGGCACGTTCGACGCGCTGACCGCCATGCTGGATGGTTGGGGGCTGGACCGGTTGAACCAATGGATCCCCGAAGATGCGGAACTGACTGAGACCGCCCGCGAGGCGGCGGCCTCTTCCTCCATGCGTGCGAACCCCTGCATGCTTGAGGCGGAAACCCTCGAAGCCTGCATCCGCGCGGCAATGTAGCGGGCAGGGGCCACGGCCCCGGCCCGGTAATTTTAGGCGGCGCGCGGCGGCGTATTGCCTTCGCCCAAGTCCCAGAACACGCCCGCCATCACCCGCAGCGCATCGCGGCAGACGGGTTTTAGCACATGTTCGTCCGGCGCGTGCTGCGAACAGCTGCGGTAGGAATGCGGCACCCAGACGGTGGGCAGACCCAAGATATCGCTGAAACTGTCATTTGGCAGCGAGCCTGCGAGGTTGGGCAGGATATGCGGCGCTTTCCCGGCGCTTTTCGTCAGAGAGTCAGCCACGAATTTGACCCAAGGGTGATCCGCATCCAGCCGCGTCGCGCGGAAAAAGCCACGGTCATGCGGTTCGATCCGGACATCCTCGAACCCCTGTTTATCAAGGTGCCGGCGCAGCGCTGGCAGGATGTCTTCGGGATCGGTGCCGACCACATAGCGCAATTGGCTAGTGGCCGTGGCATGGGCCGAAATCGCGTTGACCGGCGCTTCGGGGACGCCGCTTTTCATTGCGAGGATGGCAAAGCTGTTCCAGCCATAGGCGCGCTCGACCGGGGTCAGGTCTTCTTCGCCCCAATCGCTGTCGATGGCGGGGCCGTCATCGCTTTCGATCGGCAGGTCTTTCAACGCCGCGCGGACCGAGGGGGTCAGGCTGTCGGGCCGCCATTCGGGGATCTGGATTTGCCCGCGTTTGTCGGTGATGGTCGACAGGGCCTGCACCAAGATCATCGCAGGATCGGCCAGCAAGCCACCCCAGTTGCCCGAGTGATGCGCCCCTTCGCGTTTGTCGACGATCAGATCAAACGACACGCCCCCGCGCGAGCCCATGAACATGGTCGGCACTTCGGGTTGCAGCCGCGGCCCGTCCGAGGCGATGAGCACGTCGGCGGTCAGTTCCTCGCGGTGTTCGGCAAAGAACTCGGGCAGACCTGCGCTGCCGGTCTCCTCGCTCATCTCGATCACGATGCGGCAGTTGAAACCCAGCTTGCCACGGGTTTTCAGCACCGCTTCGATGGCGGCGATGTTGATCAGGTGCTGGCCCTTGTTGTCGGCGGTGCCGCGTCCATAAAGCTTGTCGCCTTCTTCGACTAGTTTGAAAGGATGCAGCCCCTCGCGCCACTGGTCGGTCTGGGCGCGGATCACGTCGCCGTGGCCATAGGTCAGCACGGTCGGCAGGTCGTCCCCCTCACGGCGCTCGCCCACCAGAAAGGGGCCGCCGCGCGGGTCGGGATTGTCGTGAAAGCGACAGGCAAAGCCCATCGCCGTCAGCCGCGGCTCCATCGTCTCGACCAGATAGCGTTTCAGTTCGGGGGCTTGGTCGGGGTTCTGGCTTTCGGTCTCGTAGGAGACGAGGTTGGCCAGTTCGGCTTGGAACGTCCCCTCATCGAAATAGGTCGAGATCGCTTCGATCGCTTGATCGCGGGTCATGCTTCAATGTCCTTTGTCATATCTTCGGAAATGGCGTCGCCCCAAGGCGACATGATCTCGGTGCAGCCGGAATTCTGCCCGCCCGCGCGCATTACGCCTGCGGGACAGGCGAAAGCGTAGGGAAAGATCGTGCGTTTGGTCTCGGCGACCTCATTGTTCTCGCGCAGCCGGTCGAGCACATCGCGCGGCAGGCTTTCATCGGCGATGAGCTGGTTGGCGTCCGAAGCGTCAATGCGCGGCGCGTGGAAGCTGTCTTCGAGCGACATGTCGAAATCGGTGACGAAGGAGGACAGTTGCGCCACCGCGCCCAAAATCTTGCGCCCGCCGGAGGCGCCGAAGGCGAAGCGTTTGTCGCCCTGTTCGCCGATCACCGGGCAGACGTTCATTAGGCAGCGCTTGTTCGGCCCCAGCGAGTTCGGGCGGCCCTGAACCGGGTCGAACCACATGATGCCGTTGTTCATCAAAAAGCCGGTGGAGGGCGAGACGACGCGCGAGCCGAAGATCGACAACAGCGTCTGGGTCTGCGCCACCATATTTCCGTGGCGGTCGACGACCGAGAAATGCGTGGTGCAGCCCGGCGCCTCGGGGCTTTCGCCGGTATCGCCCATGGAGCCGAGGCGGCGGGCATAGGCGCCTTTGAGCGCCTCGGCCATGGCGGCATAGCTGTCGGGGCCGGGGGCTTGGCCGAGGTCTTCGGTCGCGAGAGAGGCAAAGGTGTCGCGGAAGGTCGGCCCGGCGGTCAGCCCCGGCACCACGTGGAAGCGCGCATCGCGGTAGGCGAAGTCGAGCGGCGCGCTGAACTCGGCGCGGTAGGCTTGCAGGTCGTCGTGGCTGAGGCAGCCGCCTTTCTCCTGCACATCCCGCGCCATCGCGGCACCAAGGTCTCCATCATAGAGCGCGCGCGCCCCGTGCCGCGCGATCTGGTCAAGGCTGTCGGCCATGCGCGATTGGTCCAGCCGTTTCTCGGCCAGCGCGGTCCAGCCGCTGATCGTCGGCCATTGCCCGTCTTCCAGAAAGAGGTCCGCCGCATCCGCATCCTGCGCAAGGGCGCGCGTGCAAGAGGCGATGACCAACGCGGCATACCAATCCACCAACAGACCCTTGCGGGCATGTTCAACCGCCGGGGAAAGCAGCTCGCCCCAAGGCATCTTGCCGAAACGTTCATGCGCTTGGCCCAGCCCGTCGACCACGCCGGGCACGGCGATGGCAGTGGCGCCTTGGACATTGCGGTCCCCCTCCACATGCTCCCATGGGAAGAGATCGCCCGCCTTGCCCCGCCCGCTCAGCGGATAATTCGCCGGGTCGAGCGCGCCGGGGCTGCGCATGCCGTGGTTCAGTGCATGGGCTTGGCCTTCTTCGGCGCGCCAGAGCATCATCGCCCCGCCGCCCGCAGGGCCGCTCATCCAAGGTTCCAACACGCCGATGACGAAAGAGGTGGCCACAGCTGCATCCACCGCATCGCCCCCTGCCGCAAGCACCTCGGCCCCCGCGATTGCTGCCAACCGATGCTGCGCGGCGACAACGCCATGTTCGGTTTCGATGACGGTTTTGCGGGTTTGACTGCTGTGCGACAGGTTCGATGACATGGGACTACTCTTGTTCGTACATGGGGGTTTCCGGATCGTGCAGATGGCAGGCGACATGCCCCTGCGGGATCGGGGTGTGACGCGGTGCCTTTTGCTTGCACAGATCCGTCGCGCGCGGGCAACGCGGGTGGAAATGGCAACCGGGCGGCGGCGCGATCGGGTTCGGGTAGGCCATGCCAAGCTGGGTGTCGGGCACACCCAATCCGGGCTCGGGTGTCAGCACGGATTTCAAAAGCGCCTTGGTGTAAGGGTGACGCGGCGCGTCAAAGAGCCCGGCGACCGAGTTCTGCTCGACGATCTCGCCCAGATACATCACCGCCACGCGGGTGGCGAGGTGTTCGACCACCGCCAAATCATGGCTGATGAAGAGATAGGTAAGGCCGAACTCCTCGCGCAGCTCGCCCAGCAGGTTGAGGATCTGGCTCTGCACCGACACATCCAGCGCCGAGGTCGGCTCATCGCAGATCACCACCTCGGGCTTCATGATGAGCGCGCGGGCGATGGCGACGCGCTGGCGCTGGCCGCCCGACATCTGGCTGGGGTAGGTGTTGATCACCCGTTGCGGCAGGCCCACAACGTCGAGGATCTCTTTGACCTTTTTCTTGCGGCTCTCCTCATCACCGATGTTGTGCACCCGCAGCGGCAGAGAGATCACGTCATAGATGCTCTTGCGCGGGTTGAGCGAGGAATAGGGGTCTTGAAAGATCGGTTGGATCCGCCGTGCCAGCGCTAGACGGCCCTGCTGCGTGATCTCCTCACCGTCGATCTTAACGTGACCGGCGGTTGGCTCCTCCAGCCCCAAGAGGATCTTGGCAAGGGTGGATTTGCCGCAGCCGGATTCACCGACGAGGCCCAGCACCTCCCCCTTGCCCAATTGCAGCGACACGTCATTCACCGCCGTGAGCGGTTTGACCTTGCCGAACATGCCCTGTTTCACCCGGTAGGTCTTGCTGACGCCGGAAAGTTCCAGCACCGGGGGTGTGTTCACGCTGTCCTTCATACGGTCAGCTCCTTCTCGGACTGGCGTTTGCCATCGGGGAAAATGCAGCGGAAGGCATGGTTGCCGTTCTCGCGTTTGGGGATGTCGCCACGGCATTCGGCGACGGCATGCGGGCAGCGGGTACGGAAGACGCAGCCCTCAACCTCGCCCACCAGCGAGGGCACGATGCCCGGGATGGTGCCCAGTTTCGCGCCGCGGTCGGTCTTGCCCGGGAGCGGGATGCAGCGCAGAAGCCCACGGGTGTAGGGGTGCGAGGGGGCGTTGAAGATGTCTCCGACCGGGCCGGTCTCGACCAATTCGCCCGCATACATCACCGCGACCTTGTCGGCCACGCGGGCCACCACGCCGAGGTCATGGGTGATCAGGATCACGGCCATGTTCATCTCGCGCCCCAGATCGTGGAGCAGCCGCAGGATCTGCGCCTGAATGGTCACGTCGAGCGCGGTGGTCGGCTCATCCGCGATGATCAGCTCCGGCTCGCACATCAGCGCCATGGCGATCATCACGCGCTGGCGCAGACCGCCTGACAGCTGGTGCGGATATTGCGACAAGCGGCTCTCGGCGGCGGTGATGCCGACTTTCTCCAAAAGTTCAATCGCCCGGTCCCGCGCCTGTTGGCGGCTGACCTTGCGGTGCAAAAGCAGCGCCTCGGCCAGCTGATCGCCGATGGTATAGGCGGGGTTGAGCGAGGTCATCGGCTCTTGGAAGATCATCGACATCCGCGCCCCGCGCAGCTTGCGCATCTGGCCTTGGCTCGCGGTGGTCAACTCGGTCCCGTCAAAGGTCATCCGATCCGCGCGGCGTTTGATGGATTTGCCCAAGAGCCCCATCAGCGCCAGCGAGGTGAGCGATTTGCCTGAGCCGCTTTCGCCGACGATGCACAGGGTCTCGCCACGGTTGAGGTCGAAGTCGATCCCGCGCACCGCATGCAGGGTGCCGCCGCCCGTGGGAATATCGAGCCGCAGGTTGCGGACGCTCAGAAGTGGTTCTGTCATGGGTCAGCTCCGGTTTTCGGGGGCGGTGACGTCGCGCAGACCGTCACCCATCAGGTTGATCGCCAGCACCAGCACGAAAAGCACGGCGCCCGGGATCAGCACGAGCCACGGCTCGAACAGCATCATGTTCTTGCCTTCGGAGACCATCAGCCCCCAGCTCGGCGTCGGCGGTTGCACCCCAAGGCCGAGGAACGAGAGTGCCGCTTCCAGAAGGATCGCATGGGCCATCTCCAGCGTTACGACGACGATCAGGTTGTTGGCGATGTTGGGCATGATCTCGGACAAGAGGATGCGCGGGGTGGAGGCGCCGATGACCTGTGCCGCGGCCACGTATTCGCGCCGCCGCACCTGCATGGTGGAGGCGCGCATGACCACCGCGAAACGGTCCCACAGCAGCAGGCCCAGCACCATGATCACCACTTGCAGCGATCCGCCAAGGATCGCCACCACGGCCAGCGCCACCAGTACCACCGGCATCGCGAGACGCACGTTGATGAGGAAGGTTACGACCGCGTCGACCTTGCCGCCGAAGTAGCCCGCAGCCACGCCCATCGCGGTCCCGATCAGACCCGAGATCAGCGCCGCCACGGCCCCGATCAGCAGCGAAATCCGCGCGCCGTAAATTAGGCGCGACAGGTAATCGCGGCCCAGATGGTCGGTGCCCAAGGGGTGCTCCCATGTGCCGCCCATGAAAACGGGGGGCTCCATCCGGGTCATCAGGCTTTGGGCATAGGGATCATGCGGGGCAATCCAAGGCGCGAGGATCGCGATGATCGTGAGGATGATCAGAACGACCGCCCCGATCAGCAGACCTTGGTGCCCGAAGATGCGCTTGCGCAGCATCTGGCCGGGGGTCGGGCCGGTGATTTCGTCCAAAAGGCTGTCATGTGTGCTTGCCGTGGCCATGTCAGCTGCTCCTCATGCGGGGGTCGAGCCATGCGTTCAGCACGTCTGCGAGGAAGGTGAAAACAATATAGAACATCGAGAAGATCAGGATCAGCGCCTGCACGGTGGGCAGGTCGTTGCGCGCGATGCTCTCCCACGCCAGATAGCCCGCGCCATGGAGCGCGAAGATCGACTCAACCACGATGGAGCCGCCCAGCATGAAGCCCATCTGTACGGCGGCGAGGCTGACCACGGGGATGATCGCGTTGCGCAGCGCATGGCGGAACAGCACCCGGCGCTCGTTCGCGCCCTTGGCCCGCGCGGTGCGGATGTAGTCGGAGTTCAGCACGTCCAGCATGCCCGCGCGCGTCAGGCGCATGATGGCGGGCATGGCGTAATAGCCCAGCACCACGGTCGGCAGGATGAAATGCCGCCATGTGTCGGTGCCCGAGGGTGGCAGCCAACCCAGTTGGATGGCAAACACCACGATCAGGATGAGGCCGAACCAGAAGCTCGGCATCGCTTGGCCGGCGACCGAGATGAACAGGGCCACACGGTCGATGATCGAATTGGGGCGGATCGCGGCGACCACGCCCAAGGGCACGGCGGTCAGCAACGCGAAGGTGATCCCGCAGACCCCTAGCGTCATGGTCACGCTCAATCGGTCGGCGATGAGCGAGGCGACGGGCAGGCGGAAATAGTAGCTCTCGCCGAAATCGCCTTGAAGGGCCGAAAACAGCCATTCGCCATATTGCACCAGCATGGGCCGGTCAAAACCATAGAGACGGCGCAGGGCCTCGATATCTTCGCCACTGGCGGTTTCACCGGCCAGCGCGGCGGCGGGGTCGCCCGACAGGAACAGCAGGCTAAAGCTGATAAACGACACGGTGAAGGCCACGAGAAGGGCCAGTCCCAATCGTTTGAGAATGAATTGAAGCACGGGTGCAACTACCTTGAGGCTGCGCCGCAGGCGAGGGCCTGCCGCGTGGGTCTGGGTTGGGTGCGGAAGGGGAGAAGGGCAGGGGCACCGGTCACGGCGCCCCCGCCGATTGGTTTACTTCCAGCTGGCCGTGGTGAAGCGCAGGACTTCGTCGGCTGTGGGCGTGTATTCCACCTCGTTGGTGGTCACGTAGTTGGTGTTGTAGGAGAACATCGGCGCCCAATAGGCTTCCTCGGTGATCCGTTCGATCGCCTTGGAGTAGTTCTCTTTGCGGACCTCAGGGTCGGTCGAGCTGTCGGCGATGTTGAGGTATTCGAGCGTTTCGTCGTCCATCGCGTAGTCGAGCGAGCCATGTTTGAAAAACTGGCTGACCATGGCGGAGGCGTCGTTGATCGAATAGCTGCCCCATGTTTGGAACGACACGGCGGTTTCGCCCTTCATGTTCTGCTCGCGCAGGGCGGAATACTGCAACATCTTGAAGTTGGTATCGATGCCCACAGCGTTCAGATAGCTGGTGATCGCCTCGGCATATTCACGGTCGCGGTAGGCGTAGAAGTCGATGGTCAGACCGTCTTCGTAGCCAGCTTCGGCCAGCAATTCCTTGGCCTTCTCGGGGTTGTATTCATACTTCACCGCCGCGTCTTCGTCGCAGCCGAACTGGCTGGGGAAGCAAGGGGTGTAGACGACTTTGGATTTGCCTTTAAGCAGCGCGTCGACCAGTTCCTGACGGTTGATCGCATAGTTCACAGCCTTGCGCACGCGCACGTCGGTGAAGGGGCTGTCCTCGGACCGGCCCGCCGCATCGAGCGTCAGATAGCCCACGCGCATGGTGGATTCGTTGGAGACTTGGAACTCATCCCGCTCGGCCAGTTTCTCGGCTTGGTCCGAAGGCACCTGCCAAATCAGATCAAGCGAGCCGCTGAACAGTTCGGCCATCTGCGTGTTCACATCCGGGATGGTGCGGATGTCGATGTTCTTGATGCTGGGCTTGCCCTTGGGGCTGTCGTGGTAGCCCTCATAGGCTTCCAGTTTGAAGTGCTGGCCGGGGACGACTTCGGTCACCTTGTAAGGGCCAGTGCCGACGGGTTTCAGGCCCATGCCTTCTGGGCCGGCTTCTTCGTAGTAGTCGCTGGGATACATCGAAACGGGGCCGGAAAGGAATTCGATCGCCGCCGGGAACTTCTCTTTCAGCATGATGCGCACGGTGTAGTCGTCGACCTTCTCAGCCGATTTCATCCAGTTCACGTTGCGCTGCGTTTTCACGCCATTGGCCTCATCGGCCACGTAGTTCACGGTAAAGACCACGTCATCGGCGGTGAAGTCCGAGCCGTCGTGGAATTTCACGCCTTCGCGCAGTTTGAATTCGATGGTCGTGTCGTCGACCCATTCCCATTCGGTGGCGAGGTTGCCCATGTATTCGTTGGTGACCGGATCGCGGTAGATCAGACCATCCCAGACCGCGCGTTGCAGCACCACGCCTTCGCGGGACGAGTTGAAGTAGCTGTCGACGTTCTCAAGCTCTTTGGTGAAGGCGACATTCAGCGTGTCATTAGCTTTGTCCGCCCAAGCCGCGCCCGTGGCGGCGGCCAGGACAAGCCCGGTGATGGTTGATTTCAGGACCGTGGATTTCATGGTCAACTCCCCTGCTGGTTAACGAATTCGGTTCCGTATCTTTTTGACTTGCGTCTCGTATCATATAATAATACTTGGTATCGCAATACGATTAATAAACGCAATCAGATCGACATACGTCAAGCCCCGGTTTGAACAATTGGGCCAGATTTCGGGGTAGGTGATTGGAAAAGAAGCAAAATACCCTCTACGTCGGGTCGCTTGCCAAGGGGCTGCGGCTGCTCCGCGCCTTCGATGAATCGCATACGGAATTGTCGTTGGTCGAGCTGGCCGCGCGCAGCGGATTGGACAAAAGCGCGGTTCAACGGCTGGCGAATACGCTGCATATCGAGGGGATGTTGGAAAAGGATCCAGCCACGCGGCGCTACCGCCCGTCTCATGCTTGGTTGGAGCTGGCCTATGCCTATTACTGGTCGGATCAATTGGTGGGGCAGGCGATTCCCAAGCTGATCGACCTCAGCCAAGAGATCGGGGAGACGGTGAACCTCGCCGAGCTTTCGACCGATCATATCATCTACGTCAGCCGACTGCCCTGCCAGCGAACCTATTTCGCGGCGACGGTGATCGGGCGGCGGTTGCCTGCGCTTTCGACGTCGGCGGGGCGGGCGATCATCTCGACCTTCTCGCCCGAGGACCGGGAAGAAGCGATCGAGACTTGGCCGCTCAAACCCTTTACCGCGCGCACCACGATGGACCGCGCCACGATCCGCAACAGCATCGGTGAGGCCGTGCAGCAGGGCTATGCGATCTCCAGCGATCAGATGATTTTGTCCGAGATCGGGGTGGCCTGTCCGATTACCGGCCCGGATGGGCGGGCCTTTGCGGCGGTGCAATGTTCGGTCTCGGCGCATACTTGGACGCGGGAGCGGATCAGGGCCGAGATTCTGCCGCGCCTTCAGGACACGGCGAACGCGATTTCGCCCTCATCACAGGTGCATCGGCGCTAGAAAAAGGGCCGGGGCATCGCCGCCCCGGCCCGGTGTTATCTTATTCCCAGTTCAGCTTTTCTTCGCGCTGCCAGAACCGAAGTTTGCGGCAGGTTTGAAGGAACGCGTCCGCATTATCGGCAGAGACCTCGATCGTGCCCTCGTCCTTCTCAATCCCGGCGGCGTTGAGCAGCGGATCGGCGGCTTTGGTCCAGGCGATGAACTTATTATGCGCAAAGGCGTCCGAGACGAAATCCTGCGCCGGTTTGTTCTTGGCGATCTTATCGGCTTTCTCTTCACCGAAGACTAAGGCCACCGCGTCAAAGACCACCGAGGGGCCGCCGTCGATCTTCTCATCCGCTTCGCGGGTGCTGCCGTCCGAAAGGGTCACCCCTTGGATATGCGGCGTCACGATGGCGACCATCGCGCCCTCATCGGCAAAGGCTTTTTCCAAGGCTTCCACCACCGAGGCATCCGCGCCTTCGGTCAGGAACAGACCCAACTTGCGGCCCGCGAAGCTGTTCGGCGCGTTCTTTAGAATGCTGAGCGCATCCGACGGCGGCAGATCGGTGATCGGCTCCCGCGCGGGTTTGGCGGGTTCCGGCATCTCGGTCACGCCCAAGCCTTCGGCCACCTGTTTCGCCAGATCGTCATGGACGTTCATCAGATGCGAGAGCATCCGCAGGCGAATGCGTTCTTCCTGACATTTCGACAGCTCGAAGGTATAGGCCGCCGCGATATGCTGCTGCTCGATCTCGGTCTGGCTGATGTAGAACTGCCGCGCTTGGCTGTAGTGGTCAGCGAACGTCTCGGACCGCACGCGCTGTTTCGTGCCTTCGACTTCGGCCGGGTAGCTCTGAAAACCAATCTCGGGGTTCTCGCGCGGGCCGTCATCCTCGCCCCAGCTGTTGGGCTCGTAGTTCACGCGGCCCTTGGGATTGTGCATCGCCATATGGCCGTCTTGCTGGAAGTGGTGGAACGGGCATTTCGGCGCGTTGATCGGAATATGGGTGAAGTTCGGCCCGCCGAGACGCTTAAGCTGCGTGTCGAGGTAGGAGAAATTCCGGCCCTGAAGCAGCGGGTCATTCGTGTGGTCGATCCCGCGCACGATGTTCTGGGTGCAAAAGGCCACCTGCTCGGTCTCGGCGAAGAAGTTGTCGACATTGGCGTCAAGCGTCAGCGTCCCGATGATGCGCACCGGCACCTGCTCTTCGGGGATGATCTTGGTGGCATCAAGGATGTCGAACTCGAAGTTATCGGCGAATTCGTCGTCGAAAACCTGAATGCCCAAATCCCACTGCGGATAATCGCCCGCGTCGATCGCATCCCACATGTCGCGGCGGTGGAAATCCGGGTCCGCGCCGTTGATCTTGAGCGCTTCGTTCCAGACCACCGATTGCAGACCCTGTTTGGGCTTCCAGTGGAACTTGACGTAATGCGATTTGCCTTCGGCGTTGACCAGCCGGAAGGTATGCACGCCGAAGCCTTCCATAAAGCGGAACGAGCGCGGGATCGCACGGTCGGACATTTGCCACAGCGTCATATGGATCGCCTCGGGCGAGAGCGAGACGAAATCCCAGAAGTTGTCATGCGCCGACTGCGCCTGCGGGAAGCCACGGTCAGGGGCGGGTTTGACGGAGTGGATGAGATCGGGGAACTTGATCGCGTCTTGGATAAAGAACACGGGGATGTTGTTGCCGACGAGGTCCCAGTTGCCTTCTTGCGTGTAGAACTTCGTCGCGAAACCGCGCACGTCGCGGGCCAGATCGAAAGAACCCTTGTTGCCTGCCACGGTGGAGAAACGGGTGAAGGTCGGGGTCTTTTCGCCGACGCGCTGGAAGATATCGGCACAGGACAGTTCGGGGATCGCTTCTTTCAGCTCGAAATGCCCATGCACGCCGTAGCCGCGGGCGTGAACGACACGCTCTGGAATGCGCTCATGGTCGAAATGAAACATCTTCTCGCGGAATACATGGTCTTCCATCAAGACCGGGCCACGCGGACCTGCTTTGAGTGAGTTCTGATCATCCGCGATCGGGCCGCCCTGCGCGGTCGTCATCGTCTTTTCGCGGTCCGTGGTTTGCTGGCGGGGTTCGCCGCCTTTGCCAAGTGCTTTGTCTGTCATGATCTTTCTCCACAGCGCCCCCGGAATATAATCGGGAGGATTTGTTGCTAATATGTGGCGGGCCGAGAGGGCCGCTCCAGTGCCGGCGGTGATTGCCCGACCCTATGAGAGTTCAACCACCCCCGCGGCGAGGGGTTCCGATGCTTTTGCCCGGCGGGCGGGAAAGTTCTCGCGCGGGCGGGGACCTCCCGCCTCCGGTGCGAGGGGGGCGGCTGTCTCACGGGCCGCGGACTTGTCCAAAAAGCCCCGCAGCAGCGCGATATGCGCGGGCAGTTCATCGACCGGAATGCGTTCAGCCTCTGGCACCTGCACCGGCCAGCAGCCCAAGGCCCCCCGGCGCAGTTTCTCCAGCAAGCAGCCCGCATCCGGCAAACAGTCATCGGCCAGATAGCCCGCCCCGCTCAGCCGAGTGCGCAGCGTATCGGCCATGCCGCCTGCCGCCCGCCCGACAAGCCTGCAAGAGGCTTCGACCCAGACATCATCCGCGTGATGCACCCGGCGGCCCGCGGCCCGCAGGGCGCGGATGATCGCGCGGTCCTCGCCACAGGGGATCGGGGCGAAACCGCCGACGGACTCATAGGCGTCGCGGGTAAAGCCAAGGCTGGCCCCCGGCGCTTCGCCGTGGCTGCCTTGCAAATCGGCGCAGTTCGGGGCGTGCCGCGCGTAGAGCGTGAGCACCAAGCGGCGGTAGGCCATTTCATGGGCCTCAAACATGGGGTCTTGCTGCGACAAACAGGCGGCCTCTTCGGGGTTCAGCGTGACCCTGCCGCAGAGGGCATCAAAGCGTTGGAGGTGGTGAATGCTGCGCGCGACCCAATCGGGGCTGACGCGGCAATCGGCATCGGTGGTCAGGATCTGGCGCAGATGAGGCATCTGTTCGAGCGCCACGGCGCAGCCCTTCCGCCGTGCCGCGCCGACCCCCATGCCGGGGGGAAAGGTGAGGTCGAGCACGGTGAGGTCGATGCCAAGCCGCCCTGCCGCTGCCGTGGCGATCTTGGCGGTGTCGTCATCGGTGTTGTTCACCACGAGGATCACGTGGACACGGTCGTTACACTGGGGGGCGAGGGCGGTGAGGCAATCGCCGATCCGCTCCGCTTCGTTCCGGGCGGGGATGATGATCGCGGTGTCTTTCCAGCGCTCGAAACTCATCTGTCACCCTCCGGAAAGGCGCGGTCGATGCGGTAGTTCTCGGTCTTGCTGACGCAGGTGAAGGCATGGGTGTCGAGCGCCTTGGCAAAGCCGTTCAGCGCCTCTTCCCCTTGCAACGGATTGCCGGTGTCACCGCGCCAAGTCACGCAGATGATCTCGGCCTGCGGCCAGCGGGTTGCGATGTCGGTCGCCAGTTGGTCCAGCCCCGCATGATCCAGAAAATAGAGCACTTCGGAGAGGATCAGCAGATCGAAGTCCCCCTCGGGCAGGGGGCCGGGATAGAACCCTTGGACGAAGCGCCCCTCTGGCACCGTTTTGCGCGCGGCGGTCAGGGCGCTGGCCACGGCGTCCATCCCGGTATAGCGCGCGCAGATGTCGATCAGGTGGCGTGCCAGTTGACCATTGCCGCAACCGAGTTCAAAGGCCGATCGGTAGCCATCTTGCGAAAGCGCCGCCCGCGTCGCCGCGAATTTGGCCTGCTCATAGGCGCTATGTTCGAACCCCCAAGGATCGCTCGTCTCGGCATAGAGACCTTGGAGATGATCCAACCCCACACCCATCACGGCATCCTCCAAAAGATTTCGTCTTGCTGTGCGAAGAGGTTGATCATCGCCTCGGGCAGAACGAACCCCTCGGGATCGTCTTGCACGACTTGGCCAAGCTGGCTGCGATGCGCGCGGATCGCGGCACTCTTGGCTTCGCGGTAGGCGGCGGTGTCGAGGGTGAGGGGGGCGTAGCCTGCCGTGTTCTCGGCAAAGTTCGGATCGTCGAAACGGCTCCACACCGGATAGCTATGAAAATGCAGATCGGGGCGCTGCGCGCGCAGGCCGTCGGCCAGTGACGCGGTGGTTTGGTGGTCGCAATGTCTGTCTTCGCGGGCCGGGACGAAGACGTGGCGTGCCGTTTGCGCGTCGATTACCTGCATCAGCTCGGTCAGGATGGCGTCGGCAGGCACTTCGTGCAATCGGCTGTCGGGATGGCCGAGCCATGTCAAATCCGCTGCGCCGCCACCAAGGAGATCAAGCGCCTCTGCCAATTCCGCGCGTCGCCTTTCGGCCAATCGGGCCGGAGGCCATGCGCGGGAGCCGGGGTGGCTGGCGCCGCCATCGGTCACGCAAATGACATGCGCCCCGGGCCCTGCGAAAGCGCGGGCCACAAGCCCGCCGCAGCCGAGTGTTTCGTCGTCCGGGTGCGGCGCCAGAACCACAATCTTTTCGCGGCCCGACAGAGCCTCGGCGAGGGGGGCGTTATGGCTCATCCAAAGACACCCCAAACCGTCTGGTCACTCGAAAGCGCATGGCGAGCGGCCCGTTGCAGGAAGGCGTCGCGCGCGGCTTGGCGCAAATAGACCGAAAGATCGCGCGCCATGCGACCTGTCTCGGAAGTTCCGGTGAAATGGCGCAAACCAAGGCTCTGCTCCACCGCTTTGATCGCGTCGAGGGCGACTTCCTCAGTATAAATCCGCGCGGCGATCGAGGCGCTGACGAGCGTCTCCTCCGCGTGGTCATCCGCGTTGGCGAGAGCGGCGCGTTCGACCAATGCCATACCAGCCCAGACCCGCATCAGCACCTGCATCAGGCGGCTCAATTGGGCCTCGGCCTCAAGCCGGTCCATGTCCCGCAGAGCAGTGGCCGCCGCATCGATCAACCCCGCCGCCGCGCCCGCCTGAAGCGCTGCGATCCGCCAGACGCCGCCGACGAAATGCGGCTCTTTCAGATAGTCGCCGGGAGCACCGATAAGCGCGTCATCCTCAAGAGGCAGGCCGGAAAAATTATAGGTCCCCGAGGCCGTTGCCCGCATCCCCAGCATGTCCCATTGGGAGGCATCGCCGCGGGCGGGGTCGGTCACATCGATCAGCGCAAGCTGCACCTCAGGGCCGGAATTGAGCGAGACGAGCGCATGGGTGACAGTGCCGAGGCCGGAGGCAAAGATCTTCTCACCCTTCAAAACACCCTTCTCGAAACGCGCCGGATTGCCGCCATCGGCCCCCCAAACGCCCAGAAGCCCACCTTGCCGGATCACCTGCTTCGCTCGCTCTGCCTGCGCCGCGCTGCCGTATAGGCGGATCAGGCGCAGCGCGTTGACGTGGCCCTCCCATAAGCGGCCGACGCTGAGGTTGGCGGCACCGATCTGCATCAGCGCATGGGCGGTGCGCAAAGGCGCCGTGGCGCCATCTTCCAGCATCAGCCCCGCGTCGCGCAGAATGTCGATAGAGCCGCTGATCGGGGCGGTGCCCGCCTCTTCGGCCCGCGCCGCGTGGCGCAGGGCCTTTCGGGCAGATTGCGAAAGGATATCCCTTTGCGACTGGGGCGGAAAAGGGTCGAAACGCGGCGCACTGTTCATGGCAGTGCCCGACAGCCGAGCAAGGATACACCTTTGAGATCAAGTGTCACGATACTGCCCCCCCATTCGTGAAACGGGCAGCCTGCGCGCGTGGCAGCACTGCCTTCGGGAGTGCAACCGTTCAACTTGTCTCTTGGTTCCCGCCTACGTTGCAGCCGCGGCGGGGGGCGGATGTCAGCCCTCGGGAATCTCGCCCATCACCTTGGGCACATGGTAGCCCTTTTGCACCGCCTCCCGTGCGCGCAGGCGCTGGTACCACGCACGCACATTGGGGTGGTCGGCAAGGTCGATCTGCTGCCATTCATAGCGCGACACCCAAGGCCAGCAGGCCATATCCGCGATGGAATACTCGCCGCAGATATGGTCCCGCCCCTCAAGCTGCTTGTCGAGCACGCCGTAAAGCCGTTTGACCTCGGCCCCGAAACGCTCTTCAGCATAGGCGGCCTTGCCGGGGTTGAAATGCAGGAAGTGATGCGCCTGCCCGGCCATGGGGCCAAAACCGCCCATCTGCCACATCAACCATTGCATCACCTCGGCCCGCGCGGCCTGCCCCTCGGGCAGGAAGCGGCCATGTTTCTCGGCGAGGTAGACCATGATCGCGCCGGATTCCATCAGGCTTACCCCAGTGTCATGGTCCACGATGGCGGGGATTTTGTTGTTGGGGCTGATCTTTAGAAACTCGGGCGCGTGCTGCTCATCCTTGCCGATGTTGATGGCATGCACATTGTAGTCGATCCCCAATTCTTCGAGCAGGATCGAGACTTTGCGGCCGTTGGGGGTGGTCCATGTGTAGAAATCAATCATCGCTTCGGTCCCATATGCAGAGGTGCGTTTCGGTTTCTTGCAATGTTAAGCA
>NZ_JBIFFY010000021.1:0-1892 GCF_043558125.1 Sulfitobacter sp. 1A12056 | reverse complement strand
TTTGCTGGAGCTACCAGCTGAAGGGATGCCTGTAACGGGAACACAACGGAGTAAACCCTCCGCCCCCGGGCACCATTTTTACCAGAACAATCAGGCGACACCCTCGCCACCATCAGCGCGTGATTTCCCTCACCCGCAACGGAACCCGCGCCTCCTGCCCAACGTTGTTCCCCTACCTAGATAGAGGAGAGCAACCATGGCAAATGACGACCAAGCTAAAGGCAAGGCGAAAGACATCGGTGGCAAGCTGAAAGAAGAAGCCGGCGATGCCACAGGCAACGAAGACCTGAAGCACGAAGGTCAGGCCGATCAGGCCGAGGGCAAAGTGCAAAAGGGTGTCGGTGACGCCAAGGACAAACTATCTGATTGATTGCAAAAGCGCGCCTCTTACCGGAGGCGCGCTTTCTCTATTCGGGCTGCTGCCCGCGCTCTCACCTTTTGATGATGATATAGAGCGCATGGACGATCCCGGGCAGGTAACCCAGCAAGGTCAGGAGAATGTTAATCCAGAAGTGCTTTCCCAGACCTTCCTGCAAGAACACCCCAAGAGGGGGCAGTAGGATGGCGATGATGATGCGAATGATGTCCATAGTGTCACGCCGGGTGCGCCGGGCTCCTTTCCAAATAGACTAAACCTTGCCCTAAGCTAGCCCCCGATCGTCGCACGGCCAGTGGTGGCGCGTTGAACGGGGCGCAAGTAACACTCGCCGCAGCATGGGTTTTGCGGCAAACTACCAAACAGCCAGAGGAGGGGTAGGGTGGAGCCAGTCAGGATCATGTGGCGCCAGATCATGGAGATGGCGCGAGAGACAATCGCACTTTTGCCGCAGATCGCTGTCGCAACCCTCGTCTTGATATTGACCTGGGCCATGGCCGCGCTTGGCCGGTCGCTGGTCAGCAAAACCCTGTCCCGCACCAAGCTGCGCCCGAGCCTTCAGGATCTCTTTACCCTACTGACGTCTATCCTCATCTGGATCTTTGGCATCATGATCGCGGCCGTGATCGTCTTTCCCGGGCTCACGCCTGCCAGCATTCTGGCGGGGCTCGGCATCGGGTCGGTCGCCATTGGCTTCGCTTTCAAGGACGTCTTTGAGAATTTCCTCGCCGGGATCATCATCCTCTTTCGCCGGGAAATGCGCATGGGGGATCATATCGAATGCGAGGGGATCGAGGGCAAGGTCACCCATATCGCCATTAGAGAGAGCCATATCCGCCAGACGGACGGGCAGCTGGTGATCGTGCCCAATGCGATGCTCTTTAAGAACCCCGTCTATGTGCGCACGGATCAAACGCACCGTCGGCAAACCGTGATCTGCGGGGTGGCCTATGATGTCGATCTGGGTGAAGCGCGGGCGGTGATCTCCGAAGCGGTCGCGCGCTGCGAGACGGTAGAGCAGGGGGAGCATCCGATTCAGGTCTTCGCCCAAGAGTTCGGGGAGTCCTCCATCAATTTCGAGGTCACTTGGTGGACAGGCTCAGCCCCGGTCGAGCAGCGACGTTCTCGGGATGAGGTGGTGACCGCGGTGAAACGGGCGCTGGACGAAGCAGGGCTAGAGATTCCTTTCCCTTACCGCACGCTCACCTTCAAAGAGCCGCTTCCGCTCAGCCGGGCGGAGGAGGATGCAGGGGAGGGGTAGGGCCTGCGCTGCGAGTCGCCGAGTTTGCCCTGTGATCCCGTGAATCGCGGTCGTTTCAAGGGCTGGCAGTGAAGGTATCGGCTCAGATAGGGCGGGGGAGGCCAGCTCCGGCGCGTTAGATGCGGGAAATTAGCACGCCATTTCAGCATCTTGCCGAAAAGTTCCTCGAAATCTCATCTTTTCTCAACTTTCTGCTTGCGGCTTTGCCTCACTAACCTTAGAACCCCCTCTACCGGCGGCGCTGAGACGCACCGC
>NZ_JBIFFY010000020.1:0-1997 GCF_043558125.1 Sulfitobacter sp. 1A12056 | reverse complement strand
CTCGACAGCCGTAGGGGTCGATGCCTGCCGAAGCTATACGGATTAACCGACGTGTCCTGCTGCAATGTTCTATTGGTGCGCCAGGCCTAAAGCAGCCATTTGCGCAGCCGCAGCAAAATGGCGCTTTGTCCGCCTAGGAGACCTTGGTGCTCGCTGCAGCTAACGTCTTCTTTGAGCCCTTTGCGGACACCCAGAAACAGCGCGGTGAATGCAATTGCAGAAAGTGAGGTTAGCACTCAAGCCGCCAAGAGAATTCTTAGTTCCCCGCCTGAGTCAGGACCACGACTTTCCCCAAATGTCGCCCGCTTTCCAGATAGGCATGGGCCTCGGCGATATCCTCCAACGCGAAGCTGCGATCGATTTTCGGAACCACATGACCTGCGGCGATGCCCTTGTTGAGGAAGTCCTGCGCCCGGCTCAGGGCCTCCGAATCGTCGGTCACCTCGGTGTAGTAATAGCCACGCAGAGACAGGTTCTTGCGCAGAGCGAGCTTCAGCGGGAAAGGCGTCTGGTCGGGGCTCAGCGCGCCGTGGATGACGATGGTTCCACGCGGGCGCATCGCTTCGGCGATCTGTGCGACCTGAGGGCCGCCGACAGCATCGAAGGCGGCGTCGATGCCATCCGGAGCAGCCCGGGCGAGGCCTTGGGCCAGGTCTTCACTTTCCATCACGATCACCGCTTCGGCCCCGGCCTCCAGCACCGGCTGGCGCAGGCTTTCGCTCAGGACGGTCGCGATCGGGTAGGCTCCGACCGTGCGGGCAATCTGGATTGCAGCCAGCCCCACCGTGCTGTTTGCCGCGGTGATCAGCACGTGCTGGCCTGCGCGGATCCGGCAGATCTCAATCAGCGCGCCGTAGGGCGTGACATAGGACATCCAGAGTGCGGCGGCCTCTGCGTCGTCGAGCCCTTCCGGGCAAGGCAGGATACGTGAGGCCGGAACATTGACCCAGTCGGCGCAGGTGCCATGTTCCCCGAGCGGCGCACCGGGCACGACGCAAACCCTGTCGCCGCTTTGGAAACCGCCGACGCCTTCGCCAAGCCCCGTCACCCGGCCAGAGGCCTCGAAGCCGAGGCGCGAGGGCAGTTCCGCCTTCTCGATATAATTGTTGCGGCGGAACATGACGTCGGCGCGGTTCAGGCCGATCGCAGAGACCTGGATGCCGATCTCGCCGGGGCCGGGCGCCTCGACCGGGATATGGTCGATGTGCAGCACTTCTGGGCCGCCGATGGCGTGAACCCGCACGACGCGATCCTTGGTTTCGGTCATTTTTTCTCTCCGTATCTGCCGGATGCAACCATACCGAGCCTTACCGCAGTGGTCGACCTGCCGGGCCGACGGGGCCGCAGCATTTGGACGTTGCGCCGTAAGCTTCATGGGCGGCCAATCAGTTGGTCCTCGGTCATGCGGAAAAGCTCGAGGGTCCAGTCGATGAAGGCGCGCACCTGCGGGGCCAGATGGTCTCGATTGCGGCTCTTGCGAGGGACCAGTAGCATCTGTTGCGATGCTCTAACCTATCTGCCGTTCATCGAAGGTCAGCAAAGTCCGCCCTGCCGACCTTCATCCTCCGATGATGCTGCGCGATGGACGAATGGCCGGTCTAGTGAAGCTGCACCGCGGCGATCGGCAAGGGATTGAACGGCAGGTCAGGGCCGAAAGCACCAATAAGTGCCAACTCAAAAGTTGCCGCGATCCCCGTTGCTAAGGGTTTTGATAGATTTATTGACCCGATTTAATCCGTTTTTTGGAGCGCACTTAGACTTTAATCCTTTCAAGCTCCTTCAGCACCGCATGCACGGCAAGGCCTTTCTCAGTTAGCCCGTAGGTCACCTTGGGCGGAATGGTATTCTCCTGTTTGCGCCAAACCAGCCCATCGGCTTCCAACTCCCGCAGGCGGGTGGTCAGCACCTTGGGAGAGATGCCGGTGATCTGGCGTCGCAACACACCGAAGCGGCAGGCACGCTGATCGCCTAACACGTAGATCACATGGGTTTTCCAT